>NZ_JBXWRS010000002.1:0-341650 GCF_059612985.1 Ruegeria sp. BHSC043 | reverse complement strand
CACGGCCATAAACTGGTGGAAGATGGCGATCTGCCAGGGCGCGCCGTAGACCACGGTGAAGATGCCCACGACCACCTGCAGCGAAAGCGCCGCGAACATGGCGTTGAAGGCGAACCGCGTCTGCGGGTGGGCGCTGCTGCTGCCGCGCCGCCAGACGAAAATGGCGAAGGCGAACAGTGCATAGCCTACGCAGCGGTGGATGAACTGCACCAGTCCCGGACTTTCGAAGAAATTGCGCCACAGCGGTTCAAGCGCGGTGGCGTCCGGCGGCAGCAGTTGCCCGCCGATCAGCGGCCAGTCGGTATAGGACCGGCCGGCGTCGATGCCAGCCACCAATGCGCCGATCAGGATCTGCAGAAAGGCAAAGTGCAGCAGCCCGGTCGACAGGGAGGACAGCCGCGCCTCTTTAGCGCGGCGGGCTTGCATCAGGTCGCGTTCCTCGCGCCCTAGCATGAAGATGTACCAGGCCAGAAAGCCCAGGATCACGAACGCAAGGCCAAGGTGGGTGGCCAGACGATAACTGGCAACCGCGGTCATCCCCTCGCCCTGCGTCACCCCCGAGGCCACCATCCACCAACCGACAGCGCCTTGAACGCCGCCCAGCAGTCCCGGGATCACAAGGCGCCCGGTCCAGCCTGCGGGGATCTTGCGCAGCACCAGAAAGCCAAAGAAGCCAAGCGCCCAGACAAGACCGATCACCCGGCCCAGCTGCCGGTGGCCCCATTCCCACCAGTAGATGGTCTTGAAGTCATCCAGCTCCATCCACTGGTTCATGATCCGCCACTGGTCGATCTGTTTGTACTTGTCGAACTCGGCCTGCCAGTCCGCCTCCGACATCGGCGGGATCGCCCCAGTGACCGGGCGCCATTCGGTGATCGACAGGCCGCTGTCGGTCAGGCGGGTCAGCCCGCCCACCGCGATCATCACGACGACAAGTGCGAACAGGATCATAAGCCAGGTACGGATGGCCTTGCGCGCGCCACCCCGGCCGCGGTCGATCATGCCGGGCTGGACCATTTCCTGCTTTTGTTCACCCGAGACTTCTTCGAAGATGCTGCGCTTGCCGCTCATGCCGTCCTCATGTCCTTGATTTTCCCGCAAGCTAGGGCCAGTGCCCGCGAAGGTCCAGCCTCAGCCTTTGTCCTTCCAGCGGACCATCTGACGCATGATCCCGTGCAGCATCTGCACATCGGCCCGCGTCATGCGCATGCGCGACCACAGGTTGCGCAGGTTCACCTTCATCCCTTCGGCCTTTTCCGGAGGGTAGAAGAACCCGGCCTCCTCCAGCCGCTGCTCGTAATGCTCGGCCAGTTTCTCGACCTCGATGCCGGTGGCCCAGTCGCCTTTGCCCAGATCGGTGGCCTCGTGCACCACGTCGCCGGTCTGGCGCATCCACTCATAGGCGGTCAGCAACACGCACTGCCCCAGGTTCAGCGAGGCATATTCGGGGTTCACAGGCACCGAGATGATCGCATTGGCCTTGGCGATGTCTTCATTCTCCAGACCGGCCCGCTCAGGCCCGAACAGCACGGCCACCTTTTCGCCCGCCGCCACCTTCTGGGCCGCGATCTGCATGGCGCGCTCGGGGCTGTAGACGGGCTTGGTCAGGCCGCGCTGACGGGCGGTGGTGGCAAACACAAATGTGCGGTCGCCCAAAGCGCCGGCCAGATCGTCGAACAGCTGCGCCTCGTCCAGCAGCCGCCCGGCACCGCTCGACATGGCCACGGCTTTGGGGTTGGGCCAGCCGTCGCGCGGGGCAACGATGCGCATCCGGTCCAGGCCGAAATTCCACATCGCCCGGGCCGCGGCGCCGATGTTTTCGCCCATCTGCGGGCGCACAAGCACGAATGAGGGCTGGGGTCTGTCGCTAGGCATCCTGATCTCCGAAAGTTGCGCCTGCCATACTGCCGCCTTTGCCACAGGGCAAGCCCGGCCGCCATGCCCGATTGCAAATCGGCCGGTCTGCGGGCAATAAAGTTTGCTTCCCCGCCGCAATCGGCTAAACCGCGCCAAAGACCAACCGCGAAGGATCCGCCAATGGACACCCCCGAGCAGCCTCAGATCTATCTGATCACCCCGCCGACCATCGACCCGGCCACCTTCCCCGACCGGCTGGCCCGCGTTCTGGACGGGACCGAGATCGCCTGCATCCGGCTGGCGCTGGCCGGCAGCGACGAGGACGCCATCGCCCGCGCGGCCGACGCCTGCCGCGAGGTGGCCCATGCGCGCGACGTGGCGCTGGTGATCTCGAACCATGTCCTGCTGGCGCAACGGCTGGGGCTGGACGGGGTGCATCTGGACGATGCGGCCCGCTCGGTCCGGGCCGCGCGCAAGGAGTTGGGGGCGGATGCCATCGTAGGCAGCTTCTGCGGAACCTCGCGCCATGACGGGATGACCGCGGGCGAAGCCGGGGCCGACTATGTGGCCTTCGGACCCGTGGGAGATATGTCTCTGGGCAAAGGAGCCCGCGCGGAACGCGACCTGTTCCAATGGTGGTCCGAGATGATCGAGGTTCCGGTGGTCGCCGAAGGCGGCCTGACGCCCGAGTTGGTGGCCGACCTCGCGCCCTGCACCGATTTTTTCGGGGTCGGTGACGAGATCTGGGGCAACGACGACCCGCTGCGCGCGCTCGACACCCTGCTGGCGCCGATGCGCTAGAGCGGCAGGACCGGCAGCGCGACCCAGTAGAGACCCAGACCCGCCAGCATCAGCGATGCGACAGTCGAAATGCGTCCCCGCAACCGGGGTACATCGGGCAACAACACGGTCACTGCGGCATATGCAAGTCCGGCGACACCCGCGATTCCCAGCAAGACCCCGCCCGAATAGCCCAGCAGGGCCGGCACGACGTGAAGGGGTGGAACCCCCAACCGGATCAGTTCGTGCGACAGGCCCAAGCCAAGTATCGCGCCGGTCAGGAAAACCGCCCCCAACCGCAACGCACCGGCCCGCGACCCGATCAGATTCCATGTCGCCAGAATGACGATGGCCCCGGCGACCGCCAGCCAATACGCCTCGTCCCCGAACCGAAGCAGGCGGGACAATCCCAGCGGCTGCGCCAGCAGAACACCCAGCGCCAGGGCGGCGAATTGCGCCAGAAGGGGGCGCACCCGCAGGTTTAGAAAAACCAGCACCAAGGCCAATGCCAGAAGCTGCCCCTTATCTTGCCAAATCCGTGCCACGCCTTGCCGAAAGAAGGTCTTGGCAGTCTGTCGTGGCCCCATCCCTGCTCCGCCGCGCAAGGGAATGGCGGGGCTGGTCTCGCCCCCCTCCAGCAACCCGGTATAGGGTGCGTCGACGCCCGTCTGCCTGAGAACTACCGGGCCGAACCCGGCAGGCCAGGTCAGGCGCACCTCGGTCGCCCCGGGCGGCAATGTACCGACCAGCAACACCCGAGACAGCCTGGGTTTGTCGGAATCGCCCACCACAGGAATACGCGCACCCTCGTAGGACAGTTCGACCGGGCCGTTCGCATCGATCGTCAGAGCGTTTTTCCACACCGCCACACGCGCGTGCAGCAAAGGTTCCAATTCCGAGGAAGGCAAGCGGCGCAACCGTGCATAGTCGGCGCTGCCGCCCCCCTGCGCCACGGTCTGCGGGTCAAGCCCGGCCAGCAACGCCTCGGCATTCAGGGTGATTTCCACAAGCACCCGGTCGCCTTTGACCTGAAACTCCACGACGGACCGGCCTGCGCCTTGCGCCGCAACCGGCCCGGCCAGAACAAGAAAAGCACAAAGGTAACGGATAGGCCGAAAATGATGCCAAAGAACCGCCAGCAAGCGAATGATCAAAACCATCCCGAAGGATCCAGAAATAAATCTAAGCACTGGCCCCGAGTGTTTCCGGGATACAGGCGTTTGACAAGCCCGATTGGTCAGGGCGGCCCGTTTCCGCACCCTTCCGGCTTGCGCCCATGGCGACCCTGCGGCATGACGAGGACATGACTCGGAATTCTGACATCCTGTGTATCGGGTCCGTCCTGTGGGACGTGATCGGACGATCCGCCAGCCACATGCGGCAGGGTTCGGATGTGCCCGGCCGCATCACGCGCCTGCCCGGTGGCGTGGCGATGAACATCGCCATGACGCTTGTGCGCTTCGGCATGACACCGACCCTTTTGACCGCCATCGGCAGCGACCCCGAGGGCGACGAGCTGGTTCACGCCTGCAAGCGGCTGGGCATGGACACGACCCATGTCTACCGCTCGCAAGACCTGCCCACCGACCGTTACATGGCGGTCGAAGGCGCAAACGGCCTGATCGCCGCTATCGCCGACGCCCATTCTCTCGAGGCTGCCGGTGCCAAGATCCTGCGCCCGCTGATCCATGGCCCGCTGGGGTATGAAAACACCCCGTTCGAGGGCCAGATCGCGCTGGACGGCAACCTGACGCTGGACCTTCTGGAAGAAATCGCCGTCAGCCCGGCCTTCGCCCGTGCCGACCTGCGCGTGGCCCCGGCGTCGCCCGGCAAGGCCGAGCGGCTGCTGCCTTTCCTCAAGCACGGACGGGCCACGCTGTATGTGAACCTCGAGGAAGCCGGGCTGCTGTGCCAGCGCGAGTTTGCCGATTCCGAAACCGCCGCCCGCGCGCTGCTGGACAGGGGCGCGCTGCGTGCGCTGGTGACCGACGGGGGCAACTCGGCCACCGTGGCCAGTGCCGAAGCGGTGATCACCCAGAAACCCCCGTCGGTTCTGGTCACGCGCGTGACCGGCGCAGGCGACACGTTCATGGCGGCCCATATCGCCGCCGAAGCCAATGGCGCGAGGATCGACGAGGCGCTGACCCGCGCCTTGCTTGCCGCCGCAACCTATGTATCCGGAGAGACCCCCCTGTGATCGACATCCAGTATTCCGCCGAAGTGCGCGCGGCCAAGGACGACGAAACCCCCATCGTTGCCCTGGAAAGCACCATCATCACCCACGGCATGCCCTACCCGCAGAACATCGAGGTGGCGGCCCAGGTCGAGCAGGACATCCGCGACGCGGGTGCCGTTCCTGCCACGATCGCAGTGATTGACGGCCGGCTGCATGTGGGGCTGGAACCCGATCAGCTGAAGGATCTGGGACAGGCGCAGGGTGTGGCCAAGATCTCGCGCGCGGACATGGCGGCCTGCATCGCTTCGGGCGGCACCGGGGCCACCACCGTGGCCGCCACGATGATCGCCGCCCATTTTGCGGGGATCGAGGTCTTTGCCACCGGCGGCATCGGCGGGGTGCACCGTGGTGCGGAAACCAGCTTTGACATCTCGGCCGACCTGCACGAACTGGCGCAGACCCCCGTCACGGTCGTGGCCGCCGGGGCCAAGGCGATCCTCGATCTGGCTAAGACGCTCGAGGTACTGGAAACGCTGGGCGTGCCGGTCATCGCCCATGGGCAGGATGAATTCCCGGCTTTTTGGTCGGCCAAGTCGCCCTTTGCCGCGCCCCTGCGGATGGATACGGCCGAGCAGATCGCCAAGGCCCATGCGACGCGCCGCGCGCTGGGTCTGCCCGGCGGGCAACTGGTGGCTAACCCGATCCCGCAGGCCGATCAGATCCCATCCGAGGAACTGGACCCGATTATCGCCTCGGCGCAGCAGGACGCTGAAGCACACCGCATCACCGGCAAAGCCGTCACGCCCTATCTGCTGCAGCGCATCTACGAGCGGACCGAGGGCCGATCCCTGATCGCCAACATCGCCCTGGTGCGCAACAATGCGCGCCTTGCGGCTGGCATCGCCAAGGCTTTGAAGGCTCAGGCGGACTGAACGCCAATCGGACCTATTGTACCAAGGCGCCGGACTGATTAACTAATCCGTCAAACCGCTCGGAACCGCGATGAACACACCGTTTGATGAAGAACCCCACCGCCGCCCCGGCCTGCTGTCGCGGCTACGCGCGTCGTTTCTGACGGGTATCGTCGTCATCGCACCAGTCTGGCTGACGCTGTGGTTGATCCTGTCGGTGGTCGGCTGGATCGACAGCGCGGTTCTGCCCCTGATCCCGCACCAGTTCCGCCCTGAACAATATGTAGGCATCAACCTGCGCGGCGTAGGCGTACTGTTCTTCCTGATCTTCACGGTTCTGGTCGGCTGGATCGCCAAAGGTATTTTGGGTCGGTCACTGATCCATTTTGCCGAAAGCCTGGTCAACCGGATGCCCGTCGTCCGGTCGATCTATTCCGGGATCAAGCAGATCTCGGAAACCGTCTTTGCCCAGACCGAGCGGTCATTCGAGAAGGCCTGCCTGGTGCAGTATCCCCGCCGGGGCATCTGGGCCATCGGCTTCGTCTCGACCGAGGCCAAGGGCGAGATCAACAAACGCGCCGAAACCGGCGGCGGCCTGCTGAGCGTGTTCATCCCGACCACGCCGAACCCGACTTCGGGTTTTCTGCTGTTCTTCCCCGAGGAAGACGTGATCCTGCTGGACATGACGATCGAGGATGCCGCCAAGCTGGTGATCTCGGCCGGGTTGGTCTATCCGAACCAGAAAGACCCCTCACAGCCGCCCGAGTGATCAGCCGAACATCGCGGGCAGATCGACGGTGCTGCGCGCACCCAGATCGGGTTTGTGATCGGCCAGAAACCGGTCGGCTGCGGCCCGTCCCGCCTGTTTCAGGCTGTGCAGAACCACCGGGTTTGGCACAGTCTTGGTCGCAACCGACAGGCTGTTCATCAGGGCGTCATCTGCAATCATGTGCACGAAGACACGGCTCATCTCGCCCGCTTTCAACTTGCCCTCGGCCAGCAGGCGCTGCACGAAGTTGATCGCCCGCAATTCGCGCAGAAGGGACGAGTTGAAGCTGATCTCGTTGATCCGGTTCTGGATCTGCTGCGGGGTCTTCGGAACCTCGTCGCGCTCCAGCGGGTTGATGTTCACGATCACCACATCCTTGGGCAGACCCGCGTTGAACAGAGGGAACAGCGCAGGGTTGCCGGTATAGCCGCCATCCCAATAGGCTTCGGTCCGGTCGGTTTCGGGGTCGTGAATTTCAACGGCCTGGAAAAGGTTCGGCAGGCAGGCCGAGGCGAGGATCGCGTCGGTCGTCACCTCATCGCCCGTGAACACCCGGATCTTGCCGCTGCGCACGCAGGTGGCGCAGACGAACAGACGCGGCCCCTGATCGGCGCAGACCTCGCCAAAATCAAAGGCCTCGACCACTGGGGTCAGCGGATTGCGGTAGAACGGCCCATAGGCATAGGGCGACACCATCCGCGACCAGGTATCGGCCACCGAGAACGGCACGGAATACTCCATCGCCTGCGCGATCTGGGCGGGCTCCATCCCGGCCAGCCAGTTGGCGATGCGCATGTCGCCCACCGCGCCCATCCGCTCCCATAGGGCGTTCAGGGTCTCGCGCGCGCCATCGCGACCGGCATGAACCATGCCGGCCTTGAACGCAGCCCCGTTCAGCGCCCCGGCCGAGGTTCCGGTGATCGCCGCAACCTCGATGTCTTCGTCGTCCAGCAGACGGTCCAGCACGCCCCAAGTAAAGGCGCCATGCGCGCCGCCGCCCTGCAGGGCGAGATTGATGCGCTTTACCATGTCCGCCGGCCCCGGCGCGCGCCGCGGATCACAGCGCGGTCCAGCCGCCGTCGACCGAGATCGTGGTGCCGGTGATCTGGGCCGCCGCGTCCGAGCACAGGAACACGGTGGTTCCACCAAGTTGTTCGACGGTCGCGAACTCTTTCGAGGGTTGCCGTTCGAGCATGACGTTCTTGATTACGTCCTCGCGGCTCATGTTGTATTCCTTCATCGTGTCGGGGATCTGCGCCTCGACCAGCGGCGTCAGCACATAGCCCGGACAGATGGCGTTGCAGGTGATCGGCTCCTGCGCGGTTTCAAGCGCAACGGTCTTGGTCATGCCCACGACCCCATGCTTGGCCGCCACATAAGCCGCCTTGTAGGGCGACGCCGTCAGCCCATGCGCCGAGGCGATGTTGACGATCCGCCCCCACCCGGCCTTGCGCATCATCGGCAGCGCCGCCGCCGTCGTGTGAAAGGCCGAGTTCATGTTGATGGCGATGATCGCGTCCCATTTCTCGACCGGAAACTGGTCGATCGGTGCCACGTGCTGAATGCCTGCGTTGTTGACCAGTATATCGCAGGCTCCGGCCTGTTCGACCAACGCCCGGCATTCCTCGCCCTTGGACATGTCGGCCTTAATGTAGCGCGCCGTGGTTCCGGTTTCCTTGCTGATCTCGGCCGCAAGCGCGTGATCTTCATCGCGGTCGGTGAACGAGTTCAGAACCACGTCGGCCCCCGCCTTAGCCAATTCGCGCGCGATGCCCAACCCGATGCCAGAATTCGATCCGGTAATGATTGCAGTTTTTCCCGACAGGTTCATTTGGGGTCTCCCACAGATTCATGATTTGGAGACACAGTGCCATGCTGCACCTGCAAAATAAACGGGGAAAGACCCGGTTGCGGATACGGTCAATTTTTGGGCGGGAAACTCGGAGCTCGAGGCAGAAAAAAACGCCCGCACGAAGCGGGCGTTAAGTTATTGAGGCAGGTTTCATACAGGCAAGAAACCTATCGAGCAGTGGAACCTTTATAAGCAATTCCGCGCCGTCATCCAAGCTAAAAGTTTGAAAATAAGAAAAATCATCGGTACGGTGAATCCCAACAAAATAAGGCCAGAGCAGGATTGTTTCCAAAATGAGCCCCGATTTTCTTCGCCCGCTTCGCCCTGTGATCGCGGGAATCACCGCCGCGCTTTCCGTGACGTCAGCGCTCGCAGATTCGGCCCATGGCATAGCTATGTATGGCGACCCTGCCCTACCACCGGATTTTGTGTCTCTGCCCTATGCCAACCCGGATGCGCCCAAGGGCGGCAAGGTCGTGTTCGGCAACACCGGCGGCTTTAACAGTTTGAACCCGTTCGTGCAAAAAGGCACCGCCCCCTGGCAGCTGAGATTTTGGACGCACGAGGGGTTGATGGGCCGGTCCTGGGACGAACCATTCACGCTTTACGGTCTTCTGGCCGAATCAATCGACACCGCGCCCGACCGATCCTGGGTCGAATTCACCCTGCGCGAGAATGCCCGATTCTCGGACGGATCCCCGGTCACGGTCGAGGACGTGATCTGGTCCTACGAGACGCTGGGCACCCAGGGTCACCTGCGCTATCGCGGTCTTTGGTCCAAGATCGACAGCATCGACCAGACCGGGCCGCGCTCGGTGCGGATCACCTTCAACGAGCCCGACCGCGAGTTGGCCCTGATCGCGGGCCTGCGTCCGATCCTTAAAAAGGCCCAGTGGGAGGGCAAGGATTTTGCCGAGGCGCCACTGCAGGACATTCCAATCGGCACCGGCCCTTACGTGATCGACGACTACGAAGCCGGGCGTTTCGTGAATTTCAAGCGCAGCCCCGACTATTGGGGCAAGGATGTCCCCTTCCGGCGCGGCACGATGAATTTCGACGAGATGCGGATCGAATTCTACGGCGATCAGACCGTTCTGTTCGAGGCTTTCAAGGCCGGCAAGTTGTCAGCCATCCGCGAATTCAACGCCGACAAATGGGCCACGCAGTACGATTTCCCTGCCGTCCAGCGGGGCGACATCGTCACAACCGAGATCCCGCACAAGAAACCGTCGGGGATGACAGGGCTGGTCATGAATACCCGACGCGCGCCGTTCGACGACTGGCGTGTGCGCGAGGCGCTGATCCTCGCCTTCAACTTCGAATACATCAACGGCACCTTCACCGGCGGGGCACAGCCGCGGATCACCTCGTATTTCTCGGGGTCCGACCTGGCCATGCAGCCCGGGCCGGCCAAAGGGCGCGTGGCCGAGTTGTTGCAGCCCTATGCCGATGATCTGCCCCCCGGTGCGCTGGAAGGGTACGATCTGCCCAAGGGCGACGCCTCGGTCCGCAACCGAAGTGACATCCGCAAGGCGGCCGACCTGCTGGAACAGGCCGGCTGGACCATCCAGGACGGGGTGCTCCGCAACGCCGAAGGCCAGCCGTTCAAGGTGAACCTGATCATCAGCCAAGGCGGCCTGAACGTGGTGCAGAACGTCGACGCCATCGCCGAGATCTATGCCCGCGCGCTGGAACGGCTGGGGATCGAGCTGACCGTCGACAAAGTGGATGACGCCCAATACACCCAACGCATTTCCGAACTGGACTTCGACATGACCCCGTTCCGTCGCGCGCTGTCGCTGTCGCCGGGCAACGAACAGCGCCTGTACTGGGGCAGCGAAGGCGCCGACACGCCGGGCACGCGCAACCTGATGGGCGTGGCCTCGCCCGCCGTCGACGGGCTGATCGACGCGATGCTGGCCTCGGAAAGCCACGAGGATTTCGTGGCCGCCACCCGCGCGTTGGACAGGGTGCTGACGGCGGGGCGCTACGTCATACCGATCTGGAGCTTTGACGTGGGTCGCATCGCCCATGTCAAACAGATGCGGCACCCCGATACTCTGCCGATCTATGGCGACGGCCCGCAATTCATGCCCGACGTCTGGTGGTACGAAGACTGACTCGCGGCCCGCAGGGGCGGTTGACCCTGCGGGCAGCTTCGGACTTGAGCGCGCTAGCGGAAGATCGGCGAAAAACGGCACATCGCCCAACCACAAGATCATGACCGGGCCCGGGCACGTCCGACCACATACCGGGCGCGACGGCAGATCAAGCGGCTGACTTCAATGCACCCCCCAAATATTGGAGCGACTTGCGCGAGACCCAGGGTAGTCGTCGCCGCTTCTCTTCGGAAAATGAACGACATAAAAAGAGTTTGCAGGCGCCGACCTTCGGTTGAGACCGGTCGGGTCAGACGGGGTCAATGCCGCCCCCATGCTCTGTAGCCCTGCCCATGCCCGGCCGTGCAGAGCGCAAAGCGCCCTGCGACATTTTGTCATGCCCGCGACACCATATCGCGCTACGTACGCTACAAGTGAGGAGAGCAGTCCTGAAACCCGAACCGCGGGAGGCTCGCAGATGTTGAACTGGACTGATTTGACACAAGACTGGAGCGCGACCTATGCCCGCGCCAAACGCCGTTTTCCGAACCTGCGCGACCAGGACATGGCACGCGTCAAAGCCGACAGGAAACGGTTCGAGGCCTATCTGGCCGAACGTCATCACCTGACGATGACCGAGGCCCATGAAGAAGTCGAAGACTTTCTGTTCACCGAAGGACTGAACCGCGAACTGGCGCACAGCTAGGCCAGTGACGTCACCCACAGGATTGTCGCGTCTTCCTCGCTGACCGAGATCACGTTGTGCCCCATGCTGCCGTCGTAATAGGCGCTGTCGCCCCGGCGCATTTCGACGGGCTCGTAAAACTCGGTATACAGGCGGATTACGCCGGTGAGCACATACAGGAACTCTTCGCCGTCGTGACGCACCCAGCCATCGAACTCGTCCATCGACCGCGCCCGAACGCGCGCGCGATAGGGCAACATCTGCTTTTTGGTCAGAGTCTCGGCCAGCAGTTCGTGCTCATAGGTCGTGGTGGCGTGCGCGGTGCCCTGCCCGTTGCGCGTCACCGCCATGCGGCCGATGACCTGATCACGCTCGGGCGGGGTGAACAGCTGCGGCACCGAAATCTCAAGACCTGTCGCCAGCTTTTTCAGCGCATCATAGGTGGGCGACATCTGGCCGTTTTCGATCTTGGACAGGGTCGAGCGTGCCAGCCCGGCCTGATTGGCCGCCTGTTCCAGCGTCCATTTGCGCGCCTTGCGCAGCTCACGCACGCGTGCGCCCAGATCGACCGGCTCGGGCTCGGTATGGGTACCGTTGTCGCGGGCGATGCGTACGATGGATTTGTGGTCTTTGCTCGTCATGCGTCATTCTATAGGGCCAGCGCCGCGCGCTTGCAACGCGTGACAAAGGGCAATAGCCAAGGCGCATGTTGTCAATCTTCGATCAAGGGCCACCGCCGCCCTGCCCTACGCCATTCAACCTGGCCGCCCATGTGCTGCGGCGCGCCGATGCCACGCCGGACAAGGTGGCACTGTCAGTGCTGCGCGCCGACGGTTCGGACGATTGGTCCTATGCACAGCTGAAATCCGCAGTTCTGGGTACTGGAACCGGGCTGCTGCGTGCGGGCCTCGTGCCCGGCGACATCGTGCTGATGCGTCTAGGCAATACGGTCGATTTTCCCATCGCCTATCTGGGGGCAATCGCGGTCGGGCTGATCCCGGTGCCCACCTCCTCGCAACTGACCGAGCCGGAAACAGAACGGATGATCCGGGACCTGTCTCCAGCCGCTATTCTGCGCGATCCGTCCGTGGCCTGTGCCGCGCATCCCGACCAGATCGGCCTGACCGACCTTGCCGCCATGCGCAACCTGCCGTCCGCGTCCTTCGACATGGGCGACCCGGAACGCATGGCCTATGTCGTCTATACCTCGGGCACCTCGGGCAAACCACGCGCAGTGGCCCATGCGCATCGCGCGATCTGGGCGCGGCAGATGATGGTGGATGGCTGGTACGGCCTTCGCGAGGCCGATCGCCTGTGCCACGCGGGCGCGTTCAACTGGACCTACACGTTGGGCACCGGCCTGATGGACCCGTGGACCATCGGCGCCACCGCACTGATCCCAGAACCCGGAACCGACCCGGCAGACCTGCCTGGGTTGCTGCGCCGCCACCGCGCCTCGATCTTTGCGGCCGCCCCCGGCGTGTACCGCAAGATGCTGAACGCGGCAGACACGCTGCCCCTGCCCGATCTGCGCCACGGCCTGAGCGCCGGCGAGAAACTGTCGCGAGCCTTGCACGAACGCTGGGTTCAGGCCACCGGGACCGAGCTGTACGAGGCCTATGGCATGTCGGAATGCTCGACCTTCATCTCATCCAGCCCATCCCACCCTGCGCGCGGCGATGCGCTGGGCCAGCCGCAACCGGGGCGCCGCGTGGCGATCCTGGGGCCTGACGGACCGGTTCCGCAGGGACAGGAAGGCACCATCGCCATTCACCGCTCGGACCCGGGGCTGATGCTGACATACCTCAACGCCCCGGACGAGGCCCGCGCGCGTATGCAGGGCGACTGGTTCCTGACCGGCGATCAAGGGGCGATGGCCGTGGATGGGCAGATCACCTATCTGGGGCGCGACGACGACATGATGAACGCCGGCGGCTACCGGGTATCCCCGGTCGAGGTCGAATCCGTCCTGTCGCGCTTTCCCGGAATCTCGCAGGTCGGCGCGGCGGCGGTCGAGGTCAAACCGGACACCTTCGTGATCGCCGCCTTTTATTCCGGGCCGGAAAAACTGGACGAAACCGCCCTGCGCGCTTATGTCGAGGCCAACCTGGCGCGCTACAAACAACCCCGCGCCTTCATCCATCTTCCCGAACTGCCCACCGGGGGCAACGGAAAACTCCTGCGCCGCGCACTGCCGGCCTATTTCAAGGCACCCTCCGAATGACCCAGACCGTCAAGCTTGATATCCTGTCCGACCCGATCTGCCCGTGGTGCTATATCGGCAAGACCAACCTAGACAAGGCCCTGGCCTCGGTCCCGGACCATCCGTTCGTGATCGAATGGCATCCGTTCCAGCTGAACCCCGACATGCCCGAAGGCGGCATGGACCGGCGCGAATACCTGGAACGCAAGTTCGGTGGCAAGGAAGGTGCGGTCCAAGCTTATGCGCCGGTGGTGGAGCATGCCGAAAAGGCCGGCCTGAACATCAATTTCGAGGCCATGAAGCGCACCCCGAACACGCTGGACGCTCATCGCCTGATCCACTGGGCCGGGATCGAAGGCAAGCAGAACGAGGTGGTGGATGCGCTGTTCGACGCCTATTTCGTGCAGGGCCGCGACATCGGCGACCACGAGGTGTTGGCCGACATCGCCGACAGCGTGGGCATGGACGCCGCTGTGGTTCTGAAACTGTTGAAATCCGACGCCGACCGGGACGACATCCGCAAACGCGACGCCCATTCACGCGAGATGGGGGTGAACTCGGTGCCGACCTTTATCGTCGCCAACCAGCACGCAGTACCTGGCGCCCAGCCGCCCGAGCTTTGGGCGCAGGTCATCGATGAAATCATGTCTCAGTTTGAGCCCTCCTCTGCAGAATAGCACAGAGTTCTGTGCGCGGTTGCACCTAGCCCACCTTGCCCTGTCGTGTTAGCGCGTTGGAGCAAGGAGTCCCCGCATGGCTGACCGTATTTCCAGGGCCGAATTCATCGCGCTGATCGCGATGATGTTTGCCACCATCGCATTTTCGATTGATTCAATGCTGCCTGCCCTGCCCGAGATCGGCGCGCAGCTCAGCCCTGATGACGTGAACCGGGCGCAGCTGATCCTGACCAGCTTTGTTCTGGGCATGGGGATCGGCACGTTCTTCACCGGTCCGATCTCGGATGCGGTCGGACGCCGGCCGGTGATCTTCGCCGGCGCGGCGCTCTATATTCTGGCATCGGCCGTGGCCTGGGCCAGTTCATCGCTGGAGCTGGTTTTGGCCGCCCGGGTGGCTCAGGGGCTGGGGGCCGCCGGTCCGCGTGTCGTTGCCATGGCCATCATCCGTGATCTGTTCTCGGGCCGGGAAATGGCGCGGATCGTGTCGATCGCGATGATGATCTTTACACTGGTGCCTGCCATCGCGCCCATGGCCGGTGCCGCCGTGATCGCCTTCGCTGGTTGGCGCGGTGTGTTCATGTCGTTCATCCTGTTCGCGCTGGTGATCATTGTCTGGATGGGGTTCCGACTGCCGGAGTCCCTCGCCCCGGAAAACCGCCGCCCGTTCCGCCTGCCGCTGATGGTCGGTGCGGTGAAAGAGATGTTCGCCCACCCCACCGTGCGCTTGTCGATCTTTGTTCAGACCCTTTGCATGGGCATGTTGTTCACCATGCTGACCATGGTGCAGCCGGTCTATGACGTGATCCACCACCGCGCCGACAGCTTCCCCTTCTGGTTCGGGTTCGTGGCGCTGATGTCCGGCTCGGCCAGCCTGCTGAACGCGGCCGTCGTGGTGCGCGTGGGGATGCGCCGCATGGTGACCTGGGCACTGGCCGGACAGATCCTGATCACCTCGCTGGTGATTGCCCTAAATATGTCGAACCTGTCGCCGCAGGCCTCGTTTGCGCTGTTCGTGTTCTGGCAGACCACTGTCTTTTTCATGGCCGGCGTCACGATGGGCAACCTGAATGCCATCGCGATGGAGCCGATGGGCCATATCGCCGGCATGGCGGCCTCGGTCATCGGGTCGATCTCGACCGTGCTGGCCGCCGCGATCGCCGCACCGGTTGGGCTGCTGTTCGACGGCACGCTGGGGCCGTTGACCATCGGCATCCTGACCATGTGCGTGCTGGCCTTCGGGCTGATGGTCCACATGGGCCGGATCGAAGACCGCGTTCCCGCCTGACCTGTGCAGCGCACCTGAACTGCGCTAGGCTCGCCCCATTCAGGGGGGAATCCGGAATGAGCGACTATTACGATCTGGGCACGCATAGCTGCCCCGTCACCACGTCCTCGGATCAGGCGCAGCTGTGGTTCGACCGGGGCCTTGTCTGGACCTACGGCTACAATCACGAAGAGGCGGTCGTGTGTTTCCAGCGCGCGCTGGAGCATGACCCGGACTGCGCCATGGCCCATTGGGGCGTGGCCTATGCCGCCGGGCCGAACTACAACCTGCCCTGGGAGCTGCTGGACGATGCGGGCAAGGCCAAGGCGCTGGCCTGCGCCTATGACGCGACCCAGTGCGCACTGGCCCTGCTGGACCGCTGCACGCCTGTCGAACGCGAACTGATCCGCGCCCTGCCCGCCCGCTATCCCCAGCGTGACCCGGCGCCCGACATGCACCGCTGGGACCACGACTTCGCCGACGCCATGCGCGCCGCCTTCGCGGCCCAACCCGATCATCTGGACTTGCGCACCATCTATGTAGAGTCATTGCTGAACCTGACCCCCTGGCAGATGTGGGACCTGAGGACAGGCCAGCCCGCCGAGGGCGCCGCCACGCTTGAAGCGCAGGAGGCGTTGGAATGGGCCATGGCCCATGATCCGGCGGCGATGTCGCATCCGGGCCTGCTGCACCTCTACGTACACCTGATGGAGATGTCGCCCACGCCGGAAAAGGCACTGAAGGCCGGTGACGTGCTGCGCACGCTGGTGCCGGATGCCGGGCATCTGGTGCACATGCCAACCCATATCGACGTGCTGTGCGGCCACTATCAGAACGTCGTCCACTGGAACGAACAGGCGGTCACTGCCGATCTGAAATACTACCAGCGCGAAGGCGCTTTCAACATCTATACCGGCTATCGCCAGCACAATTACCACTTCGTCATCTATGGCGCGTTGTTCCTGGGTCAGATGGAGCCCGCCCTACGCGCCAACAAGGGCCTGTGGGCCACCACGCCCGAGGAAATGCTGCGCATCGAAAGCCCGCCCATGGCGGATTACTTCGAAAGCTACATGGCCATGGGACCGCATATCCTGATCCGTTTCGGCCGGTGGGAGGAAGCCAAGGC
Organism: Ruegeria sp. BHSC043; assembly: GCF_059612985.1. NCBI lineage: Bacteria > Pseudomonadati > Pseudomonadota > Alphaproteobacteria > Rhodobacterales > Roseobacteraceae > Ruegeria > Ruegeria sp. BHSC043. The sequence continues at coordinate 325,248 of NZ_JBXWRS010000002.1, read as the reverse complement.
TCTGCCCCTGCCCCCCGATCCCGACCTGTACCTGACGGTGACGGCCACCACGCACTATGCCCGCGCAGTCGCCCATGCCGCCACGGGCGACGTGGCCGAGGCCGAAGCCGAAGAACGGCTGTTCCTGGTCGCCAAGGACCGGGTGCCCGAAACCCGCCTGTTGCACAACAACCGCGTGATCGACCTGCTGGAGATCGCGCGCGAGATGCTGCGGGGCGAGATCGAGTACCGCAAAGGCAACTTCGACACGGCCTTCGCCCATCTTCGCCGCTCGGTCGAGTTGGACGACAACCTGCCCTATGACGAGCCTTGGGGCTGGATGCAGCCCACCCGCCACGCGCTGGGGGCGCTGCTGTTCGAACAGGGCCATGTGGCTGAGGCCGAAGCCGTCTATCGCGAGGATCTGGGGTTGGGCCGCACCCTCGGCCGGGCCTCGATCCATCCCGACAATGTCTGGAGCCTCAAGGGCTTGCACGATTGCCTCAAGGCGCGCGGCGCGCGAGAGGAATTGCAGCTCATCCGACAACGACTTGACCTGGCCCTGGCGCGGGCCGACCACAGCGTCGGCGCCTCATGCTTCTGCGCCCAGGCCGCGATGAGAGCCGCTGAATGAAACTGTTGAACGCTGCGCTGGTCGCACTGTTCTGCGGCCCCGCCTGGGCCGACCGTCAGACCTTTCCGCCTGTGGACGAGGCCAGCAACGACCCGGCGCTTGAAGCCTTCCGTGCGGAGCTGCGCGCCAAGGTCGCCGACCGCGACCTGGAGGGCGTTATGGCCGCCACCTGCCCCGAGATCTATACCAGCCACAGCGACCCGGACGGCCCCGAGACGTTCCGCACCAACCTGACGGTCGATCCCGAGACCCTGCCCGAATCCGACCGCCGCCACGCCGCCACGATCCGCGAGGACTACTGGCGCGACCTCGAGACCACGCTGGCCCAGCCCGGCTATTTCGACGAGGATGGCGAGTTCTGGATGCCGCACCAGTGGCGCATCACCCTGCCGGCGGCGCTGGACCCGTTCACCGCCTATTTCGTGACCGGCCAGGATGTCACCCTGCGCCAGGCTCCCAACCGTGGCGCGCCCATTCTGGACCTGATCAGCCACGAGGTGGTGATCGTGCCGGAATATCTGGAAGAGGCCGAGTATCAGGGCGTCATCCTGACCGACGGAACGCGCGGCTATATCTATTCCGATTTCCTGTGGTCGATGGTCGGCTATCGCGCGGCCTTGGTGAAATCGGACAGCGGTGCCTGGCAGCTGTGCACATTCGTGGCCGGGGACTAGGCCGCGCCCTCAGGCGCTGGCCTTCTTCTTTTTCTCAGCCGCCACCTTCTCGGCCAGATCGCGGGCAATGGCAAAGGCGCCCTTGATCTTGTCGCTGTCCTTCTTCCAGTCGCGCCGCACCACGATCTTGTTGTCCTTGACCTTGGCCAGCCCGCGCTGGTTCTGGATGAACTCGACCAAACCTTGCGGTGAGGCGAACTTGTCGTTGTGGAACTGGATCGTGGCCCCTTTGGGTCCGCCGTCCAGCTTGGCAATGCCCGCGCGTTTGCACATCGCCTTGATCCGCACCACCAACAGCAGCGTGTTCACCTCTTTCGGCAGCGGGCCAAACCGGTCGATCAACTCGGCGGCAAAGCCCTCCAGCTCGACCTTGGTCGACAGCGACGACAGACGGCGATAGAGGCCCAGCCGCACGTCCAGATCGGGCACATAGTCTTCGGGGATCAGCACCGGAACGCCCAGGTTGATCTGCGGCGCCCACTGGTCGTCGGCTTCGCTCAGCCCCTCCATCTCGCCGGCCTTGATCTTGGCAATCGCCTCTTCCAGCATCGATTGGTAGAGTTCATACCCCACGTCGCGCATCTGGCCCGACTGTTCCTCGCCCAGCAGGTTGCCCGCGCCGCGAATGTCCAGGTCCTGGCTGGCCAGCGTGAACCCGGCCCCCAGCGTATCGAGCGAGCCCAGAACCCGCAGGCGCTTTTCGGCGGCCGGGGTCAGACGTGCGCGCGGCTTGGTGGTCAGATAGGCGTAGGCGCGGGTCTTGGACCGCCCCACCCGGCCCCGGATCTGATAGAGCTGCGCCAGCCCGAACATGTCGGCCCGGTGCACCACCATCGTGTTTGCGGTGGGAATGTCCAGCCCGCTTTCCACGATCGTGGTGGCCAGCAGAATGTCATACTTGCCGTCGTAAAAGGCATTCATCCTGTCGTCCAGCTCACCCGCCGCCATCTGGCCATGGGCCACCACATAGGTCAGCTCCGGCAGCTGTTCTTTCAGAAACTCCTCGATCTCGGGCAGGTCCGAGATGCGCGGCACCACATAGAAACTCTGCCCGCCGCGATAGTGCTCGCGCAGCAGCGCCTCGCGGATGGTGACGGCATCGAACTCGCTGACATAGGTGCGGATCGCCAGGCGATCGACGGGCGGTGTGCCGATGATCGACAGGTCGCGCACCCCGGTCAGGCTCAGTTGCAGGGTGCGCGGGATCGGCGTCGCGGTCAGCGTCAGCACATGCACGTCCGAGCGCAGTTGCTTGAGCCTTTCCTTGTGGGCCACGCCGAAATGCTGCTCTTCGTCGATGATCAACAGCCCGAGGTTCTGGAACCGGATGCCCTTGGCCAGCAGCGCATGGGTGCCGATCACGATATCGACCGTCCCCTTGGCCAGCCCTTCGCGGGTCTGTTGCGCCTCTTTGGCCGAGACGAAACGTGACAATTGCCGGACTTCCAGCGGGAAGCCCCGGAACCGTTCCTTGAAGCTGGCGGCGTGCTGACGCGCCAGCAATGTTGTGGGCGCGATCACCGCCACCTGCAGCCCGGACATAGCCGCAACAAAGGCCGCGCGCATGGCGACCTCGGTCTTGCCAAAGCCCACGTCGCCGCAGATCAGGCGATCCATCGGCGTGCCCGAGTGCAGGTCCTCCATCACGTCGGCGATGGCGCGCAGTTGATCCTCGGTCTCTTGATAAGGAAAGCGGGCACTGAACTCCTCCCAGGCGTGGGGAGGCGGGTCCATGATCGGGGCCTTGCGCAGGGCGCGTTCGGCCGCGATGCGGATCAGCCGGTCGGCCATCTCGCGGATGCGTTCCTTGAGCTTGGCCTTCTTGGCCTGCCACGCACCACCGCCCAGCTTGTCGAGCAAGCCATCCTCGTGCCCGTATTTCGACAGCAGCTCGATGTTTTCGACCGGAAGGTACAGCTTGGCGCCTTCAGCATATTCCAGCAGCAGGCATTCATGCGCGGCGCCCAGGGCGGTCACGACCTCCATGCCCATGTACCGGCCGATGCCGTGATCGACATGCACGACCAGATCGCCGGGGCTGAGCGATTGGGTCTCGGTCAGGAAATTCTCGGCCTTGCGGCGTTTCTTGGGCTGGCGGATCAGCCGGTCGCCCAGCACGTCCTGTTCCGAAATCACCGTCATGTCGGGCGTCTCGAAGCCGTGCTCCAACGCCCAGACCGCCAGGTGCAGGCCGCGCTTGCCGATGCGCGAGCCGTCGGTCACAAGAATTGCCTCGGCCAGACCCTCATCCTCGATCAACCCGGTCAGGCGTTCGCGCGCGCCCTCGGAATAGGACGCGACCAGAACCGGCCCCTTCTCCAGCTTGTTCTTGATGTGGCTGGCCAGCGCGCCGAACAGGCTGATGCTTTCCTGCTGCCGCTCGGGGGCAAAGTTGCGCCCGATCCGACCGCCCGCGTCGATCACCCCGGGGCCGCTGGCCTGCGGCAGGGGGCTGAACTGCAGCACCCGCCGCTGCGCCACCGCCTGGGTCCAGGCGGCGTCGTCCAGATACAGACGACCCGGCGGCGTGGGTTTATAGACCGAATCCATGCGCGAGCGGTTCTCGAGCGCCAGGCGCCGGGTTTCGTATTGATCGGCGATGCTTTCCCACCGGGCCAGACGCGCGGGCGTGACCTGATCGTCCAGCGTGATCGTCGCGCCCGGAAGGTAGTCGAACAACGTTTCCAGCTTTTCGTGGAACAGGGGCAGCCAGTGCTCCATGCCCTGATGCTTGCGTCCGGCGCTGACCGCTTCGTACAGCGGATCATCCGTACCAGCCGCACCGAATTCGATGCGATAGTTCTGACGGAACCGGGTGATGGCGGCTTCGTCCAGTATCACCTCGGAGACCGGGGCCAATTCGACCAGATCGAGCTTTTCTGTGGTGCGCTGGGTGGCCGGATCGAACCGGCGCGCGCCGTCCAGCACGTCACCGAACAGGTCCAGCCGCACTGGCCCTGCCTCGCCCGGCGGGAAGATGTCGATGATCCCGCCGCGCACGGCATAGTCGCCGGGCTCCATCACCGTGGGGCTTTGGCTGAACCCCATCCGCACCAGAAAGTCACGCAACGCGGCCTCGTCGATGCGTTGTCCGACCCGTGCGGTAAACGCCGCCTGCCGCAGCACGTCGCGCGCCGGCACGCGCTGGGTGGCAGCGTTCAGCGTGGTCAGCAGAACAAAGCGTTCGGGCATCTGGTGCACCAGCGCCGCCAGGGTCGCCACCCGCGCCGCCGCAATGTCGGGGTTGGGCGATACCCGGTCATAGGGCAGGCAATCCCAACCGGGAAACAGGATCACGGGCATGTCGGGCGCAAAGAAACGCAACGCCGCGCGCATCGCCTCGGCACGTTTGTCGTCGCGCGCCACATGCAGAACCGGCCCGCCCGAGCGGGCGACCTCGTTCAGCACCAACTGCGCGTCGAACCCCTCGGGGGCGCCGCCGACTGTCACGTGGTTCGGAGCCTTCATCGCCTCGCCTTTCCGAATTTTCTATCCCAGAACGCCGATCGAAAAGTTCTGATACATGCCCCACATCGAAGTGACCAGTATCGCCAGCATACCGATGATCTGGGTTGCCAGCCGGCACCGGTGCAATGCCTTGGATACACCTTCAACCGTTAAGTCCCGCCGCCGCAGGTTCCGGGCCACCCGCAGGCTGTTTGCGCCGACAAGAACCATCGGGAACAACAGCAGAAACACGGCCTGTGCGAACTCGACCTGATAGTAGAATCCCAGCGTGGCCAGCCCGGCGAACAGGAAGCAGCACAATGTCAGAAGAATGACGCCCGAAACTTCGGCCACATAGAGAATTCGATTGGTGTTGATCCGCACGATGTCCAGCAGGTCAGCCTCGGCCTGGCCTCCGACGCGGCGGGCACGCACGACCAGATCGTAGGGAACCCCCAGCACCCAATGGCTGGCCGTCGACCACAGGACCGCAAGCGCAATCCAGTACCACAGATTCGAAAAGCTGCGCATGTCGATGAGCTCGAAGATCGTGGAGTACCAGTCCAAACTCGGTCCTTTTTTCAAAATTCTCAGGCGGTTCTATCGCAACGGCGCGGCCATTGGTACCCTTGAGACCTGCGCGAATTCATGCCACCCAATGCGCGACTGTTCAAGGAGAACGCGCCATGAAACCGACAATCGCTCCCTACCCCCACGGCCGCTTTCGCCGCGCCCGCCAGTCCGAGGCGATCAGGGGCCTGGTGCGCGAAAACACCCTGACCGTTGATGACCTGATCTGGCCGGTCTTCGTGCGCGACGGCGAGGGCATTGAAGAGCCTGTGCCCTCGATGCCCGGCGTGGTACGCCGATCGGTCGACTTGATCGCCGGGGCCGCTGCCGAGGCACAAGCGATGGGCATCCCGGCGATCTGCCTGTTTCCCTACACCGATCCCAGCCTCAAGACGCAGAATTGCGCCGAGGCGTGGAACCCCGACAACCTGTCGAACCGCGCCATCCGCGCGATCAAGCAGGCCGCGCCCGAAATCGCCGTGATGACAGACGTGGCGCTGGACCCTTACAACATCAACGGCCACGACGGATACGTGGTGGACGGCAAGATCGTGAATGACGAAACCGTCGAGGCGCTGGTAAAGATGACGCTGGCCCAGGCCGAGGCCGGAGCCGACATCATCGGCCCGTCTGACATGATGGACGGCCGGGTTGGCGCGATGCGGCAGGCGCTCGAGGCCGCCGGCCATCATGACGTCATGATCCTCAGCTATGCCGCGAAATATGCCAGCGCCTTCTACGGACCTTTCCGTGATGCGGTGGGGGCTTCGGGCGCGCTCACCGGCGACAAGAAGACGTATCAGATGGACCCGGCCAACTCGAACGAGGCGCTGCGCCTGATCCAGCGCGACCTGACTGAGGGCGCCGACATGGTGATGATCAAGCCAGGGATGCCCTATCTGGACATCTGCCGGAGGGTCAAGGACACGTTCGGCGCACCCACCTATGCCTATCAGGTGTCGGGTGAATACGCGATGATCCAGGCCGCAGCGCAGAACGGTTGGATCGACGGCGACAAGGTGATGCTGGAAAGCCTGCTGGCCTTCAAACGCGCGGGTTGCGACGGCATTCTGACCTATTTCGCGCCGCAGGTCGCCAAGCTGCTGCAAGGCTAATCCCACGGGACTCCGCGATTTTTCGCCGATCAGCCGGCCTTGGTCTGCCGGTTTTCCCGTGACACCCCACGCCGTTCGGCGTATTCTTGCACACAAGACCGGGACCACCCGGCTTTTCAGGCACATCGACAGAGAAAAAGAAACATGAGCAGTTCCAACACACCACGACTGAGCCGTCGCGGCTTTGCCTTCGGCATGGCCGGACTGACCCTGACCGCCGCTTGCGGCAACGGCGTCGGCAATTCGAACGCGGCCACGATCGACGCCCGCGTCGATGCCACGCTGAACGAGATGTTCGCCCGGTATCCCAACACGGTCGAAATCGCCAACAAAGCCAACGGTATGCTGGTCATGCCGCTGATCACCGAGGCCGGATTCGTCTTTGGCGGCGGCTATGGTCGCGGCGCGCTGCGCATCAACGGTGCCACGGTCGATTACTACTCGTCCGTCAAGGGAACGGCGGGGCTGCAGATCGGCGCCCAGCAATATGCGCATGTTCTGTTCTTCATGACCCAGGCCGCACTGAACGAGTTCCGCCGCTCGAGCGGTTGGACCGCGGGCGCCGATATCGGCTATGTGATCAGCGACGAGGGCGACCAGCTGTCGGCCGATCTGACCACCCTGCGCAAACCGGTTCTCGCTGCCGTCTTCGGTCAGGCCGGGCTGCAGATCGGCGCCACCGTAGAAGGCGTCAAATACACGCGCATCATCCCGTGATCATCCGAACAGGACCGGGCCCCAACCCTGCCCTCCGCGCGGCGTGACGGCAGGGTTTTTCATTTCCAGCCGGTATTTTCCGGGGGCGGGCTCTTTTGGTCGGCGGCGGCATGATTTAACCTCCGCCGCGATTGGATGGGTTGATTTGGGGCGCTGCTGATGGGTCTGGTCTTTCGCTGGTTGTTGCGGATCGCCTCGGGGCTGGTTGTTCTGGCGGTGGCCGCGATCGGGCTTGTCTATTACCTAGCCAGCCAATCCCTGCCCGACTATGACCAGACGCTGGAGGTCAAGGGCCTTTCGGCACCGGTCGAGATCGTGCGCGACAACGCCAACGTGCCGCACATCCTGGGCCAGTCCGACCCCGACGTCTTTTTCGGCCTTGGCTACGCCCACGCGCAGGACCGGCTGTGGCAGATGACCGTTATGCGCCGCACCGTCCAGGGACGCCTGTCCGAACTGTTCGGCCCGCGCACCGTCCAGATCGACAAGCTGATGCGGCGGCTGGACCTTTACACGCTGGCGCATCGGTCCTTGGAGGTTCAGGACGACTATACCAAGGCTGCCCTGCGCGCCTATGCGGCCGGGGTGAACGCGCGCCTCAACGAGATCAACGACCGCGCCTTGGGTCGTGGCGCGCCCGAAATGTTCCTGTTCGACGCTCCCGTGGCCCCCTGGCAACCCGGCGACAGCATTGCCCTGATCAAGCTCATGGCGGTGCAATTGTCCGGCCACCTGGCCGACGAGGTGCTTCGCGCGCGCGTATCGCTGATGTTGAACGATCCCGCGCGTCTGGCCGATATCCTGCCCGACGTGCCCGGTGACGGTATCGCCGCGCTGCCGGAATATTCCGCGCTTTTTCCCGGCATGCCACGCTATGCCCAAGGGACAGACATGCCGGATTCACCACTGTCACCCTTTCCCGAACGCGGTTTGGCGGGGGCGTCGAATGCCTGGTCTGCTGCGCCGTCTCGCTCGGCCAGCGGCGGCACCCTGTTGGCCAACGATCCGCATCTGGGCCTGACCGCGCCGGGGATCTGGTATCTGGCGCGGCTGGAACTGGCCAAGGGCGGCGTCATCGGCGCAACCATCCCCGGCATTCCGGCGGTTATGTCCGGACGCAGCGACCGGTTGGGATGGGGGCTGACCTCGTCCTACCTCGACGATCAGGACGTGCATATCGAAAAGATCAACCCCGACAACCCCGAGGAATACCTGACGCCCGACGGCTACAAACGCTTCAAGACGCGCCCCTCGATCATCGAAATCAAGGGCGCGCCACCGATCACCCTGACTCTGCGCTGGACCGAGAACGGCCCCGTCTTGCCCGGCACGCATTACAACCTAGAAACCATCACGCCGCCGGGCCATGTGGCTTCGCTGTCCTGGACGGCGCTCAGCCCGCGCGACACCTCGATTAGCGCCTCGATGGCCCTAATGAACGCGGACAGCGTTGGCGAAGCCATCGACGCGGCCGAGAAGTACATCGCGCCGTCCCAGAACCTGTCGGTGGTCGACAAGACGACCGTCGGCATGAAACTCATCGGCGCAATGCCAAGCCGCGACCTTAACAACCAGAGCCTCGGGCGCATCCCGACCCCGGGCTGGATCGCGGCAAACCGCTGGCAGGGCCGTCTGCCCTATTCCGACAACCCCGAATTTGTGGCGCCGACCGGCGGCGTTCTGGGCAACACCAACAACAAGATCATCGACCGGCCCTTCCCCTTGCATGTGTCCTATGAGTGGGGCGATACGCAGCGAGTCCACCGCTGGGAATACCTGATGCAATCGCGCGAGGTGCACACCCGCGACAGCTTCATCGAGGCGCAACTGGACACGGTCAGCTTTACCGCGCGGTCACTGCTGCCGTTGATCGGTGCCGACCTGTGGTTTACCGGCGAGGCCGCGCCTGAAGGCACCCCCGAACGCCAGCGCCAGATTGCCTTGACCCTGCTAGCCGAATGGAACGGTGAAATGAACGAGCACCTGCCCGAGCCGCTGATCTATGCGGCCTGGGTCCGCGCGCTGCAAAACCGCCTAATCGCCGATGACCTCGGGCCACTGGCCAAGGAATTCAAGCATGTCGAGCCCTTGTTCATCGAACGCGTCTTCCGCGACATCGACGGGGCCTCGGCCTGGTGCGACGTCCGGCAGAGCGCACCGGTGGAAACCTGCACCGACATGGCCCGGCTGGCCTTGGACGACGCGCTGGTCTGGATTTCCGAGCGCTATGGCAGCCAACTGGAATCCCTGCGCTGGGGCGATGCCCACCAAGCCACCCATGACCACCCGGTGCTGGGCGAGGTTCCGGTGCTGCGCTATTTCGTTAACATCCGCCAATCGACCAGCGGCGGCGACAACACCCTGCTGCGCGGGCGCACCTCGGGCGAAGGGCCGGATCCGTTCCAGAACGTGCACGGCGCCGGCTATCGCGGGGTCTATGACTTTGCCGACCCCGACAACTCGGTCTTCATCACGGCCACAGGGCAATCGGGCCACTTCCTGTCGCGCTACTATGACGATCAAGCGCAACTGTGGCGCCGGGGTGAGTACATTCCCATGTCGCTGGACCTGGATCTGGCCCGCGCCGCCGCCGTCGGGACCACCCACCTGATGCCGCAATAGGCGAGGTTTCGGCGGACCCCCGCCCCTTTTTTGCCGCCCCGTGGACGTGGCCCCGTGGGTTGGCCTACCATTCCGGAGCGCCCAGACCGTAGCGCGAGGGGGAAAATAATGGCCAGTTTGCGCGATACCCTGAACAATCTTGCCCGCGACTATGCCATCGCCTGGAGCTCGGGTGACGCCGATGCCGTAGCCGAATTCTTTACGTCGGATGGGCAGATCACGATCAATCGCGGCGACCCCATCGTCGGGCGCGCGGCCATAGCGGACATGGCGCGCGGTTTTCATACCGACTTTCCCGATCTTGAGGTGCGCTGCGATATGCTGCGATGGGCCGGTTGCCACGCCATTTTCGTCTGGACCCTTGAAGGGCATCATGCCCAGACCGGCAATGCAGTCATCACACGCGGCTGGGAAGAATGGGAGCTGGATGCAGATTACAAAATCCAGTCGTCGTCGGACTGGTTCGATGCCGACGACCATCAGCGCCAGATCAACGGGGCCTGAGCGTCAGAGGCCCGCGAACTGGTTGGCCTGCTTGTCGGTCCACAGAACGGTGATCTCGAACCCGTTCTCAGTCTGTTTTTCGCCGCGCACCACGTCCTGCCGGAACAGCCAGGCACGCTTGTTGCCATCGGCAAACCCCAGTTTCAGAACCTCTTCCCGGCGCACGCCCTGCAGGATCGTGGCAATCTCGGTCAGCAGCGGGTCGATCCCCTCGCCGGTCACGGCCGAGATCGGGAACACTGCGGGATCGCGCCCGGCCCGCGCTTGCACGGCTTGCCGGTCTTCGTCGGACAGCAGGTCGATCTTATTCCAGACTTCAAGCTGAGGGCGGGTATCGTCCACACCCAGCGAGGCCATGATCGTGCGCACATCCTCGGCCTGCTCCTCGGTCTCGGCATGACTGATGTCGCGCACATGCACGATCAGGTCGGCGGCCAGAACCTCCTCGAGCGTGGCGCGGAAGGCCGCGACCAGTTCGGTCGGCAGGTTCGAGATGAATCCCACCGTGTCCGACAAGATCACCTCGGGCCCGTCGGGCAGTTCGATCCGGCGCATGGTCGGGTCCAGCGTGGCAAACAGCATGTCCTTGGCCATGACTTCGGCCCCGGTCAGGCGGTTGAACAGCGTGGATTTGCCCGCGTTGGTGTAGCCGACCAGCGCCACGATCGGATAGGGAACCTTGGCCCGCGCGGCCCGGTGAAGCGTCCGTGTCTTCACGACCTTCTGCAACTGACGGCGCAAGCGCACCAATTGATCGTCGATCGCACGACGGTCGGCCTCGATCTGGGTTTCCCCCGGTCCGCCGACAAAGCCCAGCCCACCGCGCTGACGTTCCAGGTGGGTCCAGGCCCGCACCAGTCGCGTGCGCTGATAGCTGAGCGCGGCCATCTCGACCTGCAACACGCCCTCACGCGTGCGGGCGCGGTCCGAGAAGATCTCAAGGATCAACCCCGTTCGGTCGAGAATCTTGACCTTCCAAGCCTTCTCCAGATTGCGCTGCTGAACCGGCGTGACCGGCCCGTCGATCAGGACCAGCTCGATTTCGTTTTCAGCAAAACGCGCGCCCAGTTCCTCGATCTTGCCGCTGCCGAACAGCAGGCCGGGCTGCGCCCGCGGCAGGCGAACGATCTCGGACCCGATCACATCCAGATCGGGCAAAGCGGCAGCCAGTGCCACCGCCTCTTCCAGCGCCGGAACGGGATCACGGCGCTGGTCATCTGACTTGATATCGGGATGCAGCACCCAAGCCCGGGTGCGCCTCCGGTCATGTTCCATCAAGAGGCGTCTTCGCCCTCATACAGGTTGATCGGCTGTGAGGGCATGATGGTCGAGATCGCGTGCTTGTAGACAAGCTGCGACTGTCCGTCGCGGCGAAGCAGCACGCAGAAATTGTCGAACCAGGTGATGACACCCTGCAATTTCACGCCGTTGATCAGGAAAATCGTAACGGGAACCTTTGCTTTCCGTACATTGTTCAGGAAGGCATCCTGAAGATTCTGTCTGTCCGAAGCCATATTTTGTTATCTCGCCGTTGTTCTTGCTTACGCGCTGCGGACCAACGCGCTCCCTCCGCGCGAGTATGGAGTGACACGAACAGATATTCCAGATGAAAAATCAGGCAGTAACCCGAAGCGCTTCAATCGCGCCACAGGCTGGGCGTGATCAGCGCGATGATCGCCAGCGTTTCCAGCCGCCCGATCACCATCGCGGCACACAGTGACAGTTTGGCCCCCGCCGACAGATCGATCAGCCGCAACGGCACGTCCGTTGCCAGTTCGATCAGCGGGCCCGTCGTGCTCAGCGCGGCGACACTCAGAACCATGGCCTGCTCGAAGCCCACCCCTTCAGCGGCCAGCAGAACGTCGAAGACCGCCAGCGCCAAGGCAAAGATCATCAGGAAGATCCACGCGATGTAAGCGCCCTGGCTTTGGATGCGGCGATTGCCCGCCCCCGCGCCGCTGACCGAAGACGGATGGATCAGGCGGTCCAACTCGCGCGCGCCGTTCAGATACAGCGCATAGACCCGCAACAGCTTGACCCCGCCCGCAGTCGTGGCCACACCGCCACCGATCAGCGCCAGCCCCATCAAAACCAGCCCCGGCGTCCCCAGGCCCGACAACTGCTGTGCATCGTTCCAATAGGAACTTTCGAACCCGGCGGTCGTCAGGAAGGACAGCACCGTGAACAGCATGCCCCAGATCACGTTCAAAACCTGCAACCCGGTGGCCTGGCCTCCTATCTCGGCCATGCCGGCCAAGGCCCGGAACACCAGCAAGGCCGCGACCGCAACCACGATCAGCAGGCCAATGCGGAACTCGGGGTCCTTGTCGAGACGGCTATGACCGGAAACCGCCGTATCGGTCGAAAAGGTCAACCGCGACAGAGCGAAAAACAGAAACAGGAACAGGATGGCCTCGCCCGTGATCCCCGCGGTTGATCCTTCCAGGCCACCAACGGGTGAAATCCCCGACGTCGCCATGATTGACATCGCATGGCAAATCGCCGTCAGACCCTGTTCGTCCGCGATCAGCAGCAGGATCCAAATCACGGCCGTCAGCCCCGCATAAACCGGTGTCAGGGTCCGAGCCACGCGAAACAGCCGGCCGCGGGGATCGGCCAGTTCGCTCTGCGCCACGCCCGAGACCGGCCGCCCCGGTTCACCGCGTGCGGTGATCTCGAACCCGCCCAGAGACAGAGGTGCAAGGATGGCCGCCGCAGAGACCCACATCAGCAGCCCGCCCATCCAGCCGACCAGCGCACGCCACAGATGCACCGGGGCCGACAGGCGGCCGGGATCACTGAAAAGATCGGCTCCGGTGGTCGTCACGGCACTGACCATGTCGAAATAGGCATTCAGAAAGCGCGTGTTCCCCAGCGCGTCATGCATCGGCACCGCCAGAAAGACCGGCAGCACGGTCAGCGTGGCCAACAGCACCGCCAGTTGGCCCAACGTGCCCCTGCGCGGCCGCCGATTGGACAGGGCCAATCCGATGATCGACACCAGAAACACCCCGATCAGGCCGGAATAGAAAAAGGACTGAGACGTATGATGGTCGTTCAGTGCCAACGCATAGATCGCCGGAATCCACATCGCCAGCGACGCGACACCCCAGATCAGCAGGAACAGGGGCAAGCGTTGAAAAACGCCGATCCGTCCGGTGCGCGCGACGGCCATCAGAAGAAATCGATCGACACCTGCAACAGGCGTTCGACCTCGGGTACGTCACTGGCCATGGCAAAAATCGCAAGCACATCCTTTTCCTCGATCCGCAGAGCGCCGGACGGCCGCAGCACCTCGTCGCCGCGGCGCAATGCGCCGACCAGTACACCTTCGGGGAAAGCGATGTCGCGCAGTTTCTGCCCGGCAAGCGGCGAGGTCGACAGGACCTCGGCCTCAATCACCTCGGCCTCGGCGTCGCCGATCGAATAGACCTGCCGCACGCGGCCGTGCCGGATGTGGCGCAGGATCGAACTGACCGTGGTTGCGCGCGGGTTGATATAGGCGTCGATCCCCAACGGGCCGGTCAAGGCCGCCATGCTGGGATCGTTGATCAGCGCAATCGCCAGCGGACAACCCTCGGCCTTGGCTCGCACCGCCGACAACATGTTGGTCCGGTCGTCATCGGTGACGGCCAGCATGGCGTCGGCCCGCTCGATCCCGGCCTCGCGCAGCAACGCGGCATCCAGACCGTCGCCATTCAGAACGATCGTGCGCTCCAACGCCTCGGCGGCCTTCTCGGCGCAGCGCCGATCGCGCTCGATCACCTTGGCCCGGATCCGACCCTCGCGCTCTTCCAGCGTGCGCGCAACCTCGAGCCCGACATTGCCGCCACCGACGATGACCACGCGGTCCTGCTTTTTCTGCGTTTTTCCGAAGACCTCCATCGTGCGGTCGACGTCCTTGACGTGGGTAAAGACGTAGCATTCGTCGCCCACGAACAGCTGATCTTCGGATTCCGGCGCAAACAGCGTGCCGTCGCGCCGCACCCCCACCACAATCGCGCTGAGAGTCGAGAACAGATCGGTCAACTGACGCAAAGGGGTGTTCACGATGGGGCAGTCTTCATCCAGCCGGATGCCCAGCAGTTGCGCCATGCCGTCCATGAACAGCTCGGTGTCGAAGGCTGCCGGCGCCGACAGGCGCCGCATGGCCGCGGCGGCCACTTCGCGCTCGGGGCTGATCACCACGTCGATGGGCAGATGGTCGCGCCGGTACAGATCGCGGTGAATCGCTTCGAGATAGGATTTCGCACGCAGCCGCGCAATCTTGCGCTGGATCGAGAACACCGAATGCGCCATCTGGCAGGTGACCATGTTCACCTCGTCCGAATGGGTGGCGGCGATGATCATGTCGGCGTCCCGCGCCCCGGCCTGCTCGAGTATGTCGGGATAGCTGGCGAAGCCCGAAACACCCTGCACGTCCAGCGTCTCGATCGCCCGGCGCACCAAATCCGGGTTGTTGTCCACGACGGTTACGTCGTTCAATTCGCCCGACAGGTGCCGCGCGATCTGCCAGCCGACCTGGCCGGCGCCGCAAATGATGACCTTCATTCCCTTGGCCCTTCTGCCTGAGCGTTTTGAATGACAGATGCCCCGAATACGGTCAATTGAATTGTCATGACCTTATCCGTGATGCAAGATCGAGGCATGAAGACCGTCTTGCTCAGCTGTCTGATCCTGCTTGCCGTGGCCGCCTGCGGTCCCCTGTCGATGTATTATCGCGAAGGCGCGAGCGTGACGCGTATGCAGGCCGATACCACCGAATGCCAGGTCGCGGCGCTGAACAAGGTGCCCGTGGCCAACCAGGTGCGTCAATCTCCGCCGGTCTACTGGCCGGGCCAGACCTATTGCGATGGCCGCGGACGTTGCTATCGCTCGGCCGGCTGGTGGGAGCCGGGGCGGGTCTACACCGTGGATGCAAACAAGGGCCTACGCGACACGGTCGAGGCGCAATGCATGGCGCGCAACGGATACCGGCCGGTCAGCCTGCCGCCCTGCAAGCAGAGCCAGAAACGCGGAGTTGCACCCCAGCGGACTACAACCCTGCCACCGCTGACCGGCAGCGCCTGCTATGTCAAATTCGACGACGGATCCTTCCAGATCATCACGCCCTGACAGGGACGACACCGGTTCGCGCATGCGCCGCAGGGGCATTCACCCCCGCAGGCAAGCCGCCCGTCACTCGGCCGGTTCGGGTTCATCCACCCGTGCCACCCGGGCGCCGGATTTGCTTGAGGTGACCACACCCAGCGACTTCAGCTTGCGGTGCAGCGCGCTGCGCTCCATCCCCACAAAGCTGGCCGTGCGGCTGATATTGCCGCCGAACCGGTTGATCTGGGTCAGCAGGTATTCACGTTCGAACGCCTCGCGCGCCTCGCGCAGGGGCAAGGTTGCCAGCGCGCCCGACAGCACCACGCGGCCCGGCTCTTCGCTCTTGTCTTCGTCGCTGGGCAGTTCGCGCGCCTCGATGGGACCGCTGCCATCACCTAGGATCAACACTCGCTCGACCAGGTTTTTCAGCTGTCGCACGTTTCCGGGCCAGCTCATGGTCTGCAGCAGCGCCACGGCCTCGTCCGACAACTCGCGAACGGGCAGGCCCTGGGTCTCGTTGCAGATCTGGATGAAATGACGGGCCAGAACCGGGATATCCTCCCGCCGATCTTCCAGCGACGGCACCGCGATCGGAACCACGTTCAGACGGTGGTACAGCTCTTCGCGGAACCGCTCGGCCGCGATCTCGGCCTCGAGGTCGCGGTTGGTCGACGAGATCACCCGAAGATCGACCCGCACCTTGTCGCTGCCGCCGACGCGCTGGAACTGCTGATCCACCAGCACCCGCAGAATCTTGGACTGCGTGCCCAAAGGCATGTCGGCGACTTCGTCGAAATAGATCACACCGCCATGCGCCTGTTCGAGAAGACCGGATTCGATGCCGCGTTCCGGCGACTCGCGGCCGAACAGAACCTCTTCCACGCGCTCGGGTTCGATCCCGGCACAATTCACGGTCACGAAAGGGGCGTTAGCGCGATTGGAATGAGCGTGGATGTAGCGCGCGGCGATCTCCTTGCCCGACCCGGCCGGGCCGCGCAGCATCACCCGACCGTTCGACTTGATCACCTTGTCCAACTGGGCCACCATGGCGCGGAACGCGGCCGAACTGCCGATCATCTCGGAACTGCTGACCTCATTGCGCTTGAGCGAGGCGTTCTCGCGGCGCAGGCGCGAGGTCTCCATGGCACGGCGGATAACCACCATCAACTGGTCGATGTTGAAGGGCTTTTCGATGAAGTCATAAGCGCCCTGCTTGATCGCGGCGACGGCGATTTCGATGTTGCCGTGCCCCGAGATGATAACCACCGGAATGTCGGGATTGTCGCGCCTGACCGCCTTCAGGATGTCGATGCCGTCCATCCGGCTGTCCTTGAGCCAGATATCCAGGATCAACAACCCCGGCGGCTCGGCGTTGATTGCGTTCATGCATTCGTCCGAGTTTGCGGCCAGCCGGGTGGTGTATCCTTCGTCCTCCAGAATGTCGGACACAAGTTCGCGAATATCGCGTTCGTCATCTACGATCAGAATGTCGCTCATCTTTGGCCTGCTTTCACTGAGTTGGTTATTATTGCCTGTTTCTGCGGCGCTGCGCCTGGGACCGCGTCGGTCAACGGCAAGCGGATCACGGCCATCGCGCCAAAATGGTCCTGTCCGGCGAACACGGGGGCATCCTCGAGGGTCAGCGAACCGCCGTGTTCTTCAATGATCTTTTTGACGATGGGCAGGCCCAAACCCGTCCCCTCGTCGCGGGTGGTCACATAGGGTTCGAAAAGCTTGGCCCGATCCTCGGGCAGACCGATCCCGTTGTCCGCGATGGTGATCTGAACCCCGTCATCAACCGTTAGCACCACGACTTGGATCTGCGGCACCAAGTTCTCGGGGGCCCCTTTTTCTTTCAGTGTTTCAATCGCTTCGCCGGCATTCTTGATCAAATTCGTCAAGGCCTGGCTCAGCATGGTCGCATCGACGTCGGCCAGCACCGGCTGATCCGGCAGATCGGCCGTGATCTCGACATCCGGCTGCCCGGCCTGTTGCAGCAAGACCGCCTCGCTGACCAGGTTGACGACATCCTCCTGGCGCCGGTCCGGTTCGGGCATCCGCGCGAATTTCGAGAACTCGTCCACGATCCGGCGCAGGTCGTTGGTCTGGCGCACGATCACGTCGGTCATGGATTCCAGCGTGGCGCTGTCCTCGGGCTCCAGCTTGCGGGCAAACTTGCGTTTGATGCGCTCGGCACTCAGCTGGATTGGGGTCAGCGGGTTCTTGATCTCATGCGCGATCCGACGGGCCACGTCGCCCCAGGCCGCCATCCGCTGAGCGCTGACCAGGTCAGTCACGTCGTCGAACGCAACCACATACCCTTCAAGGCGGCCATCCTCGCCCCGGCGCGTGGCCATGCGCACCAACAGGTTCTCCAACCGCCCCTTGCGGATCACTTTGACCTCGCCCTGAACGGCCTCCTGCGCGCCTTCCTTCAATTTCTCGAACAATGGCAGAAATTCAGGCACGGCAATGCCGATCGGCGGATGCTGGTCGCTGCCGGACCAGTCCAGCAGCCGTTCGGCCGACCGGTTCACGAATGTAACCCGCCCGTCTGAATCGACTCCGACGACACCCGACGTGACCGAGCTGAGTACCGAATCGAACAACCGCCGTCGGCTTTCGATCTGGCGGGTGTTTTCCAGCAACGTGTCGCGCTGCGCCTTCAACTGCCGGGTCATCTGGTTGAAATAGCGGCCCAGCATGGAAATCTCGTCATCGCTGGACTCTTCGATGACCTGCACGTCCAGATCACCGGCCCCGACCCGTTGCGCGGCGGTGGTCAGCCGCCCGACAGGCCGCGACAGACGTTCGGCAAACCACATGCCCAGCGACACCGCCGCCAAGATCAGGATCAGCGCAAAGCCCAGATACAGCAAGCCAAACTCGAACAGAACCCGGCCCCGCTCGCGTTCGAGCTGTTGGTAGAACTGGGCGGTTTCCTTGGTGTCGTCCAGCAGCGTCAACAACCGCCCGTCGACCGCGCGGCTAACATACAGGTACCGGTCGGGGAAGGCCTCCAACGGGACCAGCGCGCGGAACTCATTGTTGGGCCAGTCGGCGATGACCAGATGGCCCTGTGCGCGCGCCTGGTCGAACTGCTGCGGAGTCGGTCGTTCATAATTGAACAGATAGGACCGGTCGCCCCGAGCCCGGATCTCGCCGCTGCCGTCGATGACATAAGCTTCGCGTAGGCCGCGTTGGATCTGGGCCTGCCCCTGCGCCAATACCTCGCGCAATTCGCCATCCGAGATGAAGAAGTCCAGCGACCGCGCATTGTCCAGAAACCGGGCCAGCACAAGCGCATCCTGCGTCAGGCCCTGTCGGTGCTCCTGCTCATAGGCTTCGGCCGCCGCCAGCGACGAGCCCACCACCTGCCGCACCCGGTCCGAGAACCAGCCCTCGAGCCCGATATTCACCGTCAAGCCGGCAAAGATCGCCACGATCACCGTAGGCACCAGCGCAAGCAGCGTGAAGGCGCCGATAAGCCGCAGGTGCAGGCGGGACCCCGCCGATTTCGCACGCCGAGCGGCGACCAAGCGGCCCAACTGGCTGAGCACCAGGGCCGCCACGACAAGAACGTACACCAGATCTGCCAGAAGGATCAGCCGCAGCGACGGAGCGGTCGCGCCCAGATCGAACGGCCCGATCACCAGATAGGTCGCCAAGGCCAGGGCCGGCCCCAGAACCACCAAGCCCAACGTGCCGAAATTGCGCAACTTTCGGGACTTCCGCCACCGATCTAGGACAATCATCGGCCGGTTCTGTGCCCGGGTTGCCACCATCTGCCCTCATCCTGATGTGCCGCTTGCGCGACTTACCGCCATATGTCGTGGTCCTTGCCGGGCGCATGCCCGGATGCCACGGTTTGTGTGGCGATATTACATCAGTTTACGGCGACGTGTCACCTGAATATCGAGATCGGTGATTTTTTTGCGCAGCGTATTCCGGTTGATCCCCAAAAGATCGGCGCATTTCGCCTGGTTTCCGCCCGTTGCCTCCAGCGCGATTTCGATCAGCGGCGCCTCGACCTCGCGCAGGATGCGCTGGTACAGGCCCGGCGGCGGAAGCATGTTCCCGTGCAGGTCGAAATACCGCCGCAGATGGCGCGCGACCGACGACGACAGCTTTTCGCGCTCTCCCCCGCCCAACAGAGGCTCGGCCTCGGGCTGGCTGCCCAGAACCGCCTCGACCTCGGCCTTGGTGATCTCGTCAGACCGGCTGGTCAGGCTCAGCCGTCGGATGGCGTTTTCCAGCTGTCGCACGTTGCCCGGCCAGGAATAGCGGCGCACCAGTTCGACCGCCTCGGGCCCAAGCCAGCGTTTCACACCGGTGTCTCGCTCGTCCCGAGCCAGAAAATGCTCGGCCAGCAGCGGGATGTCGTCGACGCGCTCGCGCAGGGCGGGCACTTGGATCGTGGCCCCGCACAGGCGGTAATACAAGTCCTGCCGGATCTGGCCGCGTTCCATCGCCTCAGTCAGGTCGGTCTGGCTGGTGGCCATGAAACGCGGAACGTGATCGCCGGGCGTATCCATCATCCGCACGATACGGGCTTGGATCTCGTCGTCCAGATCGCCGATCTCGTCGAACAGAAGGGTCCCGCCGCGCACCCGCGCCATGACGCGCGCCGGGCCTTCAAGGTCGATCAGATCCGCGGCGGCAGCCGTTACAAAGGGCAGCGTGCGCCGGTCCGAGAAATCGTGAATAGCCCGCGCGATCAACGATTTGCCGGTGCCGCTCTCGCCCGAGATCAGCACCGACAGATCCGTATTCATCACCCGCGCGACCAGACGGTACAGCGCCTGCATCGCCGGGGTACGACCGACCAGCGGCAGATCGTCGGGGCGCTCTTCGCTCGGCGTATCCGGCTCGGACCGTGCGCGCTGCTTGCGCTCGAGCGCGCGGGCGGTGCGCTTCATCAGGTCCGGCAGGTCGAACGGCTTGGGCAGATAGTCATAGGCATCCGCCTCGGCCGCCTGGATCGCCGTCATGATCGTGTTCTGAGCCGAGATCACGATCACCGGCAGACCCGGCCGGTCCTGCGCGATCTTGGGCAGCATTTCCAGCCCGTTGCCATCAGGCATGACCACATCCGAGATCACCACGTCGCCCTTGCCCTCGCCGACCCAACGCATCAGCGTTGTCAGGGACGAGGTCGCATGCACCTTGCAGCCCGCCCGCGTCAGGGCCTGGGTCAGAACCGTCCGGATCGTTCTGTCATCATCTGCAACCAGTACCGTGCCATCCATCTGGTGTTCTCCTTGATTATTCTTTGTCCTGCCCTGCCTCGCGCGGCGCGCGGCGCAGCGACAGCCGGAAGACCGTCCGCCCCGGCACCGACTCGGCCGTGATCCAACCGTCGTGGTCGGACACGATCTTGCTGACCAGCGCCAAACCCAGCCCGGTCCCGTTTTCCTTGCCGGATACGAACGGGTCGAAAATGTCGCTGCGGATGTCCTCGGGCAGGCCCGGGCCATTATCGATGATCTCGATCTGCAGCGGCAGCGAGTGGCCCGACCCATCACTGCGCCGCAGACGGAAGGAATGTTCGAAATAAGTGTGCAGGCGGATCGTCCCGCCCTCGGGACCGGCCGCCTCGGACGCGTTCTTGAGCAGGTTCAGAACCACCTGCAGCAACTGATCCGGGTCACCATAAGCCAGTGGCAAGGAGGGGTCGTAATCCTCGATGATGGTCATGTCGGCTCCAAAGCCCAGCAGCGCCGAGCGGCGCGCGCGGTCCAGAACATCGTGGATGTTGACCGGCTTGAAGTCGGGGCGCGAGAGGTTTCCGAACTGCTCGACCTGTTCGAGGAGCTTCACGATCCGGCGGCTTTCGGCCACGATAAGATCTGTAAGTTCAAGGTCTTGTGGGCCGATATTCATGCTCAACAACTGCGCAGCACCGGTGATCCCGGCCAGCGGGTTCTTGATTTCGTGGGCCAGCATCTCGGCCATGCCGATCGCCGACTGCGCCGCCGATTTGACCGTGTTGCCGCGGGTCATGCGGCTGGCCAGTTCGCGCGGCGAGACGATCATGATCATGGACCCCGGATGCCCCAGCAACGGCGCGATCTGCAACGCGCATTGCAGCGGCGCGCGATTGCCCGAACCCACGTCCACATCATTCACGAACAGCGGCGTGCCCTGCTGGCGGGCGCGCGTGAAAGCCTCTTCCAACGGCGCGTCCACGGCGATCTGGTCCCAGACCGGATGCCCGACCACCGATTTGCGTGAGGCGTTCAGAAACCCCTCACCCGAGGAATTGATATCGGCGATGCGATCAGCGGGGTCGATAATGAAGGCCGGAACCGGCAGAGAAGCCCAGATGACCTGATCCGAAATCATGCTGCCACCTCGGCATTTTCCGTCAACGCGTTGCCGATCAGCCGCAGAACCTCGGCAGGATCGCGCGAGGTCAGGACCGCGCGGCGCAGCGACGCCGGCGTTCTGGCCTCGTCCATGTACCAGCCCAGATGCTTGCGCGCGACGCGCAGCCCCAGATCGGCGCCATAGAACCCCAGCATCGCCTCGTAATGCGCCCGCACCATGTCGGCCAGATCGTCACCTTCGGGAACCTCTGGCGCCGGTGTCTCCCACAGCTCGTGCGCGATCTGCGCAAGCAGCCACGGTTTGCCCTGCGCTCCACGGCCGACCATGACGCCATCCGCACCCGACCGCTCCAGCGCTGTCTGCGCACGTCTGGGGCTGGTGATGTCGCCATTGGCCACAACCGGAATGCTGACAGACTCTTTGACCGCGCGGATCGCGGCCCAATCCGCCTCGCCCTTGTAGAACTGACAGCGCGTGCGCCCGTGGATCGTCACCATCTGAACGCCGGCCTCCTGCGCCCGCCGCGCCACGTCCGGCGCGTTCAGCAGCGTGTCGTCCCACCCCAGCCGGGTCTTGAGAGTCACCGGAACGTCCACCGCGCCCACGACCGCCTCGATAAGGGTCAGGGCGTGGTCGGGCGTCTTCAGCAGGGCCGAGCCGGAATAGCCGTTCGTCACCTTCTTGGCCGGGCAGCCCATGTTGATGTCGATCACCCGCGCGCCCCGATCGGCGACCTGCCGCGCGGCCTCGGCCATCCAATAGGCGTCGCGCCCGGCCAGCTGTACGGCAGTGTTTTCCACATCAGCCGACAGCTCGGCCCGTTCGCGCACGCCCGGCTTGGCCTGCACCATCTCCTGGCTGGCGACCATCTCGCTGACCACCATCCCGGCGCCGAACCGCATGACGAGGTCGCGAAAGGGCCGGTCGGTGATTCCGGCCATCGGCGCCAGCAGAACCGGCGGGGTCACAATTTTCTCGGCAATGCGCAGCGTCAACGTGCCTAATCCTTGAGCATTCGCGGTTTTCATATCGAATTCGGCGCGTATGAACAATAAAACCACGGCCCGCAAGCCCGCAAAATCATCATGTGCCCAATTATTAATCAGGTTGCCGCGAGTGATTGCCTCTGCTTTCACCGCCGCCTAAACACGGGAGCTAAGCGAAGTTCGGAAACACAAACATGACAACCGCCGCCATCATCGTCGCCGCCGGGCGCGGCCTTCGCGCCGGAGGAGGCCAGCCCAAGCAATGGCGCCCTTTGGCCGGGCGGCGTGTGGCCGACTGGACGATCGAACGGATCAAGGCGCAGGTGTCACTGGTCGTGCTGGTCCTGTCTCCCGACGACCCCGCGGCCTGGACGGAATTCGCCGACAGCGGCCTGATCCTTGCGCCCGGCGGCGCCGACCGGGCCGAATCCGTGCGCAACGGCTTGCAAGCACTGGCTGATCGCAACGTCAGCAAGGTTCTCATCCATGACGTGGCCCGGCCCTGTGTCAGCGCGCGGGTCATTGGTGACGTGCTGGCGGCCCTCGACACCCACGCCGCCGCGGCACCTGGGCTGCCGGTGACCGATGCGCTGTGGACCGGGGCCGACGACCAAGTGACGGGCACCCGAGATCGCGCGGACCTGTTTGCTGCGCAGACGCCGCAGGGGTTCCGCTATGACGCCATCGTGACCGCGCATGCGGCGCACTCCGGCGGGGCCGCTGATGATGTCGAGGTTGCCCGGGCCGCCGGGATCAACGTGGCCATCGTGCCGGGCGACGCGGACAATCTGAAAATCACACGGCCCGAGGATTTTGCCCGGGCTGAACGGATATTGAGGTCAGACATGGATGTAAGGCTGGGCAACGGATATGACGTGCACCGGTTCGGGCCGGGCGATCACGTTATCCTGTGCGGCGTCGAGGTCCCGCATGATCGGGGGCTGCAGGGCCATTCCGACGCGGATGTTGGCATGCACGCCGTCACCGACGCGATCTATGGCGCGCTGGCGCAGGGCGATATCGGCCAGCACTTCCCCCCGTCCGACCCGCAGTGGAAAGGCGCCGCCAGCGAGATCTTTCTGCGCCATGCGGTGGATCTGGCCACGCGCATGGGTTTTCGTATCTCGAACATCGACTGCACGCTGGTCTGCGAATACCCCAAGATCGGCCCGCACGCTGCGGCGATGCGGCAGAAAATGAGCGAAATCATAGGGTTGGAGTCCGATCGCGTGTCGATCAAGGCCACCACGTCCGAGCGGCTGGGCTTTACCGGCCGCAAGGAAGGCATCGCTGCTATCGCAACCGCCTGTCTGGTGAAACCATGACCTTGGCGCGCCTGATCGGAACCGTCGGCGGGGTCGGATATCTGCGCCCTGCCCCCGGCACCTGGGGCTCGCTGGCCGCACTGCCTTTGGCCTTGGCGCTGCACCTGCTAGGTGGCTTCCCGCTGCTGGCCGTCGCAACCGTCGCCGTCTTTGTGGCCGGCACCTGGGCCACCGGCGTCATGACCGCCGGGCAGGACGATCACGACCCCTCGGAGATCGTCGCCGACGAGGTCGCGGGCCAGTTCATCGCTATCTGGGCCGTGTCCTATCCGGCCTGGGCGCATGACATCGCGGTCACCGCCCTGTGGCCGGGCTGGATCGCCGCGTTTTTACTGTTCCGCCTGTTCGACATCACCAAACCCGGCCCCATCGGCTGGGCCGACCGGCGCGGCGACCCCTTGGGCGTGATGCTGGACGACGTGATCGCGGGCGCGTTCGCGGCCGTGGGCGTTCTGATCCTGGCCGGGATAGCACACGGAGTACTGGGCCTATGACCGTCGCCGAACTGCTCGACCGCGCCAAGGCGCTGAACGTCATGATCGCCACCGCCGAAAGCTGCACGGGCGGTATGGTCGCCGCCGCACTGACCGACATTCCCGGAAGTTCGGCCGTGGTTGACCGAGGCTTCGTCACCTATACCAACGCCGCCAAACAGGACATGCTGGGCGTGCGCGCCGAGACCTTGGCGGCCCATGGTGCCGTCTCTGAAGAGGTCGCCCGCGAGATGGTCGAGGGTGCGATGGCGCATTCCCAGGCGCAGCTTGCGGTCTCGATCACCGGCATCGCGGGGCCCGGCGGGTCCGAGTTCAAGCCCGAGGGCCGGGTCTGTTTCGGCCTTGCCCTCACAGGCCGCCCTACCCTGACCGAAACCGTAGAGTTCGGCGCCGCAGGCCGCGCCAATGTCCGACGCTCGGCGCGGGATCATGCGCTGAAACTGCTGCAAAACGGCCTTTCCGAACTCGCTTAAATTTTTTGCACTCGTCCGGATAGGGCGCACTTTTTGTCACCACTTGGAAAAAGGGCGCCAAAACAGGCATCTTTTTTGCACCCTGCCTCTTTTTTCCTCGACGTCCGTTCGGTTGAACCCACGGCACGTCACTCACACCGCGCCCCTTGGCGCAGCTTCAGGAAAGAGGAGAACGGCCCAATGAACGGAGCCGATACCGCCTGGATCATCGTCGCGACGGCGCTGGTCCTGTTCATGACCTTGCCGGGCCTGGCCCTGTTCTATGGCGGGCTGGTGCGCGCCCGCAACGTGCTGAGCGTTTTCATGCACTGCTTCGCGATCGCCTGCCTGATGAGCATCCTGTGGCTGGTCGCGGGTTACTCGATCGCCTTCGGCGACGGCGGTTCGGGCCTGTGGGGCGGGCTGGGCAAGGCGTTTTTGAACGGCGTCGATGCCGACAGCCTGTCGGGCACCCTGCCCGAGGTGCTGTTCTTTGCCTTCCAGATGACCTTTGCCATCATAACCCCGGCCCTGATCGTCGGCGCCTATGTGGAGCGCGTGGGCTTTGGCTTCGTGCTAGTCTTCTCGGGCCTGTGGATGCTGCTGTGCTATGCGCCGGTGGTTCATTGGATCTGGGGCGGAGGAATCCTGACCGATGGCGGCATTCTAGGTGAAATCGGCGTGCGCGATTTCGCCGGTGGAATCGTGGTGCACGAAACCGCCGGTCTGGCCGCTCTGATCATCGCTTGGGTCCTGGGGCCGCGTAAGAACCGCACAACCCCGCCGCACAACCCCGGATTCGTCATGATCGGGGCCGCGATGCTGTGGGTCGGCTGGTTCGGCTTCAACGGCGGCTCGCAACTGGCCGCGGATGGCGGCGCGGCAATGGCGCTGACGGTCACCCATATCTCGGCCGCCACCGCATCGCTCAGCTGGGCGCTGTGGGAGCGGATCAAGTATGGCAAGGCCTCGCTGGTCGGTCTGGTCACCGGGACCATCGCGGGTCTGGCCTCGATCACTCCGGCCTCGGGTTATGTCGATCCGGTTCAGGCGCTGATCATCGGCGCGGTCGCCGGCATCCTGTGCCAAGAGGCGGTGAACGTGGTCCGCAACGTGCTGAACATCGACGATACGCTGGACGTGTTCGCCGTGCATGGCGTGGGCGGCATTTTCGGCACCATCATGATCGCCGTCTTCGGCCTGGGCGCTTGGACCGCACAGCTGGGCGGGCTGGTGATCGTGGGTGCCTTTACGTCAGTTGTCACATTTGTGCTGATCAAGGTGGTTGCGCTTGTCACCCCGCTTCGCGTAGACGCCGAGACCGAGACGAACGGGCTCGATCTGTCGGTCCACGGCGAACGGGCCTATGACATGAGCAGCTAAGCCCACCTTGGCTGCCTCAACTGCCCATCCGGGCATCAAGCGGACCTCTTGCGAGGTCCGCTTTTCTTTTGCGCCAACCCCTCTCGACATCGGGCCGGTCGGCAGGCTATCAGCCCGCAACGTCATTTCAGCACCGAGGTCCCGCCATGATCCCCAGTTCCTTTCCCGACAGCACGGAAATAGCCCGCCTGACCGCGCGGATGCTGCTGGAGATCAAGGCGGTGCATTTCAACGCGCGTGAGCCGTTCACGCTGGCCAGTGGCCTGCCCAGCCCCACCTATATCGATTGCCGCAAGCTGATCTCGTACCCGCGCATCCGGTCGACCCTGATGGATTTCCTGACGGTCACAGTCATGCGGAATGCCGGGTTCGAAGCCTTCGACAACATCGCCGGCGGTGAAACCGCGGGCATCCCCTTCGCCGCGATGGTGGCCGAACGCATGGCCCTGCCGATGACCTATGTGCGCAAGAAGCCCAAGGGCTATGGCCGCAACGCCCGGATCGAAGGGACCATGACCGAAGGCCAGCGCGTGCTGCTGGTCGAGGACCTGACCACCGATGGCGGCTCGAAACTGTCCTTCGTGGACGCGATCCGCGAAACCGGCGCCACCTGCGCACATACGGCGGTGATCTTCTATTATGGCATCTTTCCCGAAACCGAAAAGACGCTGGGCGATCACGGCGTGCAGTTGCACCACCTGTGCACCTGGTGGGACGTTCTGGCCGAGGCCAAGGCGCAGCAAGCCTTTGATGCGGAAACACTTGACGGGGTCGAAGCCTTCCTGAACGACCCGCGCGGCTGGCAGGAGGCCAACAAACAGTCTTAGGTCAAATGTGGATGAGATGGGGATAACTGTGAGGGAATCAGCCCAGTCACCGCGATATCTGGTGACTTTTTCACCGTTTCCTACATAATAGGCGACAATCAAGATAACATCCAAACGGTCTGGAAAGTTATCCCATGGCTTTACCCGCAGTTAGCCACAGGTATTTCCAGATAGCTTGAACAGCGGGTCTGCGTGTAGAACCTCGGGACAGGCAGCGGGGACGAAATGAACGAAATCAGCAGTATCGAGCAGGCAGCGGCGCAGATTCAGAACGCCGAGACCATGCCGCATTCCATCGAAGCCGAACAGCAGCTTCTTGGCGCGATCCTGACCAACAACGACCTGTATGACAGGGTCGCCTCGATCATCGGGCCCGAGCATTTCTATGACCCGGTCCATGCCCGTATTTATGAAGTCGCCGCCGCGCGCATCGCCAAGAACGCACTGGCCTCGCCGGTGACGCTGAAATCCTTTTTGGCCGAGGACGAAGGCCTTAAGGAACTGGGCGGTCCGGCCTATCTGGTCAAGCTGGCCGGCGCCTCGATCAGCGCCTTTGCCGTGCATGACTATGCCCAGATGATCTATGACCTGGCGATCCGGCGCGAGCTGATCCGGCTGGGTCGCGACATCTCGGACAAGGCGGCGCGGGTCGATGTGGCCAGCGAACCCAAGGAACAGATCGTCGAAGCCGAGCAGAAGCTGTACCAGCTGTCTGAGCAGGGCCAGACCGAACAAGGGTTCAAGTCCTTCCTCAAGGCCGTGACCGAGGCGGTGAACGTCACCAACGAAGCCTATCAGCGCGGCGGCGGCATGGCCGGGATTTCAACCGGGCTGATCGATCTGGACAAGCAGCTGGGCGGGTTGCATCCGTCCGACCTGATCATCCTTGCGGGGCGGCCGTCGATGGGAAAAACCTCGCTGGCGACCAACATCGCCTTCAACGTGGCCAAGGCCTACAAGCGCGGCATCCGTGCCGATGGCACCGAAGGGGCGGTCGATGGCGGCGTCGTCGGCTTCTTCTCGCTGGAAATGAGCGCCGAGCAGCTGGCGGGGCGGATCCTGGCCGAAGCGTCCGAGATTTCCAGCCACAAGATCCGCCAGGGCGACATGACCGAGGACGAGTTCCGCCGTTTCGTCGACGCCGCCAAGGCGCTGGAGGCCTGCCCGCTGTTCATCGACGACACGCCGGCTCTGCCGATCAGCCAGCTGGCGGCGCGCGCGCGTCGGCTCAAGCGAACGCATGGGCTGGACCTGCTGGTCATCGACTATCTGCAGCTGTGCCGCGGCATGTCCGACAATCGCGTGAACGAGATCGCCGAGATCTCGATGGGCATGAAGGCCATCGCCAAGGAACTGAACATCCCCGTCATCGCCCTGTCGCAGTTGTCGCGTCAGGTGGAAAACCGTGACGACAAGCGCCCGCAGTTGTCCGACCTGCGCGAATCCGGCTCGATCGAGCAGGACGCCGACGTGGTGATGTTCGTGTTCCGCGAAGAGTACTACAAAGAGCGCGAAAAGCCCGGCGATCACGAGCTGGAGAAGATGGAAGAATGGAAGCAGGCGATGGAGCGCCTGCACGGCAAGGCCGAGGTCATCGTCGGCAAACAGCGCCACGGTCCCATCGGCACGGTCGAGCTGTCCTTCGAGGCGCAGTTCACCCGGTTCGGCAACCTTGTCAAACCCTGGCAGCAGGGCGCCCAGATCGAGGGTTACTGACCCCCTCTCCTCAGTCGACCATGTGAACGATCGGGGTCATTCGCTGGCTTTGACCCTGATGGGGGAACAATGCGGGTGGCCGTCGAACGCGCCCCCTTTGGGAGCGGCCCGGCCACATGCTGCCCAAGTCGCGGAGATTCCGCTCATTTGTGGCGCATTCCCCCTTGACCTCGTGCGGCGCGATGTCATGAACGGATCATGAGTACCGCACGTTTGACGATCAACCTTCACGCGCTGGCCGGAAACTGGCGAGCGCTGGACGCCAAAACCGATGCCGAGACCGGCGCCGTGGTCAAGGCCGACGCCTACGGTCTGGGTGCCGGCCCCGTTGCCAGCACGCTGGCCGAGGAAGGCGTCCGCAAGTTTTTTGTTGCCGTGGCCGAGGAAGGCGCCGCCGTGCGCCGGGCGATCGGTCCCGGGCCTCTAATCTTCGTTTTTTCCGGCCACATGGAAGGCGATGCGGATCTGCTGCGCGATCACGACCTGGTGCCGCTGCTCAACTCGCCCGAACAATTCCAGCGCCACATCCAGGCGCTGCCGGTGCATCCGTTCGGCCTGCAACTGGACACGGGCATGAACCGCCTGGGGCTGGAACCCGCCGACTGGTCCGCCCTGCGCAACCGGGCCGAGGCACTGAACCCGGTGCTGGTCATGTCGCACCTGGCCTGCGCAGACGAACCCGACCACCCGATGAACCGCCAGCAGCTCGAGGCATTCCGGGGCATGACCGAGGGCGTCTCGGCCCCCCGGTCGCTGGCCGCCACCGGTGGCATGCTGCTGGGCTCTGAATACCATTTCGACCTGTGCCGCCCGGGCATCGGCCTGTATGGCGGCCTGCCCTTCGCCGCGGCCAAGCCGGTCGTCACCGTCGATCTGCCGGTAATCCAGGTGCGCGATCTGGCCGTCGGAGAAACCGTCGGCTATGGCAATACCTGGAAGGCCCGCCGCCCGTCGCGCATCGCCACGGTGGCCGCGGGCTATGCCGACGGGCTCCACCGCGCCATCGGCGGCGGCATCGACACCTTCGCCGGTGACCTGCCCTGCCCGGTCGTGGGACGCATCTCGATGGATCTGATCACCGTTGACGTGACCGACCTGCCGCACACGCCCGAACGTCTGCGCATTCTCAACGGCCACCAGACGGTGGACGACCTGGCCGAGGCCGCGGGCACCATCGGGTACGAGATCCTGACCTCACTCGGCAGCCGCTATTCGCGGGGCTACGTCGAATGAACCCGATCACATGGCTTGGCGAACTGGGCCGCGCGGTCCTGAACCTGCTGGCCGCCTTCGGCCGCGTGGCGCTGTTTGCTCTGGATGCGGTGTCGCACATCTTTCGCCCGCCCTTCTACCCGCGTGAATTCGGCGTGGCCCTGCTGAACATCGGCTGGCTGTCCTTGCCGGTCGTTGGGCTGACCACCATCTTCACCGGCGGGGCACTGGCGCTGCAGATCTATGCCGGCGGCGCGCGTTTCAATGCCGAGGCCGTGGTGCCCCAGATCGTCGCCATTGGCATGGTGCGCGAGCTGGGCCCTGTCATGGTCGGCCTGATGATCGCCGCCCGCGTCACCTCGTCAATCGCGGCAGAAATCGCCACCATGAAAGTGACCGAGCAGATCGACGCGCTGGTCACCCTGTCGACCCACCCTATGAAATACCTGACCGCCCCGCGCGTTCTGGCCGCGCTGATCACCCTGCCCGTGCTGGTGGCGGTGGGTGACATCATCGGCATCGCGGGCGGCTATGCCGTGGCCACGCAGAACCTGGGCTTCAACCCGGCGGCCTATCTGAAGAATACGGTCGATTTTCTGGAACCGCTCGACATTCTGTCGTCGCTGGTTAAAGGGGCGGCCTTCGGGGTAATCGCCGCCATCATGGGCTGCTACTACGGCATGCACTCAGGCCGTGGCGCCCAGGGCGTGGGCCGCGCGACCAAAAGCTCGGTCGAGGCCGCGGCCGTGCTGATCCTGGCCGCCAACTTCGTTCTGACGGGGGTGTTCTTCTCGCTATGATCCGGTTGGAGAACGTACACAAGGCCTTTGGCGACAACCATGTCCTGCGGGGCGTGAACCTGGAAATTCCCACGGGTACCTCAATGGTCATCATCGGGGGGTCGGGCACCGGAAAATCGGTGGCGCTGAAATGCATCCTCGGCCTGATCAAGCCTGACAGCGGCAAGATCTATGTCGATGGTCAGGATGCTGAAACCGGCGACCGCGATGCCTTTCTGGCCCGGTTCGGCATGCTGTTCCAGGGCGGCGCTCTGTTCGATTCCCTGCCCGTCTGGCAGAACGTGGCCTTCCGTCTGCTGCGCGGCTCGCTCAAGCGCCCGGCACACGAGGCCCGCGAGATCGCCATCGACAAGCTGCGCCGCGTCGGCCTGCGCGCCAATGTGGCCGATCTGTACCCCTCCGAGCTGTCGGGCGGCATGCAGAAACGCGTGGGCCTGGCCCGCGCCATCGCCGCCGAGCCCGAGATCATCTTTTTCGACGAGCCCACCACGGGGCTGGACCCGATCATGTCGGGCGTCATTAACGATCTGATCCGCGAAATCGTGACCGAGATGGGCGCCACCGCAATGACCATCACCCACGACATGAGTTCCGTCCGCGCGATCGCCGACAACGTGGCGATGCTGCATGACGGGGTGATCCAGTGGACCGGTCCGGTCAGCCAGATGGATTCCTCGGGTGATCCTTTTGTCGAGCAGTTCATCAGTGGGAGTGCGGAAGGGCCGATTGAGGCGGTGCGATAGTTTACTGGCGAAGCGATGGACCCGTTTGAGCAACTAGAAATTGCCATCAAAGACGTCAAACAGCTCAACGATGGCGATTTATCCCCCACAAACAACTACGAATACGCGCAAGCAATCGCAGGAGACTTGTTCGAATATTATGGGCGGATTGTGCAACTGGCCAAGTTATGCGGACAACCGGTCCAGACCCTGGACCCCTCTCATGCTGAAGACCTAGAGAGAGCTTGCAATATAGTTTTGAACCAAATTCAACGCATGGAACTAGCGTTTCGGTTAAGAAAAGGTGCAACTAGCATTGCTATTGAGCATGAGAACCATTTGGTCAGGTTATCGAAAGATCAGGTTGAAGAAATCGAGGAACATATTAATGAAGCTCGGCAAAAAATACGCTCCTCTGATGCTTTTGAAGAAAAACACAAGCGCAGACTTTTGAACCGACTTGAAAAGCTTCAAGCAGAAATAAACAAAAAGATTAGCGATTTGGACGTAATGCTTGCAGGGGTGACCGAAGTCACCGCGGTAGCTGGTCAGAGCGCGAAAAACCTGAACCCGGTTGTAGATCTGTTCAAAAAAATCTTCACAATCGCAGAAGGCGAGACAGACGAGCCACTTGGCCTTCCAGCGCCTCCAAAGCAAATTGAAGATAAATCCGGAGAAGCAGAATCCTAAAAGTCGCCACCCTCTCGCTGCTGATCCTCTACCCCATCGCGTGGTTCGCCCCGCTGATGCGCGCGGGCCTGCTGCCGATCTTCGGCCTCAGCGAGATCAGCGTCATCACCGGCCTTCAATCCCTCTGGAAATCAGACATCTTCCTCGCGCTGGTCGTCACCGTCTTTGCCCTGTTCGCCCCTTACATCAAAACCATCGGCACCGCGCTGGTCCAATGGGATCTGCTGGACCCACGTGTCCAACCCGCGCTGAACATCATGGGCAAGCTGGCCATGGCCGATATCTTCCTCATCGCGCTCTACATCACCTTGGCCAAGGGCATTTCCTACGCAACGATCGAAACAGCGTGGGGTCTGTACCTGTTCACTGGCTGCATCCTTGCCTCAATCGCGCTGGGCTACGTTACCGAAGTGAAACGTGGTTCACGAAATCCCCGGACCTGATTGATTGAAAACGCATTTCTGGCTATGATGGCCAGTATTCGAGCAGCCAAGTCGTTTTTTGTTTCAGGGTCCGACGCGGATCGTCTTGCACGTTTGATGGATACTCCGCCCGGGCCCGGTTTTGCCGGTTTCAAAAGGAGTAGGACTGCCATGGCCGCCCTCCATTCGATTTCAATTCATTTCCAGAACGTATTCCTTCGACTGACTTTTTTCTTGATCTGCGCCGCTGCCCTGTTTGCCGTATCCGCCACCATGCTTGCCGCCGTGGATGTCTGGCCTTGGCTGACGATGCAGGCTGGATTGGGCGGACAGGACATCCCGAACGCAGGCGCCTACATCCAGATCGGCCTGACCGCTCTGGTTCTGATGCTCGCCTTCTATCTGCCCTCGAGCGCGCGCATGATGGCGTTGGAAAATACGCATCGGAAGTTCTCGCTGCAGATGCAGGACGTGGTCGATGCCTACCAGATCGCCCACGCGGCCGACCGCAGCGGCGTGTTTGCGCTGGCCTCGGAATTCGACGCGGTCAAGGAACGCATGGCTTTCCTGCGCGACCACCCCGACCTGCAAACGCTCGAGCCCGAAGTCCTGGAACTGGCTGCACAGATGAGCCAGGTCAGCCACGAACTGGCCGAGACCTATGGCGCGGCCAAGGTCGCGCGGGCGCGGGCGTTCCTGCAACAGCGGCAGGAAGAGGTCGCGCAGTTCCAGCAGCGGATTGAAGAGGCCCAGACGATCCAGCACGAGCTGCGCCAGTGGACGCGCGACATCGAGATCGAGGAATCGATAGCCAAGTCCCAGTTGACCCGCCTGCGAGACGAATTGTTCGAGCTCCTGCCCGAGCTGTCCGCCCAATTGCAGACCCCACCCGACGACAGCGACCCGACTGCCACGAGTGTCATCGCCATGCCCCCGCGGGCTGCTGAATAGCACGCCCCCCAAGTGCACCAGCACCCGCCGTGAAGGATGGCCCGCCGGGCCTGACGCCGCGGCTCGCCCGTTCGGCTTTCGGGCCACGGGGGCTTGAAGAACCTTCCATCCTCGGGCACCAAAGGCTCCATGGCAAAGATGACGACTTTTACCTGCTCGGCCTGTGGCGCCTCGCATACCCGCTGGTCCGGGCGCTGCGACGGCTGTGGCGAGTGGAACACCATTGTCCAGGAAACCCCGCTATCGGCTGGCCCAGCCAAAAAATCTCTGGGCGGCAAGCGCGGCCAAGCTGTAACCCTGACTGACCTCTCCACCGAAGAGGCCCCGCCCCCCCGCACAGTCTGCGGTGTCGAGGAACTGGACCGTGTCCTGGGCGGCGGGCTGGTCCCGGCCTCGGCCCTGCTGGTGGGCGGCGATCCGGGCATCGGCAAATCCACCCTGCTGCTGCAGGCCGCCGCGCGCTTTGCCCGGTCGGGGCTGAAAACCATTTATGTCTCGGGCGAGGAAGCCAGTGCGCAGGTCCGCATGCGCGCGCGCCGTCTGGGGCTTGAAGACGCGCCGGTGCAGCTGGCCGCCGAGACCAACCTGCGCAACATCCTGACCACGCTCGAGGCCGAGAAACCCGGCCTTGCCATCATCGACTCGATCCAGACCATGTGGGCGGACAATGTCGACAGCGCGCCTGGATCGGTCAGCCAGGTCCG
Source organism: Ruegeria sp. BHSC043 (assembly GCF_059612985.1). Classification (NCBI taxonomy): domain Bacteria; kingdom Pseudomonadati; phylum Pseudomonadota; class Alphaproteobacteria; order Rhodobacterales; family Roseobacteraceae; genus Ruegeria; species Ruegeria sp. BHSC043. The sequence continues at coordinate 290,881 of NZ_JBXWRS010000002.1, read as the reverse complement.
CGCCGCCGCGCATGAACTGACCAGCTTTGCCAAGCGCCACGGCGTATCCATCATCATGGTCGGCCACGTCACCAAGGAAGGCCAGATCGCCGGCCCCCGCGTGGTCGAACACATGGTCGATACCGTCCTCTATTTCGAGGGCGAGCGCGGCCACCAGTTCCGTATCCTGCGCGCGGTCAAGAACCGATTTGGCCCCGCTGACGAGATCGGCGTGTTCGAGATGACTGGGAAAGGTCTGGCGCAGGTCACCAACCCTTCGGCCCTTTTCCTGTCGGAACGCGGCACGCCCAGCCCCGGCTCGGCCGTTTTCGCAGGCATCGAGGGCACCCGGCCGGTTTTGGTCGAACTGCAGGCGCTGGTCGCGCCCTCGCCCCATTCACAGCCCCGCCGCACCGTCGTCGGCTGGGACAGCGGACGGCTTGCGATGATCCTCGCCGTGCTCGAAGCGCGCTGCGGCATCCCCTTTGCGGGGCTCGACGTCTATCTGAACGTGGCCGGGGGCCTGAAGATCAGCGAGCCCGCAGCCGACCTCGCAGTGGCAGCCGCTCTGCTGAGCGCGCGCGAGGACACCGCCCTGCCCGCCGACACTGTGGTTTTCGGAGAAATCTCTCTATCCGGGGCACTTAGACCCGCATCGCAAACCGAAAACAGGTTGAAAGAAGCGCAAAAACTTGGTTTCACATCGGCAATTGCTCCGGCAGGTGGCAAAACCGGCACTGTGGCAGGTCTGACACTCACCCGACCCTCTGATCTGGCCGGGTTTGTTGGCGAAACCTTCGGAGCAGGTTAAGCTCGCGCCACGAGGGGCAGAAAAACGAACAGGCGAGGGCCATGGAAGGTTTTACAATCATTGACGGGGTCGTTGCCCTGATCGTCGTGCTGTCGGGCATCCTGGCCTATTCACGCGGTTTCATGCGCGAGGTGATGGCCATCGCCGGATGGGTGGCCGCGGCCGTACTGGCCTTCATCTTTGCGCCGCAGGCGGTGCCGCTGGTCAAGGAAATCCCGGTGGTCGGGGATTTCCTGCGCGACAGCTGCGAGTTGTCGGTCATCACCGGTTTCGCCGCCGTGTTCGCCGTGGCCCTGATCGTGGTCAGTATCTTTACCCCACTGTTTTCGTCGCTGGTGCAGCGGTCGGCGCTGGGAGGGCTGGATCAGGCGCTGGGGTTCTTCTTCGGCATCGCGCGCGGTATCCTGCTGGTGGCCATTGCCTTTTTTGTCTATGACACCGTCATGACCGGTCAGTCGTACACGATCGTGGACGAAAGCCGCTCGGCCAAGGTGTTCGAACAGTTCAGCGACAAGATCGAAGAGCAGAACCCCGAGGCCGCTCTGGGCTGGGTCACCACGCAATACGAACAACTGGTGGCAACGTGCACCGCGGATTCGCAAGGTCAATAACGGCTACCCGGAATTGCAGACCAAGCCCGGCCCTGGCCGGGCTTTTTCTTTTTGCCGGTCAGACGAACCCTTCGCCACCACAAATCGAACAGCGCGATGTCTTCAGGCCGAAACAGCCATCGCAACGACTGAATTGCGGCCGACCGAGGTGATCGCGGCCTTTCAGAACCTCACCTTTGCCCATGCAGATCTGGCAGGGCGCGCGTCCCATTCCGCGGCACCGATGACACCTTCGCTTGACGCGTTCTTCCTTCTTGGGTCCGGGTCGGCCTTGCCACATGCCCACCTCCATCTTGGCTTGGGACCGCAGGCCAGCACTGCTCGGAACACCTGCGGTGGCGATATTTCCGCACATCATTGAACCCCAAAACCGCGCTGCGGCAAAACGATTTGTGATCCTTTGATGACATGCGCGGGTTTAGGCATTATGTGAGGGCCAACCCGCAACGGAATCGGAGCTGCCCGTCTTGCCAAGCCCGCAGATGCCCCCCGCCCACCCGTTCGATGACGACAAACTCCGCGAGGAATGCGGGATCTTCGGTGTCGTCGGCGTCCAGGATGCCGCAAGTTTCATCGCTTTGGGGCTGCACGCCCTGCAGCATCGCGGGCAAGAGGCCGGCGGGATCGTCACCCACGACCCGCAGCTTGGCTTCAACTCGGCCCGCCGGTTCGGCTATGTGCGCGACAATTTCACCTCGTCCGACATCATCGAAAGCCTGCCCGGTCCGATCGGCATCGGGCATGTGCGCTATTCCACGGCCGGGTCCAAGGGCCAGACCGCAATCCGCGACGTTCAACCGTTTTTTGGCGAGTTCGCCATGGGCGGCGCTGCGATTGCGCACAATGGCAACATCACCAACGCCAACGCCCTGCGGCGCGAGTTGATCGAGCGCGGCTCGATCTTCCAGAGCTCGTCCGACAGCGAATGCATCATCCACCTGATGGCGCGGTCGTTGCAGCGCAACATCCCAGAACGGATGGAGGACGCGCTGCGCCGGGTCGAGGGCGCCTTCTCGGTCGTGGCCATGACCCGCACCAAGCTGATCGGGGTACGCGACCCCCTGGGTGTACGCCCGCTGGTTTTGGGCAAAATCGGCGACGGCTGGTGCCTGGCCTCGGAAACCTGCGCGCTGGACATCATCGGCGCCGAATTCCTACGTGAGATCGAGCCCGGCGAAATGGTGGTGATCAATGCCCAGAACGGCGTTGAAAGCCACTTCCCGTTCCGCCGACAACCCAGCAAGTTCTGTATCTTCGAGCATGTCTACTTCTCGCGCCCAGACTCGATTCTGGGTGGACGCTCGGTCTATGAGACCCGCGAGGCCATCGGACGCGAGCTGGCCAAGGAAAGCCCGGTCGAGGCGGATCTGGTCTGCCCCGTGCCCGACAGCGGCACACCAGCGGCCATTGGGTACTCGCTGGAGTCGGGCATCCCCTATGCAATGGGTATCATCCGCAATCAATACATGGGCCGCACCTTCATCGAACCCACCGAGCAAATCCGCAACATGGGCGTGCGGCTCAAGCTGAACGTGAACCGCGCCCTGATCGAGGGCAAGCGGGTGATTCTGGTCGACGACTCGGTGGTGCGCGGCACAACCAGCCGCAAGATCAAGGAAATGATCCTGGATGCCGGTGCGAAAGAGGTGCATTTCCGCATCGCCTCGCCTCCCACGGCCTGGCCCTGTTTCTACGGCGTGGACACGCCACAGCGCGAAAAGCTGTTGGCCGCCACGATGACCGAGGAAGAGATGACCAAGCATTTGGCGGTCGACAGCCTCCGGTTCATCTCGCTGGACGGGTTGTACCGGGCGGTCGGCGAATCGCAGGGTCGCAGCAAAGAATGCCCGCAATACTGCGATGCATGTTTCTCGGGCGAGTATCCCGTCACTCCGGCGGACATGGTTGAACAAGGGTTCAAGATGCAACCGGCGGCCGAATAAGGCCGGAATTCAGAGACTTCTCCAAGGGGCCGCAGGGCCCCTTGTTTCATGGCCCCGGTCCGCGTGGCAAAAGATGGCCGAAAGCTGCTGCACCGGCTTTTCCTTCCCCTTTGGCTCTGCTAGCCAGCCGGCTGCTCACTCACGCAACCACACGGAGGCCGGGCCACCGGGCCGGCCAGTTCACATGGCAAATCCCCGAGTCGACAGCGCGGCCACGCAGAAGGGCGCGCTCAGCAAGAATGGTACGACCGTCCTGGGCGTCTTTGGCCCGCAGAACGACATGCGCGCCCTGATGCGCTCATCGTCGGGACGGGTTAAAGAGGTCAAGACAGGCAGCCGCTTTGGTTCGGGCACGATCGTGGCCATCGACAAGGACGGCATCATACTGCGACAAAGCGGCCGGACCCAGCGCATCGCCATCCCCGGAAGCTGATCCGGGCTTGACGGGCTGCGCGCTTGGGTTCAAACCCCGCGCATGACCGATCAGACCAAAATTGCCCTTGTTACCGGCGCGTCGCGTGGGCTGGGAGCCGCCCTGGCCGAGGCGCTGGCACCCGAATACCACATCGTCGCCGTTGCCCGCACCACAGGCGGGCTGGAAGATCTGGATGACCGCATCAAGTCCCAAGGAGGCGCGGCCACCCTGGCGCCGATGGATATCGCCGACCCCAATGCCATGGCCACACTGTGCCGCGGCATCCATGACCGCTGGGGCAAGCTGGACCTGTGGCTGCACACGGCCATCCACACCGCACCGCTGACGCCTGCGAATTTCATCGACCCCAAGGATTGGCAGAAATCCGTGGACGTGAACGCCACCGCGACTTCAGTTCTGATTCCCTATGTCGCGCCCCTGCTGGGTGAGGCTGGACAGGCGGTGTTCTTTGACGACCCGCGTGCCGGCGAGAAGTTCTGCGCCACCTATGGCGCAACCAAGGCTGCGCAGATTGCCATGGCGCGCAGCTGGGCCGCCGAAACCGTGCGCACCGGGCCAAAGGTTCATGTTCTGCAGCCTAGGCCTATGGCCACAGCCCTGCGCGCGCGTTTCTTCCCGGGTGAGGATCGGTCGAAGCTGGCCAGCTCCTCGGACGAGGCCGCGCGCCTGCTATCCATGCTGGGCTGAGACCGTTCGGCCAGATCCCTTGCAAGTTGCAGCGGCGCCCCCATGACGGGCGCCGTTTTCATTCGATATGGACGCCCTGCCGGCCCGCCAGATCGACAAAGAACTGCCACGCCACCCGGCCCGAACGCGCGCCGCGCGTGGCCTGCCATTCGATCGCCTCGGCCCGCAGAGCGTCGGCATCGACGCTGACGCCATAAGCCGCGCAATACCGGTCGATCATCGCAAGGTATTCGTCCTGATCGCAGGGGTGAAACCCCAGCCACAAGCCGAACCGGTCAGACAGCGAAACCTTTTCCTCGACTGCCTCGGACGGGTTGATCGCGCTCGAGCGTTCGTTCTCGATCATGTCGCGCGGCATCAGGTGGCGGCGGTTCGACGTGGCATAGAACACCACGTTTTCGGGCCGACCCTCGATCCCGCCATCCAGTACGGCCTTCAGCGACTTGTAGTGCTGATCGTCATGGCTGAACGACAAGTCGTCGCAGAACAGGATGAACCGGAAAGGTGCAGCGCGCAGGTGGTTCAGCAACCGCGCGACCGAGCCCATGTCCTCGCGCTGAAGCTCAACCAGCTTCAGGTCGGGAAACTCGGGCTGAAGGGTGCCGTGCACCGCCTTGACAAGGCTGGACTTGCCCATACCGCGGGCACCCCACAACAGCGCGTTGTTTGCCTTGTACCCGGCCGCGAAGCGGCGCGTGTTGTCCAACAGCGTATCGCGCGACCGGTTGATGCCCACCAGCAGGTCAAGATCGACGCGGTTGACATGGTGCACCGGCTCCAGCCGGTCGGGCGCAATGTGCCAGACAAAAGCGGGGGCGGCCGAGAAATCAGGCGCAGCCAGCGGCGCCGGGGCCATGCGTTCCAATGCGTCGGCAATGCGGTTCAGGGCTTGGTCGTCCATGGGTCCTCCGAAGTCTTGCGGCCGATTTCAACCACGTTCATGGGCCGCCAACAAGACCCGGATGAAGAAAGGGCGCACCCGTCAAGGCGCGCCCTTCCCCATTCACTGCTCGGGTTTACTTGTCGTCTTCGGCCTCAAACTCTGCCATCAGCTCGTCATCGGCTGCTTCTTCATCGTCATAATAGCCGTCGGCCCGCAGCTGTTCTTCGCGCTTTTTCTCGACCCGGGCCACCAGGAAGATCGAAATCTCGTACAGGCCGTAGACCACAACGAACAGAATGATCTGGGTGATCACGTCCGGCGGGGTCACGATGGCGGCCAGAACCAGAATGCCCACCACGGCATATTTGCGCACCGCGCCCAAACCTTCGGCGCTGACCAGCCCGGCCTTGCCCATCAGGGTCAACAAAACCGGAAGCTGGAAGCACAGACCGAAGGCCACGATGAACTTGATCGTCAGGTTCAGATATTCCTGCGCCGAACCTTGGAACACCACGCTCAGCGGCGCGGATGCGCCTTCGGCGACAGCCTCACCCTCGGCCCCAAATTGCTGGAATCCAAGGAAGAAGTCATAGGCCAGCGGGGTGACCACGTAAAAGGCAAAGCTCGCGCCCAGCAGGAACATGAAGGGCGAGGCCAGCAGGAATGGCAGGAAGGCGTTCTTCTCGGACCGGTAGAGCCCCGGCGCCACGAACCGCCACATCTGCATGCCGATATACGGAAAGGCCAGAATGAACCCACCCAGGAGCGAGACCTTGATCGCCACGAAGAAGCCCTCCTGCGGCGAAATGAAGATCAGGTCGCAGTCCTGTCCGCGCTCGGACAGAACATCGCACAGGGGCTGGGTCAGAAAGTTGAAGATCGGCGTGGCAACCGTGAAACAGATGATCATACCGATCAAAAAGGCCACGACGCTGTGGATCAGACGCGTGCGCAACTCGGCCAGATGCTCGATCAGGGGGGCCGAGGTATCCTCGATCTCGTCGGTCTTGCTCATGTCTTGCCTTCGGTTTTCAGCGCGGCTTCGGCCTCTTCGGCCTTGGCCAGGGCCTCGGCGGCTTCTTTCGCCTTGCGCTCGGCGGCGGCACGGGCGGTGGCAGCCTGGATCTTCTTGGCCTGCTCGGCGCGTTCAGCGGCCAGTTTGCCGGTTTCGCTGTCGGGGTCGAACTTGGTCGGATCCATGCTCTTGGCCATGTCCTGCGCGGCCTGCTTGACGCCATCCATCGCACTGCCCACCGGGTTGGTGGCCGCGTCCAGACCTTTCTTGATATCGTTCACGCCCGCCTGGTCGGCCGCCTCGTTCATGGCGCTTGAAAATTCGCGCGCCATGCCCCGGGCCTTGCCGATGAACCGTCCGACATTGCGGAAGAGAACCGGCAGGTCCTTGGGCCCCACGACGATCAGGGCAACGATGCCGATGACCAGCAGCTCGGTCCAGCCCAGATCAAACATGGGCGATCAGACCTTGTCTTTGTCGGTCTCGGGCGTGACGTCCTTGGCCAGCTCAGACGCGTCCTGTTCGATCTCCTCGCCGCCTTCCTTTACGCCTTTCTTGAATGCGGTGATGCCTTTGCCCACCTCACCCATCAACGAGCTGATCTTGCCGCGGCCAAACAGCACCAGCACCACGACGGCGATCAGCAGGAGGCCGGGAAGGCCGATATTGTTGAGCATGTCTCTTCTCCTTCTACGTCGGCGCAACGCGCCGGGAATGTGATCTGACTTCGTGTCTACGCCCACCGGGCCATCGAAAAAAGTGACGCAAGTCAAATCCGCGTTCAAATCCGGGCCGCTCATGTGGTTTTTGCGGGCTGGCAATTTTCAACTGACAGGTTTATGTCAGTTGCTGACGACTAGGAACAGGGCATCGAAACCTGGTCAACGGAGACTCACATGACCCATGTTGCTGAAATCGTCACCTTCACCCTCGCTGATGGCACCACGCCGGAAGAGTTCGTCAGGCTCAGCCAGACGACCGAGGCCTTCGTGCGCGCGGCTCGCGGCTTTGCCCACCGACAGTTGAGCCAGGGCGAGGATGGCCGCTGGACCGATTATGTCATCTGGACCGACATGAAGGCCGCACAGGACGCCGCAGCGCAGTTCCCACAGCAGGATTTTGCCGCCGGTCTGATGGCGGCGATCGACCCCGCCAGCATCCAGATGCGCCATGAGAAAGTGCTATGGAACATGACCGCCTGATCGCGGTCCGGACGGCGTGTCATGCGCCGCACTGACCGCCTGTTCGACATCATCCAGATCCTGCGCGACGGCAAACTGCACCGCGCGCAGGACATCGCGGACCGGCTCGAGGTTTCGGTCCGCACCATCTATCGCGATATGGACACACTGGTGGCTTCGGGCGTTCCCGTCCAGGGCGAACGCGGTGTGGGTTACATGGTGCGCGAGCAGATCACCCTGCCCCCGCTGAACCTCAGCCCGGCCGAGCTTGAGGCCCTGAACCTCGGCATGGCGATCGTGGCCGAGGCCGCCGACCCCGACCTGAAGGCCGCCGCCGAGTCGCTGGCCGCCAAGATCGACGCAGTACTGCCCACCCAGGTGGTGGCCGAGGCGGATGCGTGGAAATTCGCCGTCTATCCCTTTGCCGATGCCGCGCGCGGGCTGGCGCATATGGCGCCGATCCGAGCGGCCATCAAATCGCGCCAGAAACTGCGGCTGACCTACCGGCGCATCGACGGAACCCTGACCGAACGCACAATCCGCCCCTTGCACATGGAATACTGGGGCAGGGTCTGGACCCTGACCGCCTGGTGCGAGCTGCGCGACGCCTTCCGCGTGTTCCGCATTGACCTGATCGAAAGCGTCACGCCCTTGCCCGAGATCTTTGCCGATGAGCCCGGAAAGCGGCTGGCCGATTACGACCCGACCGCCTGATGCCCGTAAGCCCCGAAAGATCGCGCCGAATTTTCAGCGCAGATAGGTTTCCGGATCCACCGACTCAAAGCCTTCGCGCACCTCGAAATGCACATAGGCGTTTTCGCCGCCGCGCAGCTTGGCAATGCTCTGGCCGCGGCTGACCCGGTCGCCTTTCTTAACCGAGATCCCCTCGACATTCGCATAGACCGTCAGCAGATCGTTGCTGTGCTTGACCACGATGATCGGGATCTGGTCGGCATCGGCCGTGATCGCGGCCACGGTGCCGGCCTCGGCGGCCTTGACCGGTGTGCCGGGGCTGCCGGCAATATCGATCCCCTCGTTCTTGCCCTTGGCATAGGGCCGGATGATCTTGCCGGTGACCGGCATCGCCAGGGCCGAAGCGCTGGTCTGGGTCGGCGCCTCGGCGGTAACGTCCGGCGCGGGGGCCGGCGGTGCGATCTTTTCATCCGGCAGGGGCTGGGTGGCACTGGGCGGCGTGGGTGTCGGAGACCCCTGCCCCGGCTCGGTCACCGCCGTTGCCGCGGGCACGGCCGCTTGTCGCGGCGCGGCCTGGTCCTTGACTGGAATCAGCAGGTATTGCCCCTCGCGCACGGTGAAATCGGGGCCCAGGCCGTTCCATTCGGCCAGCGCATCCACCGGCACCTGGTACAGGCGGGAAATGGTATAGGCCGTCTCGCCGCGCTTGACCTTGTGGCGGATCGGCTCGTCCGTCGAGGTGACCGGCGCAGGTTTGACCGGTTCCAGCGTCGAGACACGCACGCCGCCGGTATCCGGCGCCTGATCGATGGCCGTCGTTGCGATCGAGGCGATATCGACATTGCCCGCCCCGGCCCCGACCGACCGGGGCAAGGCCAGAACCTCGCCCTCGCGCAGTTGGTCGCTGGGCAGCAATCCGTTGAACCGGGCCAGTTCGGCCTCGGGCAGGCCGACCCGCGCCGCGACCGTGCCGACCGTATCGCCCCGCCGGGCCACCGCCACCTGGTAGGTGGGATAGGTGATCACCCCGCGCGCATCGGGCGCCGGGCGGTCTGCTGTGGCCGACAAGGCGGCCGGGGTGGTCGAAAACCCGCCGACCTGACCCCGCAAATCGTAATCCAGCGGCCCCTCGCACCCGGCAAGCACCGCGACCGTGGCCAGCGCCGACGCGCCACGACCCAAGACTGACCTGGAAACTGCTCTCATGTCTCTGTCCTCAACACCTGCCCCTGTTTGCCGGGGTTCTGGCGCCCTTTTTGCTACGGCTTCTACGCTTCGTCCCTGCCAAGCCCCTCCAACAAGGGCACGAATCGGACGGGCAACAATTCGTCATAGTCGAAGCCGGACTCGGTTCTGGTGACCCGGATCAGGGTCTGCACCGCATCCGACTGCCCCACGGGCAACACCATGATACCGCCGATTTTCAACTGCGCCAAGAGCGGCCCGGGCGGATCCTCGGCGGCGGCGGTCACGATAATCCGGTCAAAGGGGGCCTGTTCGGGCAATCCAAAGGATCCGTCTGAATGCATCGCGGTAATGTTGGTCAATCCCAACTCGCGAAACAGCTCTCCGGTTTCGCGCACCAGGCGCTTGTGGCGCTCGACCGTGTAGACCCGGCGTGCCAGCTTGGCCAAAACCGCCGCCTGATAGCCCGACCCGGTGCCCACCTCGAGCACCTTGTCCCGCGGCGTGACCTGCAGCGCCTGCGTCATTAGCCCAACGACCGAGGGCTGGCTGATCGTCTGACCGCAGGCAATCGGCAGCGGCGTGTCCTCATAGGCCCGTTCCGCGAACAGGCCGCGGACGAACCTGCCACGGTCGATCTGCTCCATCGCGTTCAGAACGCGCGCATCCGTCACCCCGCGCGAGCGCAGGGCAAACAGGAACTGCATCTTGGTTTCCGGGTCCGGTCCAGTCATTCGATCGTCTTCAAAGCGTCAAGCGCGTCATGCGCCGTCAGATCGGCCCGCATCGGCGTGACCGAGATGTAACCTTCCAGATTGGCCGCCGCGTCGGTGCCGGGCGCGGTGGGGTTGTGCTGATAGCCGCCCTTGATCCACAGGAACCGCCGCCCCGAAGGCGAGGTGTGCGGCTCGACCGAGAAATGCGTGTCGCGCCGAAAGCCCTGGCGCACGACGCGGGTGCCCAGCACCTCGTCGGCGGGAACGGGCGGGAAATTCACGTTGTAGAACAGCCGGTAGTCTTCCTGCTCGGGCGGCGTGGCCGCAAGGATGCGCCGCACCAGGTCGGCGCCGTGACGCGCGGCGGCCTGGAACGGATCCTCGAGCCCTAGATTGCGCGGCCCGAAATACTGCGACAGGGCAATCGCGGGTATGCCCTGCAAGGCGGCCTCCATCGCGCCGCCGATGGTGCCGGAATACAACGTGTTCTCGGCCGAATTGTTGCCCCGGTTCACCCCGGACAGGACCAGATCGGGCCGGGCGTCCTTCATCACCTCGTGCAGCCCGGCCAGAACACAGTCGGCGGGCGAGCCCTCGGCGGCGAACCGACGCTCGCCCAGCTTGGCGATCATCATCGGATGGGTATAGCTGATGCAATGGCCCACCCCCGACTGCTCGAAAGCAGGCGCCACGACCCAGACCTCGCCCCCGGGTCCGGCCAGATCTGCAGCGATCGCCTCCAGCGTCATCAGCCCCGGCGCGTTGATCCCGTCATCGTTCGTCAGAAGTATGCGCATCTGCCTGCTGTGCCCCCGCGTTTGGCCCTTGATAGACGCAGCCACCGAACGCGGCAAGCGACGCCCCGGCCCTTTCTGCGGCATTCGCGCACCACTTGCGGGGAAATCGACGGCGCAGGGCGGTCAGGCCGGAAAAACGAAACACTTGTCGCGGCGGATGGTCAGCCACATCACCCGACCCGGATTGGGCACGAACACGTTGGGCACGGTGACCTTCAGGATCGAGCCGTCATAGTCCATGCGAAACTCGATCAGGCTTTCGTTGCCCAGGAACCGCGCCCGCTCGACCACGCCGCGGGCCGGAACGCCGTCGGTGGCGGTGGGCAGCGGCCCCTTGCCGTTGCGGTCGAAATCCAGCCGCACATGCTGCGGGCGGAACACGATCTCGACATTGGTGCCGTCGGGGATTCCCGGCGCCAGGAACTGTCCGAATGGCGTTTCCGCCAGCGCCCCATTCACCTGTGACCGCAACACGTTGACATCGCTGAAGAACGCCACCGCCGCCTTGTCGACGGGCCGGGTATACACGTTGTAGGGCGCGCCCTGCTGCACGATCCTGCCGCGCCGCATCAGTGCAATCTCGTCCGCCATGCGCATGGCCTCTTCGGGCTCGTGCGTGACCAGCAGCACGGCGGCGTCCTCTTCCTTGAGGATGGCCAGCGTCTCGTCGCGGATGCCATCGCGCAGACGGTTGTCGAGGCCCGAGAACGGCTCGTCCATCAGCATGATCCGGGGACGCGGCGCCAGCGCACGGGCCAGCGCGACCCGCTGTTGCTCGCCCCCCGACAACTGATGAGGAAACCCGTCGACATAGCGCAGCAGGTCCACCTTGCCCAACAACTCCTCGACGCGGGCGCGTTTCTCGTCCTTGCCGCCCTTCAGGCCGAAGGCCACGTTGTCGGCCACGCTCAGGTGCGGGAACAGGGCGAAGTCCTGGAACATCAGCCCGATCTCGCGCCGTTCGGGCGGCACGCGGAACACGGTGTCGCAGATCAGCTTGCCGTCGACATAGATCTCGCCGGACTCCTGCATCTCGACCCCGGCGATCGCCCGCAACGTGGTGGATTTGCCGCAGCCCGACGGGCCCAGCAGACAGGTCACCTGCCCCGCCTGAACGGTCAGAGAGACATCATCGACCACCGTGCGCCCGCCGAACCGGCAGACCAGATTGCGGATTTCCAATCGCGGAGGAGCTGTATTGATTGCCACCGACGGACCCCAATTGCCTTTTCCCGATCAAATTCATCGGGCTTGCGTCGGGATAACAACCCGGCCCATCGGGCGCAAGAGAGGCCTATGCCAGCAGCTCGAACGACACGCCCGCGCGGACACGGCCGTTGACTTGAACCTCAAGCCTGTGCGGCCCCGGGACCAGCCGAAACGTGGTGGCGTCGCCCTTGAGCTTGTGCCGCTTGCTCAGCTGCAGGCGGCCATCTGACAGATTGGCTTGCTTGAGCTTGTGAACCTTGGGTGAGATTTTTCCCCCAGATCGCTGAAAATGAACGATATAGTCGATCAATACCGGTTGATCATCAGGGCCTGAAACCGAGACGGTGAACTCCAGAACGCCGCCGATACGGGCGTCGCCATTCACCGAAACATCCACCTCCAGCGGCGCGTCGGGATCATAGCCCAGCAGCGCCATCGCCCCGCCATGGCCGGACTTGACCAGCCCGCGCAGCGCATGTGCGGTGATCCACCGCATCTCGTCAGTGTCTTGCGCGCCCGAGGCATGCCACGCCTTCAGGCGGTTCAGCGCCAGGTCAGGGTCTTTCTTGGTGATGTCGTTGAGATGGTTCGCTACCGACCGCGTGACATAGCGCGTCGGGTCCGAATGCAACCGATCCAGCAGCGGCAGTGGGTCGGTCAGGTCCAGCCCGACCGCCTGCCCCCAAGGCAGCCGCGGGCGCGTGCCTTCGGAGACCAGCCGCCGGACGTGATAGCTGGAATGCCTACACCAGTCCTGCATCCGGTCCAGCACCAGATCGGGATGGCTGTTCAGAAAGGGCCGGATTGCCCATTCCATCGAGAACCGCTGGGTCAGCTCCGCAAGGACATCCAGTGCCAGGTCGGGATGGTCCGCGCCGACCTGCGCCACCCAGTCACCCAGCGGGGCGAAGATGAAGTCACCGAAATCGTCATCACTCAGGGACGGATCCAGAGGCGGCGGCAAGGCGCGCAGGATCACCGGGGCTACGTCGGGCAGCGCGCCGGGAAAGGCCGCATGCAAACAATCGGCAATCCACGCGATCCGCTGCTTCAGCTCCAGCTCCGGCAGGCGCGACATGACCCGCGCGTGGAACGCGTCGCCGTCAAAACCGGCGTCGGCCTGCGTGAACAGGCCGGCCAGGTAACGGGTCTTTTCCGCGTTGAACAGTTGATCCTTCAGCGAAAACCCCTGCGCCACGGTCACATCGTCAGGTTGGTCGCCCCGCCGTCCAGCAGGATGTTCTGCCCCACGATGAACCCGGCATGTTGTGAGCACAGAAACGCGCAGGTCGCGCCGAATTCCTGCCGCGCGCCATAGCGCCGCGCCGGGATCGTGGCCGCGCGTTCGGCCCGTGCCTCGTCCAGCGAGATTCCCTTTTGCTGCGCGACGCCACTATCCAGCGAATCCGCACGGTCGGTGGCGTGGATGCCCGGCAACAGGTTGTTGATCGTCACGCCATAGGGCGCCACCTGCCGCGCGGTTCCGGCCACATAGCCGGTCAGCCCGGTGCGCGCCGCGTTCGACAGGCCCAGCACCGCGATCGGCGCCCGCACGGATTGCGAGGTGATGTTGACAACGCGGCCCCAACCCTTGTCCATCATCGACGGCAACAGCGCCTTCATGAAGGCGATCGGCGTCAGCATGTTGGCATCCAGCGCCTTGATGAAATCCTCGCGGTCCCAGTCCGACCACAGACCAGGCGGCGGGCCACCGGCGTTTGTCACAAGGATATCAACGCCCTGCGCGGCCTCGATCACCTGCGCCTGACCGTCGGGCGTCGTCACATCGCAGGCCACGGTCTGCACCTCGACGCCATGTTCGGCGCGCAACCGGTCGGCCTGGGCCTCCAGCGCGTCAGGCCCGCGCGCATTCATCACCAGATCGACGCCCTCGGCCGCCAGCGCCTCGGCGCAGCCCAGCCCCAAGCCCTTGCTGCTGGCACAGACCAGCGCGCGTTTTCCTTTGATTCCCAGATCCATCTGATCCCCCCTGTTTGTTGTTGCCCGCATGTCTAGCACCGGCTAGGCAAGGAAGACCAGATTGGCAGCGGCAAATCAGTAGAAGAACTCTTCGCGTACGATCTTTCCATCTGCCACGTGATAGACGCCGACCTCTTTCATATCAAAGACTTCACCGGTTTCCTTCACCTTGCCCTGAACCTCGAAGATCACGGCGAAGCGGTCTTCGCCGTGCAGGAACGGCTCGCTGACCGACGCGCCCGACACCTCGTGCGCGCCTTCCCACCAGTCGTGCTTGCCTCGGATGCCTTCAATGCCGTGGGTCTCGCGGCCCATGCCCTGCATGTCCATCGCTTCGACCGAAACGGCATCGGGCGCATACAGTTTTTCCAAATTCTCCTTGGCGCGGTCCTCGCGGCAGCCGGCCACCAGCTCCTGAGCGATTTCTTTCAAATTTATTGGTCCACTCCATTATTTGTTCACTATATGTTCTTCGTCGCACATCCGCCCGATTCGAACCACCCCCTTTGTCTTGCCTCGGCAGGATTCCCCGCCTATACGCGCGGTCATGCTTGATACCGCCTCGAACCAACCCACCCTGCCGCCCGAGATCGCCCGGCGCCGGACCTTTGCCATCATCTCGCACCCGGATGCGGGCAAGACGACCCTGACCGAAAAGTTTCTTCTGTATGGCGGCGCCATCCAGATGGCCGGACAGGTGCGCGCCAAGGGCGAGGCACGGCGCACGCGGTCGGACTTCATGCAGATGGAAAAGGACCGGGGCATTTCGGTCTCGGCCTCGGCCATGTCGTTTGACTATGGCCCCTACCGGTTCAACCTGGTCGATACGCCCGGCCACTCGGACTTCTCCGAAGACACCTATCGCACGCTGACTGCCGTTGACGCCGCAGTCATGGTGATCGACGGGGCCAAGGGCGTGGAAAGCCAGACGCAGAAGTTGTTCGAGGTCTGCCGCCTGCGCGACCTGCCCATCCTGACCTTCTGCAACAAGATGGACCGCGAAAGCCGCGATACGTTCGAGATCATCGACGAGATCCAGGAAATGCTGGCCATCGACGTGACCCCGGCCAGCTGGCCCATCGGCATGGGGCGCGATTTCATCGGCTGCTATGACATGCTGCGCGACCGGCTGGAGCTGATGGACCGCGCCGACCGCAACAGGGTGGCCGAAAGCATCGAGATCAACGGGCTGGAAGACCCCAAGCTGGCCGAGCACGTACCCGCGCATCTGCTGGACAAGCTGCTGGAAGAGGTCGAGATGGCGCGCGAACTGCTGCCCGCGCTGGACCCGCAGGCGGTTCTGGAAGGGCATATGACCCCGATCTGGTTCGGATCGGCCATCAACTCTTTCGGCGTCAAGGAACTGATGGAGGGTATCGGCCAATATGGCCCGCAGCCGCAGGTGCAATCGGCCGAACCGCGCCAGATTTCGCCGGACGAAAAGAAGGTGGCGGGCTTTGTCTTCAAGGTGCAGGCCAACATGGACCCCAAGCACCGCGACCGGGTGGCCTTTGTCCGCATGGCCAGCGGCCATTTCAAGCGCGGCATGAAGCTGACCCATGTGCGCACCAAGAAGCCCATGGCGGTGTCGAACCCGGTGCTGTTCCTCGCATCCGACCGGGAACTGGCCGAAGAGGCTTGGGCCGGCGACATCATCGGCATCCCCAACCACGGACAGTTGCGCATCGGCGACACTCTGACCGAGGGCGAGGCGATCCGCGTGACCGGCATCCCGTCCTTCGCGCCCGAACTGCTGCAGGGCGTGCGCGCCGGTGACCCGATGAAGGCCAAGCACCTGGAAAAGGCACTGATGCAGTTTGCCGAGGAAGGCGCGGCCAAGGTTTTCAAGCCGTCGATCGGCTCGGGCTTCATCGTCGGCGTGGTGGGGGCGTTGCAATTCGAAGTGCTGGCCAGCCGGATCGAGCTGGAATACGGCCTGCCCGTCCGGTTCGAGGCCTCGCAATTCACCAGTGCGCGCTGGGTGTCGGGCGACAAGGCCGAGATCGAGAGGTTCGTCAATGCCAACAAGCAGCACATCGCCCATGACCACGATGGCGACATCGTCTATCTGACCCGGCTTCAGTGGGACATCGACCGCGTGGTGCGCGACTATCCCAAACTGTCCTTGACCGCGACCAAGGAGATGATGACGTAATATCAACGGGTTTGTGATCCGGCCCGGACCGGATTGGGCGGTATACTGCCGTCGGACACAGCGCGGAGGATGCGGCATGAACAGGCTTCTGGGCACGGTTGGACGCGCACTGTCGCGGTTCATCGAAAAGCCGCTCAAAGGGTATCAGAGCTTTTCGACCACCACGCCCGAACGCCTGCGCCGCACCCTGCGGCCCTGCGACGTGCTGCTGGTCGAGGGCAACAGCCGGGTCGCCTCGGCGATCAAGTATCTCACCAACTCGACCTGGTCGCATGTGGCCTTCTACGCCGGGGGCGACGACCCCGACACCCAGATGATCGAGGCCGACCTGCAAGAGGGCGTGCGCGCGGTTCCGGTTTCACATTTCGCCCATCTCAATACTCGTATCTGCCGCCCCATCGGCCTGACCCCGGAAGACGAGGCGCAGATCATCGCCTTCATGCGCGGCAGTATCGGCAAGACCTATGACCTAAAGAACATCTTCGACCTGCTGCGGTATCTGCTTCCGAACCCGCCGGTTCCGGCCCGTTTTCGCCGCAAGATGCTGGAACTGGGCTCGGGTGACCCGACCCGCGCCATCTGCTCGACCCTGATCGCCGAGGCGTTCCAGAGCGTACGCTATCCGATCCTGCCGGTCCTGACCGAAGACTGCGACGCCGGCCAGGCCCGCGAGATCCTCAGCATCCGGCACCATTCGCTGTTCGCCCCGCGCGACTTTGACCTGTCGCCCTATTTCCGCATCGTGAAACCGACCATCGAATACGGGTTCGACTATCGCACCCTGACCTGGTCGGACCGGCCGCCCGGGCTCGATGCCCTGCCATCCGAACCCAACCGCAGCGCCGTGACATGACGACTGCGCCCGACCGGGCCTCGCCGCCTCGGGGGATGCCGTCGATGGTCGCGGGTCCACTTCCGACATCCTCGTCCGTGTCGCCCTCATCTGAATGCGGGGCGTGCCACATCCACCTCGATGAGCACGCCCGTACGACCTTTCGCACTCTGCGCAGCTTTTTCGACGAACCCGGCCGTGCCGACCCGAAGGTGTGCGGGGCATGATCCTGCACAGGCCGCTGGAACTCTAGGCGAATCCACTGAAAAACTTCCCCGGAAGTTGCTGAATTGTCGCGCCAAAAGCCCAATCACAGATGACGGCCACACATGAAGGCGACTTCATTTGACCCTGCCACACCTTTTTGTTATGTCCGCACCCAAGCCGAAACGCGCATGGTGCGCATGGCCATCCGGGCCCGGCATTTTTCATACGCGCGGGCCAGGTCAGTGTCCGCATGAACCGGACATACATGACGAAATTCACCGATCTGAACCTGAACCCGAAGGTCCTCAAAGCTATTGAGGAAGCCGGCTACGAAACCCCGACCCCAATCCAGGAAGGTGCCATTCCACCGGCGCTGGAAGGGCGAGACGTTCTGGGTATCGCCCAAACCGGCACAGGCAAGACCGCCAGCTTCACCCTGCCGATGATCACCCTGCTGGCGCGCGGCCGCGCCCGGGCGCGGATGCCGCGTTCGCTGGTGCTGTGCCCGACGCGGGAACTGGCGGCGCAGGTGGCGGAAAACTTCGACACCTACACCAAGCACCTGAAGCTGACCAAAGCGCTGCTGATCGGCGGCGTCAGCTTCAAAGAACAAGAGGCCCTGATCGACCGTGGCGTCGACGTTCTGATCGCCACGCCCGGCCGTCTGCTGGACCATTTCGAACGCGGCAAGCTGCTGCTGACCGGCGTGCAGATCATGGTCGTGGACGAGGCTGACCGGATGCTGGACATGGGGTTCATTCCCGATATCGAACGCATCTTCTCGCTGACGCCCTTTACCCGCCAGACGCTGTTTTTCTCGGCCACCATGGCGCCCGAGATCGAGCGGATTACCGACACTTTCCTGTCGGCCCCGGCACGGATCGAAGTGGCTCGTCAGGCCACCGCGTCCGAGACCATCGAACAGGGTGTCGTGATGGTCAAGGGCGGCCGCCGTGACCGCGAGGGCAGCACCAAGCGCAAGGTCCTGCGCGCACTGATCGATGCCGAAGGTGACAAATGCACCAACGCCATCATCTTCTGCAACCGCAAGACCGATGTGGATATCACCGCGAAATCGCTCAAGAAATATGGTTACAACGCCGCGCCGATCCACGGCGATCTGGACCAGTCGCAGCGGATGAAAACGCTGGACGGGTTCCGCGAGGGCTCAGTGCGTTTGCTGGTGGCGTCTGACGTGGCCGCGCGCGGGCTCGACATTCCGTCGGTCAGCCATGTGTTCAACTTCGACGTGCCCAGCCACCCCGAGGATTATGTGCACCGCATCGGCCGCACCGGCCGCGCCGGGCGCGAGGGCAAGGCGATCACCATCTGCTCGGCCCGCGATGAAAAGGCGCTGGATGCGATCGAGAAGCTGATCCAGAAAGAAATCCCGCGTCTCGACAACCCGGTTCAGGCCGAACCGGCCGAGGCCGAGGACAAAAAGCCCGAAAAGAAATCGCGCGCCTCGACCCGCAAGGATGAGGGCAAGAAAGACAAGCCCGCCAAGGACGCCGCCCCGAACGACAAACCTGCCAAGGAAAAACGTGGCAAAGGACGTGGGCGCCGCGATGATGGCGGAACGGCCGTCGTGGGCATGGGCGATCACCTGCCCAGCTTCATCGCTCTCAGCTTTGACGAACGCCGCGCGGGCTGACAGGCCTGCACGGCAAAAAGATCAGAAGGCGCACCGACCTCCGAGCGCCTTTTTGCATCTTAGATCGCTGCGACCAGGATCAGGATCGAGAGGCCCAGCAGGACCATCCCCGCAATCTCGCGCCGTGTCACCGCCTCGCGGAAGACCAGGACTGAGGCCATGAGGCTGAAAATCAGCTCCACCTGCCCCAGCGCCTTGACGTAGGCCGCGTTCTGCAGGCTGAAAGCCCAGAACCAGCAGAACGACCCGCCCAGGCTGGTCAGCCCGACGAAGATGCCGGTGCGCCGCGTGTCCCACACCGCGCGCAGCTCGGCCCGGTCGCGCCAAACCAGCCACAGCGCCATCGACAGGAACTGGATCGAGACCACGACCGCCAGCGTCACCAGCGCCCGGAACCAAGCCTCGCCATCGCCCAGTTGCAGCGACGCGCCGCGATAGCTGACCGCAGAAAAGGCGAACAAGACGCCCGACCCCAACCCCAGTTGCGAGGCGCGGTTGGTCAGGTGACGCCACCACGCCCCACTGCCGCCCGGCGTTTTCGACAACAGCAGAACCGCCAGCAGCCCCAGCAGGATGGCCCCGAACGCACCGGCCGAGACCCGGTCTCCCAGCACGATGAAACCGACGATGGCGGTCTGGATCACCTCGGTTTTCTTGAAGGTGATGCCGACGGCAAAGTTGCGCTGCTTGAACAGCGCCACGACGCAGATCGTAGCGAGGATCTGAGACACCCCACCGATGGCGGCATAGAGCCAGAACAGTCGCGGCAACGCCGGCAGCGGCAGACCGCTGAGCCGCATCGCCCCCGCCAGCCCCAGCAGCACCAGAGGCATCGAATAGGCAAAGCGCGCAAAGGTCGCGCCGGTCGCCGACAACTTCACGCTGCTCAGCGATTTCTGCAGCATGAAGCGCACCGTCTGAAAGGTGGCGGCGGCCAAGGTCACGGGAATCCACAAACTCATGGATTCCCTTCTGTCGTCAAATCAAGGTTTTGGCCAGAGCGGATGCGCCACCGGATCCTTGGCGCGCCAGAAATACTGCCGGAAGACCTGCCCGTACGAGCGATAGACATAGGCCTCGTTGCAGGCCAGATAGCGCTCTTTCCCTCGGCGATAGAGCGCGGGCAGTCTATACCATGGCGCCGCCGGGTTCACGTGATGAACGACATGCAAGTTGTTGTTCAGAAACAGAAAGGCAAGCGGTCCGCGGTCTTCGACGATAACCGTGCGGGCGCGCGATTTCTCGTGCGCGCGGTGTTCCAGAAAGGTGCGGATCTTGACCAGCGCCAGCCCCAGATAGGCCGCCAGAACGAAGGCCCAGACAGGCATCGCTGATTGCGCCACGATCCACAGAACCGCCGCCGCACCCGGCAGATGCAGGGCCCAGGCCAGCCAGATGTCGCGGTCCCCGCTTACCGCGCCGCGCCAGTCGTCGCGCATAAAGGCCAACTGGCCGATGATCGGACCCAGCACCATGCGCCCCAACAGCGTGTTGTTCGCCTGATAGACCCACCGCTGCCATCGCGGCAGCCTGATCCAGACCGCCGGGTCCAGATAGTTGGATTCCGGATCGTCGTAAGGGTCGGTCAGGTTGGCATCCTGATGGTGCGCCAGATGCAGATCGCGGAAGCGGTTGTAGGGGATGAACAGGGTCAGCGGCAGCGCCATCAGCGCCTCGTTCAGCCACTTTGCGCGGAACGGATGGCCGTGCAGCGCCTCATGCGTAAGGGATGAGTGCAGCGCCGCGACACCACCCATCATCGGCACCGCCAGCCAGAGCGACCACGCCGCCACACCGAAAATCGCGATCAGCCAAAGGGCATAGCAGGCAACGATCAGCGCAAAGGTCGGCCATTCGGGGGACTTGGGAGTGGTCGCCTCAGCCATGCCGTCCCCAGGAGATTCCGGCCCAGATGCGTTCGTAAATCACGTAGAGCGTCAGGCCGATGGCCGTGTTCACCACCGCCAATGCGCCGCCGACAGCGGCCGAGCCGGTGGCGATCAGCCCCACCACGGTCATGACCGCAAGGCCCATCGCATTCCAAATGATTGCTTTCACGACAGATCTTCGCCGCGTTTCCATTCCGGTCCCCAGTCTTTTTTGCTTTTCACCAAAGCGTTACCTGCCAGTGGCGCTGTCGAGAATTCCGAATATGATTAACAAATCTCAGCGTCCGTGATATTTATCAACAAATGCAGGAAAATTTCGACAAACGAGACCGCGCCGCGCAGTTCCGCCTGCGCCTGGCCCGAGCGATGGCGCAGCGGAACATGAGCCAAAGCGCGCTGGCGCGCACCATCGGGGTCGATCGCTCGACCGTTTCCCAGTTGCTGACCGATACGGGCGCACGCCTGCCCAACGCCCATGTTGTGGGCAGCTGCGCCTCGGCTCTGGGGGTGTCGGCGGATTGGCTGCTCAGCCTCTCGGACCGCCCTGAAAGCGCGGCCGAGCTGCTGGCCAGCTCGCTCACCATGACCGAGGCACCCCGCGCGCTGGTCGATGAGCGCATCTTTGAATGGCACCAGCAGGCCGCGGGTTACAAGATCCGCTATGTTCCGGCCACTCTGCCCGACATGCTGAAAACCCGCGCCGTGCTGGAATGGGAATACGCGCCGCATCTGGGCCGAACCGCCGACCAGGCCATCGGCGCCTCCGAGGACCGCCTGACCTGGATGCGCGGTGCCCAGTCCGATTATGAAATCGCTATGCCGCTGTATGAGATTCAAAGCTTTGCCCATGGCACCGGCTATTATGATGGACTGCCCCTGCAGGCGCGGCTGGACCAGATCGATCACATGCTCGAGCTGTGCGAGCAGCTGTATCCGCGTATGCGCATCTACCTGTTCGATGCCAAGCGGCTCTATTCCGCGCCGGTTACCATCTTTGGTCCGCTGCTATGCGTGTTCTATGTCGGCAGCCATTACATGGCCTTTCGCGACCGGGACCGGATCGAGGTTTTTACGCGCCATTTCGATACCTTGGTCCGCGAAGCCGATCTGACCGCCCGGCATTTCCCGACCCATCTGCGCCAACTGCGCGCCGCCATTTCGGCGGGGTGACACCAGTCCACGGGTGCAATTTCCCACCCGATCCCCTATAGTGAGGTGCGCGAAAATCCGAACGATCCGACCCAAAGGAGGATATCAGGAATGGACGCTCTCAAAACCGCTCAATACGCGCGCGCCCTCTACTCGGCGCATGGCGACAAGGCCGAGGCCGAAGCCGCCCAGAAAGCCCGCGAATTCGAAGCCGCCGGAAACGTGGAAGAGGCACAGAACTGGCAGGCCGTTCGCGCCTCGATCCGCCAGATGCGCGGCCCCAACCAGGGCTAGAGCTTGGGGTCGGGGTTCACGGTATGCCCATCGACGGCAATGACCTGGCCCGACACCAACCGTGCCGCATCCGAGGCCAGGAACACCGCCATGGCGGCAATGTCATGGGCTTCGACGAAGCGGCCCATCGAAGTGCCCGCCGCATAGCCCTGATAGACCTGATCGCGGGTCATGCCCTTGGCGGCCGCTTCGCGCTGCAGCACGCCCTCCATCCGCGGGCCTTCCACGGCCCCCGGACAGATGACGTTACATCGCACTCCGTGCGGCCCCAGTTCCATCGCCAGGGTCTTGCCCAGTCCGATCACCGCCCATTTCGCCGCCGCATAGGGCGCACGGTTGGGATAGCCGTACTGCCCGGCGGTCGAGGATGTGATCAGCACCACGCCGCGTCCCTGCCGTTTGAGCATCGGCGCCGCGTATTTCGCGCACAGAAACGCCCCATCCAGATTGACGGAAATACATTTTTGCCAATCGCTTAGCGCAACATCCTCGACCAATGCGGTCGGCCCCGCGATACCCGCATTCGCGCACAGAACGTCCATACCGCCCCACTGCGCCGCGATCTCGCCGAACAGCGCTGCGACGGCGGCCTCATCCGACACATCGACCTGCGACCGCCCCCAGTGATCCGGGCAGGCCTGAAGCGCCTCGGCGTCCACATCCGCCACCCAGACCTGAGCGCCGGCGTCGTCGAACGCCTCGGCCATCGCGCGCCCCACGCCCGAGGCACCGGCGGTGATCAGAACCCGCCCGGTCATACCGGTTTGCGGATCGCCGCCCCTGCGCCCTCGGGATAGGGCAACCCGGCCTGCGCTTCGGCGATGCGGGCCATCGCGGCTTCGATCTGCGGAGACGGCGCACAGGGCCGACGGGTTTCCAGGCTGACATGCAGCAGAAAGCTCTCGCCCGTGGCCAGCAATTTGTCGCCCTCGTACATGCTGTGGAACAGGTGCAGCTTCTTGCCCTCGCCCAACAACATCTGCGTGCGCACCTCGATTTTCGCCCCGGCATGGGCCTCGTCCAGATACCGGATGTGATTTTCAGCGGTGAAATAGCTGCCGCCCGAGGCGATGTAGTCGGCATCGCAGCCGATGATTTCCATGAAGCGGTCGGTCGCGGCAGCAAAGGCCTCGAGATATCGCGCCTCGTTCATGTGACCGTTGTAGTCGGTCCAGTCCAGCGGCACCGCGCGGGCCAGCGTCAGGATCGGCTGGCTCAGGTCTGCCTGATCCAGCGTCGGCAGGGCACCCGGCTTCAGCAGCGCGTCATACTGGTTCAGTAATGCCCCCGCGCCCCAGTCGCGCGCCTTCAACGCCCGCATCATGCCCACCAGATTGTTGTCACGAATCCGCTCCAGCTCGCGGATCGAATGCATCCCCGATTGCGCGTCCGACTGGTCGGCGATCATGTCGACCAAATCGTCGGTGAACTCGGGCACGTCCATCAGCTTGGTCCAGGGCCATTTCAGCGCTGGCCCGAACTGGGCCATGAAATGCCGCATCCCGGCCTCGCCCCCAGCCACACGATAGGTTTCGAACAGGCCCATCTGCGCCCAACGGATGCCAAAGCCCATGCGGATCGCCTCGTCCACCTCCTCGGTCGTGGCCACGCCGTCCTTGACCAGCCACAGCGCCTCGCGCCAGACGGCCTCGAGGAACCGGTCGGCGATATGCGCGTCGATCTCCTTGCGGACCTGCAGCGGGAAGAATCCGACCGAGCGCAACACGTCCTTGGCCTGCGCGACCAGTTCGGGCGTGTTGGCGGCCGAGGGCACCAGCTCGACCAGCGGCAGCAGATAGACCGGGTTGAACGGGTGCGTCACCACGATCTGTTCGGGCCGCAACGCGCCTTCCTGCAGCTCGGACGGCTTGAACCCGCTGGTCGAGGACCCGATGATCGCCCCCGGATCGCAGGCCTCCTGCAGCCCCTTGTAAACCTTCAGCTTCAGGTCCAGCCGCTCGGGCACGCTCTCCTGTATCCAAGTGGCCCCCTGCACCGCGTCGGCCATGTCGCCGTGAAAGCTCAGCGCGCCCATGGGCGGCAGCGGTACATCGCTCAGCCCGGGCAACGACCGCCGCGCGTTGTCTAGGACCTCGCCGATCTTGCGCTCGGCTTCGGGGTCCGGGTCGAACACCCGCACATTCCAGCCATTCAGCAGAAACCGCGCGGCCCATCCGCCGCCGATCACGCCACCACCGATGATCGCTGCCGTCTTCATCTTCTCTCCTTCGCCCCAAGCGTCCACACGGCATCTGGGGCCATCGTTGTTTGACAGAATTTCCGAGGGTCGCCCCGCTCGTCAGGTTGCCACAGGCGCCCGTTTGACCAATCCCAACTTCTCGCGCACTTCAGCCGGGCCGATCACCCGCGCGCCCATGTTCGCGATGATTGTTCCGGCGCGTTCGACCAGTTGCCAGTTTTCAGCCAGCACCCCCTTGTCCAGCCACAGGTTATCCTCGAGCCCCACGCGCACGTTGCCGCCCGCCAAAACCGAGGCCGCCACGTAGGCCATCTGATGCCGCCCCAGCGAGAACGCGCTGAAAGTCCAGTCGTCGGGCACGTTGTTCACCATCGCCATGAAGGTGTTCAGGTCATCCGGCGCGCCCCACGGGACGCCCATGCACAGCTGCACCAGCGCATTCGGGGCCAGAACGCCCTCTTTCACCAGTTGCTTGGCAAACCACAGATGGCCAGTGTCAAAGGCCTCGATCTCGGGCTTCACGCCCAGATCGGTCATCATCTGCCCCATCGCCCGCAACGCGCCGGGCGTGTTGGTCATCACATAGTCGGCCTCGGCAAAGTTCATGGTGCCGCAATCCAGGGTGCAGATTTCGGGCAGACACTCGGCCACATGCGCCACCCGTTCCGACGCACCGATCATGTCGGTCCCCTCGGCCACGGGAAACGGGGCTTCGACCCCGCCGAACACGATGTCGCCACCCATGCCGGCGGTCAGGTTCAGAACCACGTCCACCTCGGCATCGCGGATGCGGTCGGTCACCTCGCGATACAGGTCCAGACGGCGGCTGGGCGCGCCGGTTTCGGGGTCGCGCACATGGCAATGCACCACCGCCGCCCCGGCCTTGGCGGCCGCGATGGCGCTGTCGGCGATCTGCTTGGGTGAACGCGGCACATGCGGGCTGCGATCCTGCGTCCCGCCCGAGCCGGTCACGGCGCAGGTAATGAAAACTTCGCGGTTCATTTCCAAAGGCATGGTGTTATCCCCAGGTTATACCGGGCTTCGCCATGGGTTTTCCCCAGGCTTCTCCCCGGATTCCGATTTGCGTCTGGCCCCGACTCTGGCGCAGCCTTGAGCAGACAACTTGCCAGAATGCGAATCAGACTTGATGAAATCCGCAAAAAACATCCTCCAGCCCGAGCACCGCGCGCTGAAAACCGCCGTTCTGGTGCTGGACGAGTGCAACACGCTCAGCTTTGCCTCGGCGGTGGACCCGATGCGCGCCGCCAACCGGCTGGCCGACCGCCCAGCCTTCGACTGGGACTACGTGACCGCCACGCCCGAGCCGGCGATGCTGACCAGCGCATTGCAAGTGCCGGGCATCCCGCTCGCGCGTCTCGACCACTGCGACCTGATGATCGTGATCGCGGGGTTCAATCTGGTGCGCCACGCCACGCCCAGCCTTCTGGCCGGGCTGCGTCGCATCGCCAATACCGGTGCCACGATGGCGGGCATTGACGGAGGCCCATGGCTGCTGGCCGAAGCAGGGCTGCTTGACGGTCACGCCGCCACCACCCATTGGGAGGATCTCGAGACCTTCGCCACCCGTTTCCCCGAAGTCGACGTGCGCCCCGATCGGTTCACCGTGTCCGGCAACCGCCTGACCTCGGGCGGCGCGATCCCCGCGGTCGAGATGATGCTGCATGTCATCGCCGCCCGCCATGGCGCCGGCTTCGCGGCCCGGGTCTCGGGCCTGTTTCTTTACGAAGGTGCCCCCGAACCCGGCAGACCGCAGAGCCGCACTGGCGCACCGCACCGCCACAGCGCCCTGACCGCCCGCGCCAACGCGATCATGCAGGCCTCGCTGGACGACCCGCTGCCCCTGGCCGACATCGCAAAGGCCCTGGGAACCAGCCCGCGCACCCTGCAGCAACAGTTCCGCCTGCGGCTGAATACCACGCCGCAGGACCACTACCTGCAACTGCGCCTTGCCGAGGCCCGCCGTCTGGTCACCGACACCGACATGCCGCTGATGGACGTGGCGCAAGCCACGGGGTTCACGTCACAATCCAGCTTTGCGCGCGCGTTCCGCACCGCGCACGGGCAGTCCGCCCGTGACCTCAGACAAGACCGCACCCAGCCCACTCATCACTGACGCGCGCAAGCTTCATCTGGCAAAAAAATATCCCTGGGGAGTCGCCAAGGGCGACGGGGGCAGCGCCCCCATCGCTTAATACGGCATCGGATGCGCGCGATGGGCCGCGTTGATCTCGGCCAAAATCTCATCCGACAGCACGACATCCCGCCCCTCCAGGATCCGCTCCAGCTGCACCTGCGTGGTCGCGCCGAAGATGACCGAGGTCATGAAAGGCCGTGCCTGGCACCAGGCCAGCGCCATGTGCACCGGGTCCAGCCCGTGTTTCGCGGCAATCGCCAGATAGGCCTCGACCGCGTCGAACACCCGGTCGCCCTTGCGCCCGCCCATCTGCGGCACGATTGACATGCGCGATCCCTCGGGCACCGCCCCGCTCTGATACTTGCCAGTCAGAAACCCGGCAGCCAGCGGCGAAAATGCCAGCAGACCCACATCCTCATAG
Source organism: Ruegeria sp. BHSC043 (assembly GCF_059612985.1). Lineage (NCBI taxonomy): Bacteria > Pseudomonadati > Pseudomonadota > Alphaproteobacteria > Rhodobacterales > Roseobacteraceae > Ruegeria > Ruegeria sp. BHSC043. The sequence continues at coordinate 263,799 of NZ_JBXWRS010000002.1, read as the reverse complement.
GCACTCAGCTCGGCCATGTCGGTGTCATACAGGCGGCACAGCAGGGAATACTCGTTCTGGACCGACGCCACCCGTGGTGCCCCCAACTCGTCGGACAGGCGCAGCCACTGGGCGGTGCCCCAGGCGCTTTCGTTCGACAGGCCGAAGGCGCGGATATTGCCCTTGTCCACCTGCGACTGCAGCGCCTCGAGGCATTCGCGCATGTTGTCCAGAACCGCCTGCCGATCACCGCCTGACGGGTCGTAGTCCCAATTCTGTCGGAACATGTAGCTGCCGCGGTTGGGCCAGTGGAACTGATAGAGGTCGATGTAATCGGTCCGCAGACGCCGCAGAGACCCCTCGATGGCGCCCGGGATGGTCGCAGCCGAGATCGGCGCACCATCCCGCACGGCGGCCAGGCCCTCCCCCGAATGCTTGGTCGCCAGAACATACTCGGCCCTCCGCGCCGGATGGGCGGCGTTCCAATTGCCCAGAATCTCCTCAGTGCGGCCGATCGTGTCCTTCGACACCGGGTTCACCGGGTACATTTCGGCGGTATCGACGAAATTGATCCCCGCCGCCAGTGCCGTGTCCATCTGCCGATGCGCGTCGGCCTCGGCGGTTTGTGTGCCGAAAGTCATCGTGCCCAGGCACAGGTCCGACACCTCGATCCCCGTGCGGCCCAAAGGCTTCAACTTCATTGCAATCTCTCCTGTCCTCGCGGGCGGTCGCACCGCCCGTGGCCGCATCACCCGGATTCGGCCTTTTTCTCCCAACGGCCCGACTCCTCGGACCAGTACTGGGCGGCGCAGCCCGCCCCGGTCAACGTCTTCCACTGCCCCCGCGCATGATCCAGCGCCTGCGGGTCGTTCCCGTCGAACAGGATGCAGACCCGCTCCAACGCAGTCACCTCGTCGGCGGTCACATCGGCCCCGTCCACCGCCATCAGACAGGCCGGGTGGTTGGCGGCCTCGGGTCCGGTGGTCAGCAGGATGGGCTGCATCGCGTCATGCGGCCCGCCCGCGCGCCCATGCGGCAGAAACGATTCCTCGGGGTCCAGCCACAGCCTTTCGTCCAGCCAGTCCATCCGCGCGGGGTCTGTGCCCCGCACGGCAATCCGCCACCCGGCCTGCCGCGCCTTGTCCAGCAGCACCGGCAAGGTGTGCTCCAGCGGGTGACGGGTCAGGTGGTAGAAATAGACGGCGCCCATCGGCCTACTCGAAATTGTCCTGCACGAAGCGGTTCAGCGCCCGCACGCCCCATCCGGTCGCGCCTTTGGGCGCATAGTTGGTTTCCTTCGCCACCGAGGCCACACCGGCGATGTCCAGATGGATCCAGGGCGTGTCTTCTTTGACGAAACGCCGCAGGAACTGCGCCGCGGTGATCGACCCGGCGGGCCGGCCGCCCACGTTCTTGATGTCGGCGATGCGGGACTCCAGCTGCTTGTCATAGGCCTCGCCCAGCGGCATCCGCCACGCGCCTTCGTCCTCGGCCCGGGCCGCCTTCAGGAACGCGTCGCAGAAGGTGTCGTTGTTGGAAAACACGCCTGCGTTTTCATGCCCCAGCCCGATGATGATGGCGCCGGTCAGGGTTGCCAGATCTATCATGCCCACCGGTTTGAACCGCTCCTGTGCGTACCACATTACGTCGCACAGCACCAATCGGCCCTCGGCGTCGGTGTTGATGATCTCGACCGTGTCGCCCTTCATCGACTTGACCACGTCGCCCGGGCGAATGGCATTGCCCGAGGGCATGTTCTCGACCAGCCCGACCAGACCCACAACATTGGCCTTGGCGTTGCGCTTGGCCAGCGCGCGCATGGTGCCGGCCACGACCCCGGCGCCACCCATATCCATGGTCATGTCTTCCATCCCAGCCGCGGGCTTCAGGGAAATCCCGCCGGTGTCGAACACGACCCCCTTGCCCACCAGCGCCAGCGGCGCGTCATCGGCGTCGCCGCCGTTCCACTGCATCACCACCACCTTGGATGGGCTGTGCGACCCCTGTCCGACGCTCAGCAAGGTGCGCATGCCCAGCTTGGTCAGATCGTCCTCGTCCAGCACCTCGACCTTAAGGCCCAGATCTTCCATCTCTTTCAGACGGTCGGCGAATTCGGTGGTGGTCAGCACATTGGCCGGTTCATTGGTCAGGTCACGGGTCATGCGCACGCCATCGGCCACCGCATACAAGGGCGCGAACGCGGCCTCGGCATCGTCGGCCTTGACATGGCAGATGGTCACGGCGCCCTGCGCGTCATCCGCGTCGGCCTTGGTTTTGTGCGCATCGAACGCATAGCTGCGCAAAGCGATGCCCATGGCCAGATCCTCGACCCGCGCTTGGTTGCCCGCCATCACCAGCAGTTCCTTGCCCGCGGCCAACTTGGCCAGCGCGGCGCCGCCTTTGCGCGCCTCGTCCGCGTCGGGCCGGCGCGGCAGGACCAGGACATCCAGCGCCTCGGCCGCCATGCCGCAGGGCCAGGCCAACGAGATCACCTCGCCCGTCTTGGCCTTGCCGAACCGCGCACTTTCAATCAGCCGGGCAATGGCCCCGCGTGTCAGCCGGTTGGCCCGGCGGGCGACGGGGTTCAACTTGCCATCGGCGGGGATGATGATGGCCACACGCCCCTCGGCCTGCGCCATCAGGTCCAGATCTTGGGATTGGAAGCGGATCGGTACCAGACTGCTCATTTCTTGCTCCTGAAAGACTCTGCCCCCAGACCTAGCCCGCAGGCGCGGCATTGACCAGATAGCAGTTTTCCCCGCCAACCAATTGCATTAAGGTCGCCCGAAAATGAACGGCAGGTCCGGGGGGACAATTTGGCACCAAACGGCAGGCACAGGCCGTCGCAGAAACGGACAGGCACAGGCGAATCCGCCAAAGAGGCCTGGTCGGAGGTGCGGACGTGATTCTCGACCGTTACTTCGCGCGTCGGTTTATACAGAGCTTTCTGGTCATCGGCGCCATCTTCCTGACCTTGATGATCCTGATCGACCTGATCGAACAGCTCCGGCGCTTTGGTGACGTCAATCTGTCCTTCGGCCAGTTGCTGCAACTGACGCTGCTGAACACGCCGGCGGCGATCTCGGAAATGCTGCCCCTGCTGATGATCCTGTCCACCATCGCGCTGTTCGTCGGACTGGCGCGCAGTTCCGAACTGGTAGTGACCCGCGCCATCGGTCGGTCGGGCATCCGTGCGCTGGCCGCACCGGCGACGGTGGCGCTGTTGGTCGGCTGTCTCGCCGTGGCCTTCCTGAATCCGATCGCGGCGGCCACGTCGGAAAAATACCGCAACATGTCAGACCTCTACAAGAACGGCGGCAGTTCGACCCTTTCGATCAGCCGCGACGGCCTGTGGCTGCGCCAGGGATCAGCTCAGGGACAGTCGGTGATCAACGCGCGCAGCACCACAAGCGGCGAAACCCTCGAGTTGCGCGACGTGACGATCATCACCTTCGGCCCCGAGGGTATTCCAAACCGCCAGATCGTCGCCCGCCGCGCCATGCTTGAGGACGGCAACTGGGTTCTACGCGACGCCAAAGACTGGTCGCTGGCCGACGGCGAAAATCCCGAAACCCAGGCGACCAAACACCAGACCCTCAGGCTGGCCACGACGCTGACCCGCGATCGCATCCTCGACACGTTGGGCCAGCGGGATTCCGTTTCGGTCTATGACCTGCCGCAACTGATCCGCGATCTGCGCGAGGCCGGCTTTTCGACCAAGCAATACGAGGTCTGGATGCATGTTCAGCTCGCGCGTCCGCTGTTTTTGGTTTCGATGGTCCTGATTGGGGCGGCGTTTACCATGCGCCATGTCCGGTTCGGGGGCACCGGCATCGCGGTTCTCAGCGCCGTTCTGCTGGGCTTCGCCATCTATTTCATCCGCAACTTCGCACAGATCCTCGGAGAAAACGGACAATTGCCGATCTACCTCGCGGCCTGGGCGCCGCCCTTTGCCGCCATCCTGTTGTCGCTTGGCCTGCTTTTGCATGTGGAGGATGGCTGATGCGCCGGCTCGCGACCTTGCTGCTGACGGCTGCGCTGGCCGCGGGCACCCCTTGGCTCGCCACCGCGCAGCCCAGCCAACCCGACACCGCCACACGGCAACAGCAGGACCCGCCCGCCCTGCTGGTGGCCGACAAGGTATTCGTCACCGCCGATGGAAAGCTGGTCGCGGAAGGCAATGTCGAGGCCTTCCAAGGCGATGTCCGTCTGACCGCGCAGCGCATTACCTATGACCGCGAGACGGGCGGCCTGACGCTGGAGGGTCCGATCCGCATCGACCAAGGTGGACAGGCCACCGTTCTGGCCGATTCGGCCGAGTTGGATGACGGTCTGCGCAACGGGCTGCTGACCGGCGCCCGCATGGTCTTTGACCAGCAAGTCCAGATCGCCGCCGTTCAGGCGACCCGCGCCGCTGGACGCTACACGCAGTTCAGCAAGGTCTCAGCGACCTCGTGCTACGTTTGCGCCGATGGTCGTCCGCCGCTGTGGCAGATCCGCGCACGCAAAGTGATCCACGACCAGGTGGAACGGCAGCTTTATTTCGAAGGCGCACAGTTCCGCGTGATGGACGTGCCGGTATTCTATTTCCCCACCCTGCGCCTGCCCGACCCCACGCTGGACAGGGCAACCGGGTTCTTGGTGCCATCCATCAGAACGACGTCGCAGCTGGGAACCGGGGTTCAGGTCCCGTATTTCTTCAAGCTCGGCGACCATCGCGACCTGACCGTCACGCCCTATGTGTCTTCCAAGACCCGCACGCTGGGCCTGCGCTATCGGCAGGCGTTCAAACGCGGACGCATTTCGTTCGAGGGGGCCTATACCCGCGACGACATCCTGCCGGGAGAAGGCCGCGGATATCTGTTCGGGTCCGGATGGTTCAACCTCAGGAACGATTTCCGCCTGACCTTCGACATCCAGGCCGCGTCAGATGACGGCTATCTGGCCGATTACGGCCTGCCCGACTATGACCGACTGCGCAGCGAACTCGCGCTGGAACGGATCAAGCGCGACACCGCGTTCCGTACCAGCTTCATTCACTACAAGACCTTGCGCGACAGCGAGAATCAGGACGAAATCCCTTCGCGCGTGTTCGACCTGTTCTACGAAAAGCGCTATTTCCCGACCACTCTGGGCGGTGAAGTCCGGTTGGGTTTCGAAACCCACTCCCATACCCGCACCAGCGACGCCGACATCACCGGGCGCGACGTCGCCCGCGCGAGTTTCGACGCCGAATGGCTGCGCAGTTGGACCTTCGCAACCGGCCTGCGCGCCGATGTCGAGATGGGCGCATCGGTCGATACGTTCGACATCCGCAACGACAGCGCCTATCCAGATCAGCTCAGCCGCGCGACCCCGCGAGCGGCGCTGACCCTGCGCTATCCCATGACTCGGCGCGAATCCTCGGGGGCGACGCAATTCCTGGAACCTATCGCCCAGATCGGCTGGACCCACGTGTCCGACACGAACGTGCCCAACGACGAAAGCACTTTTCAGGAGTTCGACCAGGGCAACCTGCTGTCGATGTCCCGGTTCCCGGCCCCCGATCGGCGAGAGGATTCGACAACCGCCGTGATCGGCGTCAACTGGGCCCGCTATGCGGCCGGCGGCTGGCAGGCCCTAGCCACGATCGGACAGGTTTTCCGCGCCGATGCTGATTCGAACTTCACCCTGACCTCGGGGCTGCAAGGCACGTCCTCGGACCTTCTTCTGGCCGGTCAGATCAAGACCGCCAACAACCTCTCGCTGGCGGGGCGCGCCCTGCTGGATGGGGATTTCAGCTTTACCAAGGCCGAATTGCGCGGTGACTGGAAGGGCAACAGCACCTCTTTATCGGGCAGCTACATCTGGCAGGAGCCCGACCCGGCCGAGAACCTCGATGACGAGATTTCCGAAATTCGGTTGACGGCGCTCCACCGTTTGAACGAAAACTGGCGGACGCGCGCGCTGGCCCGCTATGATCTGGCCGAATCCGAGCCGCTCAGATTTGGCTTGGGCCTGACCTATGAAAACGAATGCGTGCAGGTAAACATGTCCGTCAGCCGGCGATATACGTCGTCATCAACTATTGAGCCCACGACGGAATTCGGCTTTACCGTTGCACTGACAGGATACGCCGTCGAAGGCGGGGGCAAAAAGTACAAGAGACAATGCAGTTGATTTCAGCTATCTCCACCTTTCTTCGTTCCGGTTTTCTGAAATCGGCGGCGCCCCTGCTGGCAGCGGCCCTGATCTCGGCGCTGCCGCATCAGGCCCCGGCCCAAAGCCTGTTCGCCCCCGCCATCCGGGTCAACCAGGACATCATTACCTGGTACGAACTGGAACAGCGGCAGCGGTTCCTCGAGGTCCTGGGCATTCCCGGCAGTTCAGAGCCCGAGGTCCGCAAGGCCCTGATCGACGAGCGGCTGCGCAAGCAGGCCATGCGCGAAGCCGGCATTCAGCCCACCCCCGAGGATATCCAGCTTGCGATCGATGAATTCGCCGCTCGCGGCCAGTTGGCGCCCGACCAGTTCCTGCAGGCGCTGACCGACTCGGGCGTCGACCCCGAAACCGTGCGAGACTATGTCGGCAATCAATTGGCTTGGCGTGACTATGTCAGTTCGCGCTTCATTTCTCAGGCCCGGCCCACACCCGACGAGATCAACCGCGCCATGGGCCAGGCCGGTGGCGGCGGGCTTCAGGTCCTGCTGTCGGAAATCATCATTCCCGTCACCCCCCAGACCCTTGCCCAGGCCGAGGCGCTGGCCGACGAGATCGCTCAGGTCAAGACCATCGACGCTTTCTCGGCCGCGGCCACGCAATATTCGGCCGCCCCGACGCGCGAGAACGGCGGGCGCCTCGATTGGCTGAATATCTCCAATCTGCCGCCGGTCCTGCAGCCCGTGATACTGGGCCTCAAGACCGGTGAAGTGACCCCTCCGCTGACGCTGCCGAATGCCGTCGCCCTGTTCCAGTTGCGCGGCCTGCGCGAGGTCGCAACCGGAGCGCCGCGGTACTCCAAGATCGACTACGCCGCCTATTATCTTCCCGGCGGCCTCAGCCCCGAAACCTTGAAACGCGCGGCCGAGCTCAAGGAAACCGTCGACACTTGCGACGACCTGTACGGCATCGCCAAGGGTCAACCGCCCGAAGTGCTCGACCGCGTCGAGGCCAGCCCGTCGGAGATTCCGCGCGATTTCGCGGTCGAACTCGCCAAGCTCGACCCGAACGAAGTGTCCTCCACGCTGACCCGCAACAATGGCCAGACGCTGGTGTTCCTCATGCTGTGCGGCCGCACCCGCGACCTGGGCGAAGACACCTCGCGCGAGGACGTGGCCAACGCGCTGACCCAACAGCGGCTGCAAGCCTTTGCCGACAGCCTTCTGGAACAACTGCGCGCCGACGCCACGATCATCGAGCAATGACCGCGCCCATCGCGCTCAGCTGCGGCGAACCCTCGGGCATCGGTCCGGAAATCGCCGCCAAGGCCTGGGCCGCGTTGCGCGACAGCTGCCCGTTCTTCTACATCGGCGATCCCGACCACCTGCCGGACGATATCCCCACGACCAAAATCACAGACCCCGCCCAAGTGGCTGACATCTGCGCGGAGGCGCTGCCGGTGTTGCCGCTGGCTTTTCCCGCCCCCAACCTGCCCGGCCGCCCCGATCCGGCCAATGCGCCCTCGGTGATCGATGCTATCGAAACCGGCGTGTCGCTGGTGCAATCGGGCGCGGCCTCGGCCCTCTGCACGGCACCGATCCACAAGAAGGCCCTGATCGACGGCGCCGATTTCGCTTACCCAGGACATACCGAGTTTCTGGCGGCGCTCGCAGGCCGCTCCCGCGTGGTGATGATGCTGGCCAGCGACCAACTCCGCGTGGTGCCCGCCACGATCCACATCCCGCTGTCGCAGGTGCCCTCGCGGCTCACGCCCGACCTGCTGCGCGACACGATCGCGATCACCGCCGATGGACTGCGTCGCCAATTCGGCATCCCGCATCCTCGCATCGCGGTGGCCGGACTCAACCCCCATGCCGGCGAGGGTGGCAAGATGGGTCGCGAGGAACTGGACTGGATCGCCCCTCTGCTGGCCGACCTCACCCCCGACGGCTACACCGTCACCGGCCCGCACCCCGCCGACACGATGTTCCACGCCGCCGCACGCGCCCGATACGATGCCGCGATCGCCATGTATCACGATCAGGCGCTGATCCCGATCAAGACGCTCGATTTCGACCGTGGCGTGAACGTGACCCTGGGCCTGCCCTTCATCCGCACCTCGCCCGACCATGGCACCGCGCTCGACATCGCCGGTACAGGTATCGCCAACCCCACCAGCTTGATCGAGGCGCTGAAACTCGCCCAACGCATGGCACAAAGCACTTGATCCTTCATCTGGCCCCAAATATCCCCGCCGGAGGCAAAAAATCTCTGGCGCACAGCCTGCCCCTCGCGCCACGGTAATCGGATCATGAGCGCAATCGACACCCTCCCCCCGCTGCGCGAGGTCATCGCCAAGCATCAGCTCTCGGCCCGCAAGTCGCTGGGCCAGAACTTCCTGCTCGATCTCAACCTGACCGCCAAGATCGCCCGGCAGGCCGGCGACCTGAGCCAATGCGACGTGCTGGAGATCGGCCCCGGCCCCGGAGGCCTGACCCGCGGTTTGCTGGCCGAAGGTGCGCGAAAGGTGGTGGCGGTGGAAAAAGACACCCGCTGCATCGCCGCGCTTCAGGAAATCGCTGCTGCTTATCCCGGGCGGCTTGACGTCATCAATGGTGACGCTCTCGAAATCGATCCAACTGAACACCTGACGCCGCCCATCCGCGTGGCGGCCAATCTGCCCTACAATGTCGGGACCGAACTGCTGGTGCGCTGGCTGACCCCGCCGGAATGGCCACCCTTCTGGCAAAGCCTGACCCTGATGTTCCAGCGCGAGGTGGCCGAACGCATCGTGGCGCAGCCCGGCACCAAGGCCTATGGCCGACTTGCGATCCTGGCCCAGTGGCGGGCTGAGGCGCGCATTGCCATGTCCCTGCCCCCCGGTGCGTTCACGCCGCCGCCCAAGGTCAGCAGCGCCGTGGTCCACTTGACCGCCCTTCCCGAACCACGCTTTCCGGCGGATGCCGACACCCTGTCACGCGTCGTGGCCGCTGCGTTCAATCAGCGCCGCAAGATGCTGCGCGCGGCGCTCAAGGGGCTGGCCCCCGATATCGAGGACCGCCTGACAGCCGCAGGCATCAAGCCGACTGATCGTGCCGAGCAAGTCTCGCTCGAAGCCTTCTGTGCGCTGGCACAGGAATTGCGGAAAACCTGACAGTCGGACCAAGAAAAAGCCCCGGCGCAGATGCCCGGGGCCTGTTCGTTGGCGCAAGTCCGACCGACTATTCAGCCGCTTCAGGTGCATCGCCTCCTTGCACAGGTGGCTCGGTTTCGGCCGGCGCCACCTTGGGTTTGCGACCGCGCGGACGGCGCGCGGGCTTTTCCTTCGGCTCAGACGCGTCGGCTGTACCGCCCTTGCTCTCTGGAGTTTCAACCAGCCCGGATTCAGGCGAATCCGCATCGCTATCCAAATCCAACACATCCGGCTGCGGCGCTTCGGCCGGATCCGCCCGGCGCGCAGCTTCCCGCTCCTGCCGCTCGGCCCGTTCACGGTCACGTTCGGCCTGCCGCTCGCGGTTCTGCCGCTCCTGCTCCTCGCGGCGTGCTTCCATCTCACGCTGCGCTTCGCTCAGCATACGCAGATAGTGTTCGGCATGTTGTTGAAAGTTTTCGGCAGCCACGCGGTCATTGGCCAGCTGTGCATCGCGCGCCAGTTGGTTGTACTTGTCAATGATCTGCTGCGGCGTGCCGCGCACCTTGCCCTCGGGTCCCGAGCTGTCGAAAACCCGGTTAACGACGTTGCCACCAGAGGGGCGATTGCGGTTGTTCTTTGCCCGCGAGCGGGATTTGGAGGATCTCATCTTACTGTACGTCAGCCTTGTCTTGCACTGTCGATCCGCCCGAAGTCTGCGCTGCTCTGTGGCTTGTGCCTTTGCGGGACTGTCGACGTTTTTGGGCTTGGCGTCAGGGGTGCGCCGAAAGGGCGTCAACCGCGCTGACTAACCCGAGTAAACATGTCCTGACGGCGCAGACAAGGGGTTAAAGTTCAAAATGCCGGGTTTTTTACCGCGACCGGCGTAAATCGGCCTCAGAATCCACGGCTAGCCCGGCATTTTGGCGCCAACAACCCGGTCGCGTCCATCCAGATCGGGGATCACGCGGATATCCACCAACCCCGCCGCGTCGAACAACGCGCTGACCGCCTGCGCCTGTGTCGGGCCGATTTCCACCAGAAGTCGTCCACCGGGCGTCAGGTGATCAGGGGCGCTCGCCGCAATCCGGCGATAGGCGTCCAGCCCGTCCGCTTCATCCGTCAAGGCCAGACGCGGTTCGTGCTCGCGCACTTCGGGCGCCAAACCGTCCATCTCATCGAGCGCTATATAGGGCGGATTGGAAACGATCAGGTCGAAATACCCGCCAATGTTTTCAAACCAGTCCGAGCGCAGGATCTCTGCCCGATCCTGCACCCTATGGACCACCGCATTGGCGCTGGCCTGCAGACAGGCGGCCTCGCTCAGATCGACGCCCAGCCCGGTTGCGCTGGTGCGCTCCGCCAGCAGGGTGATCAGGATGCAGCCCGAGCCGACGCCCAGATCCAGCACGCGGTCAAACGGCTGGCTCAGGGCCGCTTCGATCAGCGCTTCGGTCTCGGGGCGCGGGTCCAGCACGTCGCGGCTGACGCGGAAGCGTCGGCCGTAGAATTCGCGCTCGCCCAGCAGATGGGAAACCGGAACCCGGATCGCGCGCAGCGACACCAGTTGCTCATAGCGTTCGGCGATCTCGGGCGAGAGCTCTTCGGGTGCGATCAGGGTCACGCGGCTGGCCTCGATCCGGGCGGCATGGGCCAGCAGGACCCGGGCGTCCCGCGCTGGGTCGTCCACACCGGCCGCCCGCAGGCGCGCGGTGGCGGCCACCATGGCCTGTGCCGCTGTCAGCGCCGCGATCATTGCGCCATCTCCGCCAACAGGCGCGCCTGATCGTCGGCCGTCAGCGCGTCGATCACCTCGTCCAGATCACCCTGCATCACCTGGTCCAGCTTGTAGAGCGTCAGGTTGATCCGGTGATCTGTCATCCGGCCCTGCGGGAAATTATATGTACGGATGCGCTCGGAGCGGTCGCCCGACCCTACCTGGCTGGCCCGGTCGGCCGAGCGTTCACTGTCGATCCGCTGACGCTCGAGGTCATAGAGACGCGTCTTGAGCACCTGCATGGCGATCTCGCGGTTGCGGTGCTGCGATTTCTCGGAACTCGTAACCACGATCCCGGTCGGCAGGTGGGTGATCCGTACCGCCGAGTCGGTGGTGTTCACGTGCTGCCCACCCGCGCCCGAACTGCGCATCGTGTCGATGCGCAGGTCGTTCGGGTCGATCTGGATGTCCACGTCCTCGGCCTCGGGCAGAACCGCCACCGTCGCCGCCGAGGTGTGAATCCGACCGCCGCTCTCGGTTTCGGGAACGCGTTGAACGCGGTGCACGCCGGACTCGTATTTCAGCCGGGCAAAGACGTTGTCGCCCTTGATATGGGCCACCACTTCCTTGATGCCGCCCAGTTCGGTCTGCTGTTCTTCGATGATCTCGAACTGCCAGCCACGCGCCTCGGCATAGCGCTGATACATCCGCAGCAGGTCGCCCGCAAACAGAGCCGCCTCGTCGCCGCCGGTGCCGGGGCGGATCTCCAGCATCGCCGGCCTCGCATCGGCCGCGTCCTTGGGCAGCAACGCCAGTTGCAGCGCGTGCTCGGCCTCGGGGATGCGCGCCTTGAGCTGCGGGATCTCCTCCTCGGCCAGCTCTTTCATGTCGGGGTCGTCCAGCATCGCCTCGGCCTCGGCCAGATCGGCCCGCAACTGGCGCCAAGCTGCAATCTGTTCGACCACCGGCTTGAGGTCGGAATATTCCTTGGCCAAAGCCGCGATATCCCCACCCGAGGCGCCATCGGACATGGCCGCTTCGAGGTACTGGAATCGCTGGGTGATCTGTTCAAGACGTTCTTCGGGGATCATTGGGGCGGTGTCTATCATCCGACGGCTTTGGTCAAGGCCCCGGCTTGTGCTAAGCTGTGCGCATGAAACGGATCATTGCCCTGCTGATCGTCTGCGCAACGCCCGGTCTGGCCGATGTCATCGGCCCCGGTGGCAAGGTGCAGGATTGCTATTGCACCGACACATCCGGTGCGCGGGTCGAACTGGGCGAGATGGTCTGCATGAAGGTCGATGGCCGCACGTTCATGGCCCAGTGCCAGATGTCGCTGAACGTGCCGATGTGGCGCGAGGTGTCCGAGGGGTGCCTGTCTTCAGGACTGCACAGCCGCCAGCCAACCGTCGACCCGGGTGCGATTGACGTCGAAATCCCGTCGGCCAAATCGTAACCGTCCATAGATGCGCAGCGTGTCGCCGTCCTGCTGGGCAGTGGTGTAGTCGGGAAAGCCGAACACCCGGCTGCGAGTCACATAGGTGATCAGGCCCTCATCCACCGATCCGGCCAGCACCGTCGTACGCGCCGTCGCCAGCACCACCTTGTCCAGCCGCGCAAGGCCGTCCGGTCCGGTCTGCACCACGCGGATCACGCCTCCGGGCAGGTCACGATCTGCCTCGGCCACGATCGGCACATGCCAGTGCGCGGGATCGGACGGTGCCAGCCGCACATAGAGGCCAAGCGCGACAACCGCTGCGACGACCAACCAAAAAAACATGCGTTTCATTCCATTCAGACCCTCCGGCAGAACCCTAACCGCCCGCCGGTACGGGGCAAGACCTGCCGGCCCTGCCTACCGTGACGTCACGCCGGGCAGGATACACAGCAGCTCGAACAGCAGGTTTGCCGCCGTCAGCGCGGTGTTGCCCGACGGATCATAGGGCGGAGAGACCTCGACCAGGTCGCAGCCAACCACGTTCATGCCCCCCAGCGCGTGGATCAGCTGCAGCGCCTGCGGCGTGGTCAGGCCGCCGATCTCGGGCGTGCCGGTGCCGGGGGCGTAGGCCGGATCCAGGCTGTCGATGTCGAACGAGATGTAGACCGGGTGATCGCCCACCGTCTTGCGGATCTGCGCACCGATCTCGGTCAGATTCTGTTGCCACAACTCCCACGCAGGAAACTGGCGGAACCCCCAGTCGCGCGCCTCGGTGAAATCGCTGGCCGCATAGCCCGACCCCCGAATGCCGACCTGAAAGGTCTTGTCGGGCACGATCAGCCCCTCTTCATACGCGCGGCGGACTACCGTTCCGTGGGTCTCGCGCTCGCCGAACATCTCGTCATTGATGTCGGCATGGGCGTCCACATGCACCAGAGCAACGGGGTCGTGTTTGGCGGCAACGGCCCGCAGGATCGGCAGAGTGATCGAATGATCGCCCCCCATCGCCACCGGGGTCACCCCCTGCGCCAGGATCGCGTCATAGCTTGCCTTGATAATCCGCAGGCTGTCGGCCAGCGAGAATGTGTTGATCGCCAGATCTCCGATATCGGCGATCTGGAGGCTGTCGAAAGGCGCGGCCAGCGTGGCCATGTTGTAGGGCCGGATCATCGCGCTTTCGGCGCGGATCTGCTTGGGGCCGAACCGGGTGCCCGACCGCCACGAGGTTCCAATATCCATCGGCACGCCCAGCACAGCCACGTCCAACCCCGCCAGTCTATCGGCCGCAGGCAACCGCATGAAGGTGTTGGGCCCGGAAAACCGCGCCAGATCATTGCCGCTGATGGGTTGGTTGAATTGGCTCATGGCGTCTGCGCCCCCTGTCCCGTTGGTTCACCTGATACCGGCCATAGCAAAACCATGGCTAACCAATGGTTAAAGCCGCCCGTCTTTCGCCAGTTTGTTCCATCCCAGCAGGCACACGATCTGGGTCGCCACATGCGCCCCCGCGATCGCTGTGGCGCCGGACGTGTCAAACGGCGGAGACACCTCGACCACGTCGCCCCCCTTGATGTTGATCCCGGCGATGTCGCGCAGGATGATCTGCGCCTGGATCGAACTTAGCCCACCCCAGACCGGCGTGCCGGTGCCAGGGGCAAAGGCCGGGTCCAATCCGTCGATGTCAAAGCTCAGATAGACCGGGCTGTCGCCCAGGATACCCTTGATCTTCTGCGCCACGGCGGCAGGGCCAGATTCATAGACCTCGCGCGCGTCGATGATGTTGACGCCCAGCGTGTCCTCGTTGGTGGTGCGGATCCCCACCTGGACCGAGCGTTTCGGGTCCACGATCCCTGACTTCACCGCCTTGTAGAACATGGTGCCGTGGTCCACCCGGCTCATGTCGTCATCGGCCCAGGTGTCGGTATGGGCGTCGAACTGCAACAGCGACATCGGACCGTATTTCTCGGCATAGGCCTTGAGGATCGGAAAACTGATATAGTGGTCGCCCCCCAGCGTGACCGAGGCCACATCCGCCGCCAGAATGGTGCGGATATGGTCGGTCAACGTGTTGGGAAAGGCGGGAATGTTGGCATAGTCATAGGCCATGTCGCCATAGTCGATGATCGCCAGCTCGCTGAGCGCATCGAAAGGCCAACCATAGGGCGCATCGGGCGATTGCAGGGCGCTGGCCTCGCGGATCGCGCGCGGGCCCAGACGGGTGCCGGGGCGGTTGGTCACCGCCTGATCGAACGGCACGCCGGTCACTGCGATATCGGCGCCGGTCAGATCCTTGGTGTACAGCCGCCGCAGAAAGGACGTGGCCCCGCCAAAGGTGTTTTCATAGCTCAACCCCTTCAGGTCGGGGTTGGTAAAGGCCTCATCGACCTGATTTTTCGCGTCTTCCAATGCCATTTTGGCCCGTATCCTCCCTGATATCGACCGGACCGTCAGGTCAACGGCTGCGCCTTTTCGACGATGCGCGCAAAAAACGAGGCACCCACCGGTGCGATCTCGTCGTTGAAATTGTACTTGGGGTGATGCAGCCCCGGCCCGTCGCCCTGCCCCAGGAACAGATAGGCGCCCGGGCGCTCCTGCAGCATGTACGAGAAATCCTCGGCCCCCATCTCGCGGCCCGAATTTGCGATCACCCGATCGGCGCCTGCCACTTCGCGCGCCACCTCGGCGGCGAAACCGGTCTTGTCCGCATCGTTGACCGTGGCCGGATAGCCCACGACGTAATCCAGCGTCGCCGTGACCCCATAGGATGCCGCCTGCCCCTGCACGATTTCTTCAAGACGGGTCATCACCATCTTCTGCACCGCCGGATCGAAGGTCCGGACGGTGCCGTTCAGATAGGCGGTGTCGGGGATCACGTTGTTCACGGTCCCGGTGTGGATCTGGGTGACCGAGATCACCAGATCGTCCAGCGCATAGTGGTTGCGGCTGACGATGGTCTGGATTGCCTGCGCGATTCCGCAGGCGGCCATGACCGGGTCGCGCGTGTCGTGTGGCATGGCACCGTGGCCACCCACGCCCTGAATGTGGATGTCGAACGTATCGACCGCCGCCATGATCGGCCCGGGCGTGGTATAGAATGCGCCCTCGGCAAAGCCCGGCGCATTGTGCAGCGCATAGACCTCGGCGATGTCGAACCGGTCCATCACGCCCTCTTTGACCATGATATCGGCGCCGCCTCCCTCTTCTTCGGCGGGTTGGAACAGCAAAGCCACGCGGCCCCGGAAATTCCGCGTCTCGGCTAGGTACCGCGCCGCGCCCAGCAGCATTGTGGTGTGCCCGTCATGCCCGCAGGCATGCATCTTGCCGGGATTCTTCGAGGCATATGCCACCCCGGTCTGCTCCTCGATCGGCAGCGCATCCATGTCGGCGCGCAACCCGATCGTGGGGCCATCGCCCTGCCCGTTGATGATCGCCACGATCCCTGTCTGCGCGATCCCTTCGTGCAACTCGTCCACGCCGAACTCGCGCAGCCGCTCGGCCACGAAGGCGGCGGTCTGGTGGCAATCGAATTCCAGTTCCGGGATCGTGTGCAGGTGCTGGCGCCATTCGGCCATGTCGGCGGCGTAATCGGCAATGCGGTTGACGACGGGCATCGGGGGTGGACTCCTGATCCAAGCTGCGGGATGGATGCATCTGACACCGGAACAAGGGGCTTCGCAATGGTTGAAAATCCACTGATCCACGATACCGACGCCGGAATCGAGCGGCTGCTGGAGATCATGCGCCGCCTGCGCGACCCGGACACCGGCTGCCCGTGGGATATCGAGCAGGATTTCGCCACCATCGCCCCCTACACGATCGAAGAGGCCTATGAGGTCGCCGACGCCATCGAACGCCAGGCCTGGGACGAGCTCAGGGGCGAGCTGGGCGACCTGCTGTTCCAGTCGGTCTTTCACGCCCAGATGGCCGAAGAGGCCGGGCATTTCACCTTTCAGGACGTGGTGCGTACCATGTCCGACAAGATGGTGGCCCGCCACCCGCATGTCTTCGGCGACGAATCCCGCGACAAGTCCGCCGAACAGCAGACCCGCGACTGGGAGGCGATCAAGGCCGCCGAGCGCGCCGGAAAGGAACAAAAGGGCGCGCTGGACGGCGTCGCCGCCAACCTGCCCGCCCTGCTGCGCGCCTACAAGCTGCAGAAACGCGCCGCGCGGGTGGGCTTCGACTGGCCCCATGCGGGCCATGTGCTGGACAAGATCACCGAAGAAGCCGCCGAACTGGCAGAGGCGCGCGACCAGATGGACGCCGACGCGCTCGAGGACGAATTCGGCGACCTGCTCTTCGTGATCGTCAATCTCGGCCGCCATCTGGGCGTCGAGCCCGAGGCCGCCCTTCGCCGCACCAACGCCAAGTTCACCCGGCGCTTCAACAAGATCGAGGAACGCCTCGCCGAACGCGGCAAGACGCCCGAACAGAGCACGCTCGAGGAGATGGACGCCCTGTGGGACGAGGTGAAGGCCGAAGAGCACCGCGCGAACGGAAAACTCCCGCCGGTCAAGGCCGCAAGCGACGCCTGAAACCGCTGGACAAGCCCAGCCGCGCTTGCCAGTGTCCGCCCTCACCATCCCCCCGGAGACCCCATGACCGCCCGCAAAATCATCATCGACACCGACCCCGGACAGGACGACGCCGTCGCCATCCTGCTGGCCTTAGCCAGCCCTGAAGAGATCGAGGTGCTGGGCATTACCGCCGTCGCGGGCAACGTGCCGCTGGAGCTGACCGCCAGGAACGCCCGCATCGTCTGCGAACTGGCGGACCGAACCGACGTGCCGGTCTATGCGGGCTGCGACGTGCCTTTGAAACGCAAGCTGGTCACCGCCGAGCATGTGCACGGCAAGACCGGCCTCGACGGCCCCGACCTGCCCGACCCCAAGATGGAACTGGCCCAGGGCAACGCGGTCGATTTCATCATCCACACCCTGCGCCGCCACCCGCCCGGCACCGTCACCCTCTGCCCGCTGGGGCCGCTGACCAACATCGCCACGGCCTTTCAGAAAGCCCCCGACATCATCGAGCGGGTGCAGCAGATCGTGCTGATGGGTGGTGCCTATTTCGAGGTCGGCAACATCACCCCGGCGGCCGAATTTAACATCTACGTCGATCCCGAAGCCGCTGACATCGTGTTCAAATCCGGCGTCGATATCGTGGTCATGCCGCTGGATGTCACGCACAAAGCGCTGGTCACCAAACAGCGCAACGACGCCTTCCGCGCCCTTGGCACCAAGGTCGGCATCGCGGTGGCCGAGATGACTGATTTCTTCGAACGTTTCGACAAGGAGAAGTACGGAAGCGAGGGCGCGCCCCTGCACGATCCCTGCGTGACCGCCTATCTGATCCGCCCCGAGCTCTTCTCGGGCCGACACGTCAACGTCGAGATCGAAACCCAGTCGGACCTCACCCTTGGCATGACCGTCGCCGACTGGTGGGGCGTCACCGACCGAAAGCCCAACGCGCTGTTCATCGGCGATCTGGACGCCGACGGGTTCTTTGCCCTGCTCACCGAACGGCTGGCCCGGCTATGAGCGCCGCCCTGCGCCTTGCCCGCCCCGACGACCTTGATCGGCTGATGGGTCTGGTCGCCGCCTTTCACGCCGAGGCAGGGATCGAACAGGACCCCGACCAGCGCCGCGCGGCCCTTGCGCCGCTGCTCGAGGGCATCCCGCACGGCTGCATCTACCTGATCGGCCCCGCGCGCGCACCGCTGGGCTATGTCATCCTGACCTTCGGCTGGTCGGTCGAGTTCGGGGGCATGGACGGGTTCGTGGACGAAATCTACATCCGCCCCGCCATTCGCGGCCGCGGCATCGCTACCGAAGTTCTTCAAGCCCTGCCCAAGGCACTGGCCGGGGCCGGCCTGACGGCCCTGCACCTTGAGGTGGATCGAACCAACGAGGCCGCGCAGAAACTGTACCTTCGAACCGGCTTCAAACCGCGCGACCGCTACATGCTGATGAGCAAGACGCTCTAGCGCGACTCACCGCGGAAGATCAGGCTGGGGCTATAGTACATCTCTTGCACCGGATCATTCTGCGACACCGGTTCGCCGGTGATCGGGTAGGTGCCAGGCCCCGCACAGGCCGCCAGAACACCGACGGAAAGCATCGAAATCACGAGAAGGATTCTTGAAGCAGACATCACGTTCTCCTTTCTGCTGTACCGTCAGACTACGCCCGTCGCTGCGGTGCGCGTAGGTAAAAGTTCACACATAATCACATTTATGTTTGCTTTTTTCGCAATTCCGACCCTCCAAAACTGAGGTTTTGGGCAATTCCACTGCAATTCCTTAGGCTTCGGCGGTATCGCCCCGCAGCGACATTTCAAAGAACAACAATTGCCCTCGGGCGATTTCGGGAATGTCGGAATAGGCATCGCGTAGCTTGAACCCCAAGGACAGGTACAGCCGAGTCGCCGCCTTCAGCGGTTTTCCGGTGTCCATCCGGATCATCTCGAACCCGTCCTTGCGGCACTGGGCAATCAGTTCCTGCATGATCGCACACCCCGCGCCAGTACCCCGAGCAGCCTCGGTCACGAATACGCGCTTGATCTCAGCGATACCCGGCCCGATTGTCTGGAACATCCCGCAGCCCACCGCCTGCCCATCCAGCATCGCCAGCCGGGTCCCACCGTTGGGCGGCATATGCTCGACCTCGATGGCCGCCAGAACGGAGGCATATTTCTCGGGCGGATAGAACGTGTTGACGACCTGCCGCGACCGTTCGTCCAGTGTCAGTAGAAAGGCGTGATAGTCCCAACACAAACGCCGGACAGCATCAAACTGGTCCGGCGTTTTAGGTTCAATGATGCTGAGCATTAGGGACCCCCGGCCAATGTCGGGGATCAGACTAGCAGCTTGTGGCTTACTTGCGAAGGATCGAACGCCCCGCGTATTCCGCGACCTCGCCCAGCGTTTCCTCGATGCGGATCAGCTGGTTGTACTTGGCCAGCCGGTCCGACCGCGCCAGCGAGCCGGTCTTGATCTGACCGCAGTTGGTCGCCACGGCCAGATCGGCGATGGTGGCGTCCTCGGTCTCGCCCGAGCGGTGTGACATCACGTTGGTATAGCGGGCGCGGTGGGCCATATCCACGGCGCGCAGCGTTTCGGTCAGCGAACCGATCTGGTTCACCTTGACCAGCATCGAGTTGGCGCAGCCCTTCTCGATCCCCTCAGCCAGACGCGCGGGGTTGGTCACGAACAGGTCGTCACCCACCAGCTGCACCTTGCCGCCCAACTCGTCGGTCAGCGCCTTCCAGCCGTCCCAGTCATCCTCGGACATACCGTCCTCGATCGAGATGATCGGATAGTCGTTCACCAACGCAGCCAGATAGGCCACGTTCTCGTCGCTGCTCAGAGTCTTGCCCTCGCCCGACAGGACGTATTTGCCATCCTTGTAATACTCGGTGGCCGCGCAATCGAGCGCCAGATAGATCTCGTCCCCCGGCTTGTAGCCCGCCTTCTCGATCGACTTGAGGATGAAATCCAGCGCTTCGCGGGTCGAAGCGATGTTCGGGGCAAATCCGCCCTCGTCGCCGACACCGGTGGCCAGCCCGGCCGCCGACAGTTCCTTTTTCAGGGTGTGGAACACTTCCGAACCCATGCGCACCGCCTCGCGGATGTTGCTGGCGGCCACGGGCATGATCATGAATTCCTGGATGTCGATCGGGTTGTCGGCGTGTTCGCCGCCATTGATGATGTTCATCATCGGCACCGGCAGAACCCGCGCCGAGGTGCCACCCACATAGCGATAGAGCGGCTGGGTGGTGAAGTCCGCCGCCGCCTTGGCCACGGCCAACGAGACGCCCAGAATGGCGTTCGCGCCCAGACGGCCCTTGTTGGGGGTGCCGTCCAGCTCGATCATCGCAGCGTCGATCGCCACCTGCTCGGTCGCGTCAAAGCCCACCAATTCTTCGGCGATCTCGCCATTCACGGCGGCCACGGCTTCGAGCACGCCCTTGCCCATGTACCTGGACTTGTCGCCATCGCGCTTCTCAACCGCCTCATAGGCGCCGGTCGACGCGCCTGAGGGCACGGCTGCCCGGCCCATGGTGCCGTCTTCCAGAACCACGTCCACCTCGACGGTGGGGTTGCCCCGGCTGTCCAGGATTTCGCGTGCGTGGATGTCGATGATGGTGCTCATGATACCGGTCCCTGAAAATGCGTTCGGTTGCATGCCTCATACCAGCACGCGGGGAAAAGTAAACCGGGTCCGTTATCGCTAACACGCATATTTTCCGGCCTTTAGCGCCAACAGCAGCGTGTTTGCGCCAACAGGTCAGCAGACCGCCGGAGCCATGGCCCGCGCAATGCGCCGTTCGCGGATGAACGTGTACATGCCCGACCCGATGATCAGCGACGCGCCGATCATGGTCATCAGGTCCGGTCGTTCGCCGAACATCCACATCCCGGCCAGGATCGAGAACAGCAGACGCGTATAGCGGAACGGGGTCAGGGCCGAGGCCTCGCCCACACGCATCGCCGTGACGATGCCGAAATAGCCCAGCACGCCAAAGCCCACCGCGCCGATATAGGGGCCGACCTGCTCGGCCTGAAGCGGCACCAACGGCTGGCCCGCCATCAGCATCAGAACGCCCCCCGCCAGCGCCACCGCCGCATAGGCCTGCAACGCCACCACGGCCGAGGCCACCCGCGCGTCCAGCCGCCGGGTGATCAGATCGCGCGCAGCGATGGCGATCACCGTCGCCACCACGAACAGAGCCTCGGGGCGGAACCCGTCCAGACCCGGGCGGATGACCATCAGCACCCCGGCGAATCCGACACCGATCGCGCTCCACCGCCGCCAGCCAACGTGTTCGCCCAGAAACAGCGCGGCCCCCATAGTCACCGCCAAGGGCATTGCCTGGAACACGGCGGCGACCGTGGACAGATCGACCAGCGACAAGGCGGTCACGAAGCTGAGCGCGCCGACGGCCTCGGTGCCCGCGCGGATCAGGGGCAAGGGCTGCCAGGCGGCCCGGTCAAAAATCCGCTTGCGCGTGACCACAGCCATCAGGGCAAAGGCCAGCCCGCAGAACAGGCCCAGAACCAGCATGACCTGCCCGGTCGGCACGGAAGTCGACAGGTGCTTGATAAACATGTCCTCAAGCGTGAAGGCGGCCATCGCCCCGATGATCAGCAGAATGCCCTGTACGTTGTTCATGCGCGCGTCTCCGTCCGGCGGGCCCGTCTTGCCCGACCGGCGCAGGAAATCCCGATTGCCTCGGTCTGGCAACCCGCAACCTGACCACGAATGATGAATTGATTTGAGCCGGCCGTTCGCGTTTCGTGATGGGTCGGTGCCGGATCAGTCCTTGTCCAGCGGCACGCCGTATAATTCCAGCCGGTGCCCTTTCAGGCGGTAGCCCAACTTGGCGGCAATCTTTTCCTGCAGAGCTTCGATTTCGGGGTCCACGAACTCGATCACCTCGCCCGAGTTCATATCGATCAGGTGATCGTGGTGGTCGCGCTCGGCATCCTCATAGCGCGCGCGCCCGTCGCCGAATTCCAGCCGCTCGAGAATTCCGGCCTCTTCGAACAGTTTGACGGTGCGATAGACGGTCGCGATCGAGATGCCCGCATCCAGCGCCGATGCGCGGGCGTAAAGCTCCTCGACATCCGGATGGTCGTCGCTTTGTTCCAGAACGGTCGCGATGGTCCGGCGCTGGCCGGTCATGCGCAGGCCTTTGGCTTCGCAACGCGCGATGATCGTGTCCGGCATGGCACCCCTCAGAATCCGTTCGGGTCTCTGTCTTAGTCTGTCCGCACGGGTTTCGCCACCGTGTTTTGCACCCTTGCCGACTCAACCGGCCAGGCGCAGATCGGCCCAGACCGGCAGGTGGTCCGAGGCGATATGCGCGGGCCGCTCCCCGTGCACACCGTGGGCCAGTGCCTCGAGCCCGCCGCCCAGCGCGATCCGGTCCAGCGCACCCAGAGGCTGCGCGGCGGGAAAGCTTGGCACAGGTGGCAGGAACCGCATGTCGGGAGCCAGACGGTCAAGGATCGGCTGGCGCGACCATTCGTTGAAATCCCCCGCCCAGACGGTGGGCATCCGGTCCAGCGCGCGGCCGTCCTGCCGCAAGTGAATGATCTGCTGGCGGCGCCACGCCGAGAACAGCCCCAGATGCATCCCCATCACCCGCAGTGGGCCGATATGCGTGTCGAACTCGACCCGGACCGCCCCGCGCGGTTCGAGCCCCGGCAGATCGTGATGCGCGGCGCGGCGCACCTGAATGTGGTCGCCCCGCCAGATCACGGCGTTGCCATGCCAGCCGAGGCTGCCCGCACCGCCCAGATCAACGATCTTCCACCCCGCCTCGTCCAACATGAAATGCGGCAGCGCCGCCGGGCGCGGCGGCAGGCGTTTGTCAGCCTCTTGCAGCACCACGATATCGGCGCTCAGCCGATCCAGCACCTGCAGGATACGCTGCGGCTGGCGTCGCAGGTCCAGTCCGACGCATTTCTGGATGTTGTAGCTGGCAAGGCGCAGCTTGGGCAAAGTGGTCATCGGTTTTCTACGGTTGTACCCCGTCAGGATTCGCAGGATCGCGCCCGGACGCAAGCCGATAGTTCAGCACAGATGCCGAAACCCGCTCAGGTGCCGCAAAAGGTGGCATGCACCACCTCGTCCTGCGTGGGCGGGTGCCTCAGGTCGGCGGCGTCAGGCTGGTCGTCATAGGGTTGGGCCAGCACAGCGTTCAGCCGGTGAAACAGGGCATAGTCGCCCTGAACGGCGGCCTCGATCATCTGCTCGACCCGGTGGTTGCGCGGGATGAAGGCGGGGTTCGCCGCGTGCATCACTGCAACCGGGTCAGCCTCGCGCGTCAGCCGCGCGCGCCACCCCTCGGCCCAGCTGTCAAAAGCCGCCGGATCGGCAAACTGGTCCCGTGCCGCATCGCTGCCCAGCGCGCGGAAGGTATTGGTGAAATCGGCCTGGTTCTGCGCCATCCGCGTCAGCAGGTCCGAGATCAGTGCAAGGTCGCCGTCCTCCTCGGTGGTCAGGCCGATCTTGGCCCGGAACCGCCTCAGCCAGTGCTGCTGCATCAATTCGGGCATGGCATGTACGATCTCGGTCGCCTCTTCCACGGCGGCCTGCTTGTCCTCGATCTGCTGGATCAGCGCCGTCGCCAGCTGTGCAAGGTTCCACACCGCGATCTCGGGCTGGTTGGAATAGGCATAGCGCCCCATCCGGTCGATCGAACTGTAGACGGTACTCGGATGATAGCTGTCCATAAAAGCGCAGGGGCCATAGTCGATGGTTTCGCCCGAGATGGCGCAGTTGTCGGTGTTCATCACCCCGTGGATGAAGCCCACCGCCATCCATTGCGCGATCAGCGCGGCCTGCGCGTCACGCACGGCGCGCAGTAGGCCCATCGGCCCGACGGCGTCCGGGTAGTGGCGCGCGATGGCATAGTCGGTCAGCCGCTGCAGGTCGGCGATCTGGCCGCGTGCGGCGAACACCTGAAACGTACCCACCCGCAGATGGCTTTGCGCCACGCGGGTCAGCACCGCGCCGGGCATCAGGCCCTCGCGCAGCACGACCTCGCCGGTTTCCACCGCCGCCAAGGCACGCGTGGTGGGAATGCCCAGCGCGTGCATCGCCTCGGACACGACATATTCGCGCAGAACCGGCCCCAGCCAGGCCCGCCCGTCGCCCTGCCGCGAGAACGGCGTGCGTCCCGAGCCCTTGAGTTGAATGTCGCGGCGGATCCCGTCCGTGCCCACCACCTCGCCCAGCAGCACCGCGCGCCCGTCGCCCAGCTGTGGGTTGTAGTTGCCGAACTGGTGGCCGGAATACAGCTGCGCCAGCGGCTCGGCCCCGTCCGGCAGGGTATTGCCCGCAAACACCTGGGCCATGTCCTGCGCGTCACCGGGCGAGATGCCCAGCACCTGCGCCAGATCGTCATTGAAAGCCACCAGCCGCGGCGCGCGCACGGGCTCAGGCGACTGGCGCGCATAAAAGGCGCCGGGCAGCCGGGCATAGGAATTGTCGAAGGGGATCGTCAGGGTCATGGCGCAAACATATGATCTGTGCGCAGTATTGCCAGCACCAAATCCCATCGCCGTGAAAGGCCCGCCATGACCGCCGACCAGATCATCGACCACCTGCAGTTGCAGCCCCACCCCGAAGGCGGTTGGTATGCCGAGACTTGGCGCGCGGACAACACCGGCCGCCCGACCGCGACCTGCATCTATTTCTTGCTGAAACAGGGCGAGGCCAGCCACTGGCACCGGGTCGATGCGACCGAGATCTGGCTGTTTCACGCCGGCGCGCCGCTGATCCTGTCGATCAGCGAAAGCGACACCGGACCGGCAAACGATCACATGCTATCTCCTGACCTGAGCGAGGGTGCCCCGCAGGTCATCGTACCCGCCGGGCATTGGCAGGCCGCCCGCAGCACCGGGGACTACACGCTGGTCAGCTGTACCGTTTCACCGGGTTTCCAGTTCGACGGGTTCGAATTGGCGCCTCCGGAGTTCGACATTCCCAGGGGCTAAACCTCCGGCCCCTGCTGAACCACGCTTGAACTTGCCCTGCCCAATGCGGCAAGGTTCGCTTGTGAATGATTGGGCAAAGATGAGGGCGCGATGCGGCTGATCAAGACTTTGGTGACCGTGGCCGTGATCCTCGGCTTGGGCGTGTTTGGGCTGCGGTTGGCCTTTCCGCTGCCCGAAACCAATTTCTCGGAGCAGACATACAGCCAACCCGCGGATTGGACGGGTCCGCTGGGCCAAGCCATCGAGCCGGCGATTCAGCGCAATCCCGGACTGGATGGCGTCCGCCCCCTCGGTCAGGGGCACACCGCATTCGCCGCCCGCGCCATTCTCGCGCGTGAGGCGGTCTCGTCCATCGATGCCCAATACTATATCTGGCAGGATGACGTGACCGGCCTGATGCTGCTGGACGAATTGCGTGCGGCGGCGGAACGGGGCGTGCGCGTGCGCCTCCTGGTCGATGACAATGGCATCTCGGGGCTGGACACGCTTCTGGCGGAACTGGATGCCATGCCCACGGCCCATGTGCGCATCTTCAACCCGTTCACTCTGCGCAACCCCAAGCTGCTATCCTATGTGTTCGATTTCGGCCGGTTGAACCGCCGCATGCATAACAAATCCATGACAGTGGACGGCGTGGCCACGATTGTCGGGGGCCGAAACATCGGCGACATCTATTTCGACTATGGGGCCGGAACGCACTATCTGGATGTCGATACCATCGCGATCGGTCCTATCGTGGACGAGGTTGCAGCGTCGTTCGATGCCTACTGGAACAGCGGCTCGGCCTATGATGCCGCGTTGTTCCTGCCTGCAGCGACCGATCCAAGCCTGAAGGCATTGGCCGAGGCCGCGCGTCAGACCGCTGCCGGGGCCGGATACCAAAAGGCGATCCGCGACAATGAACTGGCCGACCGCATCGCCGACCGCGATCTGCCGTTCGAGTGGAGCGCTATCGAACTTTTTGTCGATGACCCGGCAAAGGGACTTGGACAGGTGGAGGACGAGAACCTCATGGTCGAGCGTCTGATAGCCTTTGCCGAAAGCTCCGAGACGTCGCTCGATCTGGTCTCGGCCTATTTCATTCCCGGTCCCCGCGGGGCCGAGTTGCTCGAACGGTTGGCGTCGTCTGGGGTCAAAGTCCGGGTCTTGACCAACTCAATGGATGCGACCGATGTGATGCCGGTTCATGCCGCTTACATGGCCTACCGCGACGACCTACTGGCAAGCGGGGTTCAGTTGCTGGAGCTGCGCGCGTTGCGCGCCGAGCATAAGGCACGCAGCCTGCCCGAGATTCTTGCAGGCTCTGCCTCGGGCCTGCATGCAAAGGTGTTTGGCTCGGATGGCAAACGGATCTTTATCGGCTCATACAATCTGGATCCACGTTCGGCCCGGCTGAACACCGAGATGGGGCTGCTGATCGAGAGCCCCGCGGTCGCAGCAGATCTGGCCCGGCAACTGGACAAGCCGGAATTCGCCTATCGCGTCGAAATGGCCGATGACGGCGGCCTGATCTGGATTCAGCAGACCAACGACGGAACGACCACGACCTTTGAGACTGACCCGAACACCTCTCGGTTCCAGCGCGGCCTTGCCGCCGTCGTCAGGTGGCTGCCGGTCGAGTGGATGCTCTAACCACCGCCGGCGTCAGTTCAGGACCGCGATCGATAGATTCAGTATGGTGGCGAATGCCACCCATGCCAGATAGGGCACGAACGCCCAGGCCGAAACGCGATCCACCGGGCGGACGCGTGCGATGAACAGCACAATCACCACCAGAAGCGCAAGAATCACTAACAATGCCAGCCACGGCTGATGCAGCACGAAGAATGTGGGCGACCACAGAAAGTTCAGGCCCAACTGCGCCCACCACAGGCGCATCGCGGGCGAACTTCGGTCGCGTTCGAACTGCCGCCAACCTGCCATTGCGATCAACACGTAAAGAACCGTCCAGACCGGGCCGAATACCCATCCCGGCGGGTTGAAGACCGGTTTGTTCAGAATCGCATACCACTCACCCGGCCCTGTCAGAGTGCCGATCAGTATGCCGCCACCCATTACCAGAACCAGAAATGCGATACGTGTCAGGGTCTTGGTCATGCCGGTTCCATCTGCAGTTTCACCGCCGCTCAGCAGGTCCCTACCGGTATAGCCGCGCGGGATGCCGACGAAAAGACACCACGCTGCGGGTTCTTCGCGCCTTCCAGAGAGACCGTCGCGCCCTGAATCTCGGCCCCCGACACGGTGATCTCGCGTCCGCCACCTGTGTCATCCACGTCGATCGTAAACGCGATTTCTGCACCGGGTGGCATGGCCCGGATGTCCAGATCGACCATCGACTGTCCGTCCTGAACCTGAGGCAAACCGTTCAGATACTCGGACCCCGCAACAATCTCAAAAGGCTGAAACACTTCAACCCCTGCCCTCGAGCCGGTGACATCAAAGATCAACCCGCCCTGTGACGAAGACAAATCCAGACGCACAGTTGCAGCAGACAGGTTGCAATCGCTGGCATTGCGAAGAACGAAACGGTCCTTTGGCGCTCCCTCGACGAACTCAACCTGCACTTCGGCCATGGCAGGCACTGCGAGCATGAACGCAACAGCACAACCGACCGCATTTTTCACAAGGGAACCGATCATCTTCATCTCCGGCGTTGTTGTGACTACTGCTACGATTACGCTCGGGTGCCTTGGCAGGATCATTTTTCGCCGCGTTTCAGCGCGGTGCGCCCTGCGACACCCGGCTGACCGTTCCCCCGCCGACCAACGCCTTGACCCCGGTGGTGCCGGGACAAGAGGTCGGCATCCCCCGCGCCACCCGCACCGCCAGATAGGCAAAGGCCTGCGCCTCGAGCATGTCGCCATCCAGACCTACGGCCTCGACCGGATCGACCGGGCAGTCCAGCGCCACGCGCAGCATCTCCATCAAAACCGAGTTCTTGCGCCCACCGCCGGTGACCAGCACCCGCGCGGGCGGTTTGGGACAATGCTCCATCCCCTGCACCACCCCGGCGGCGCTCATGCCCGTCAGGGTGGCGACTGCGTCAGCATCGCTCAATTCCTTTACCAGACCGATCATTTCGGCGAAATCGTTGCGATCCAGCGATTTGGGCGGCAGACGGTTGAAATAGGGCTCGGCCAGAAACAGCTCCAGTGCTCCGGTCTCGACCGTGCCCTGCCGGGCCAGCGCGCCGTCGCGGTCCATCGGCAGGCCCAGACGCGCCTGCACCAGATCGTCGATCGGCGCATTGGCCGGGCCGGTGTCAAAGGCCAGCAACGCACCGGGTGCCTCGGGTCCGTCAAAGGACGGGTCCACATAGGTCAGGTTGCCGACGCCGCCCAGGTTCAGAAAGCACAAGGGCGCCGTCGCCCCGACATATTTTGCGCAGGCAAAGTGGAAGAACGGCGCCAGCGGCGCGCCCTCGCCACCCATGGCCACGTCATCGCTGCGGAAATCCCAGACCACGGGCACACCCAGCGCGACCGCCAGCCCCTCGCCATCGCCCACCTGCAACGTGCCCTTGCCGCGCGGCTCATGCGCAAGGGTCTGGCCGTGAAAGCCGATCAGCTCCACGTCCTCGAATTCCGACAGCAGCTCGGCATGGGCGCGGGTCACCAGATCTTCGGCGGCGTGCACCTCGGGGCCGCTCCATTTTCCCAGCGCGGCGCGCAGCAGCTTGCGCTCGTCCTCGCTGTAGGGCCGGTAGGCACTGTCGCCGAACCGCAGGATCTGCCGCCCGTCGGTTTCCACCACCGCCGCGTCGACCCCATCGAGCGAGGTACCCGACATGGCCCCCAGTGCCCGCACTGCCCCAACTTTGCCTCGGGCCTTATTCATGGCCTTTTCCTTCCCTCGTTCGCCGCCTATAACGTGCCCCGCAATTCAACCCCGAGGCAAGACATGACGTATCACCCCAAATCGGATTTCATCGCCACGATGATCGAGCGCGGCTTTCTGGCCGATTGCACCGATTATCAGGGCCTTGACGATGCTCTGACAAGCGGGGTGCAGACAGCCTATATCGGGTATGACGCCACCGCCCAGTCCCTGCATGTCGGGCACCTGATGAACATCATGGTTCTGCGCTGGTTCCAGAAGCTGGGGCACAAGCCGATCACCCTGATGGGCGGCGGCACCACCAAGGTGGGCGATCCGTCTTTCCGCTCGGACGAACGCCCCCTGCTGGGCCCCGAGCAGATCGACGCCAACATCGCCGGCATGCAGAAGGTGTTCGACAAGTACCTGTCCTATGACGACAGCGACACCGGCGCGCTGATGCTGAACAATGCCGAATGGCTGGACGACCTGAACTATCTCGATTTCCTGCGGGACATCGGGCGGCATTTCTCGGTCAACCGGATGCTGTCCTTTGAGTCGGTGAAATCGCGGCTGGACCGGGAACAATCCCTGTCGTTCCTCGAGTTCAACTACATGATCCTGCAAGCCTATGACTTTCTGGAACTGAACCGCCGATATGGTTGCATCCTGCAGATGGGCGGATCGGACCAGTGGGGCAATATCGTCAACGGCATCGACCTGACCCGCCGCGTGCTGGATCACGAGATCTATGGCCTGACCACGCCCCTGCTGACCACCAGCGATGGGCGCAAGATGGGCAAAAGCCAGGGCGGCGCCATCTGGCTGAACGGCGACATGCTGTCGCCTTACGAGTTCTGGCAGTTCTGGCGCAACACCACCGACGCCGACGTGG
The DNA here is from genome assembly GCF_059612985.1 of Ruegeria sp. BHSC043. Lineage (NCBI taxonomy): Bacteria > Pseudomonadati > Pseudomonadota > Alphaproteobacteria > Rhodobacterales > Roseobacteraceae > Ruegeria > Ruegeria sp. BHSC043. The sequence continues at coordinate 234,178 of NZ_JBXWRS010000002.1, read as the reverse complement.
GCCGTTTCCTGAAGATCTTCACCGAGCTTCCCGTAGACGAATGCGACCGCATGGGCGCGCTGCAAGGGTCCGAGATCAACGAGGCCAAGATCCGTCTGGCCAACGAAGTCACGACCCTGCTGCACGGTTCCGAGGCCGCGGCCAAGGCCGAGGCCACCGCGCGCGAAGTGTTCGAAAAGGGCGGCGTGGGCGGCGACCTGCCCACCCTGACCCTGACCGCCGAAGATCTGGGCGATGGCATCTCGGTTGTGCAGCTGATCGTGAAGTCTGGCCTGGCGAAATCGGGCAAGGAGGCCAAGCGCCTGATTTCCGAAAACGGCGCCCGTCTGGACGACGCACCGCTGACCGATGCGGGGCTGATGATCGACGCGGCGGCCCTGTCCTCGCCCATCAAACTGAGCGCCGGCAAGAAACGGCACGCGCTGGTGCAGTTGGGCTAACCCGTCTGACCCCAAACACGACGGCCGCCTCAGGGCGGCCGTTTTTTTATCCGCGCTCGACCGAGCCCAGCGGCAGGTCCAGACCGGCGGGCGTCACGAACAGCTCAATCTGGTCGCGCGACAGCGCCCAGTGATCGGCCGCCAGCTGCCCCGCCGCCGCCTCGTCGCGCGCCTCGATCGCGGAGATGATGGCGTCATGCTGGTCGCAGGCCAGATCGAGGCTTTCACCCATCCCGGCCTGATCCGGGCTGTAGAAGGTCATGCCGATGCGCGCATGGTCGATCAGCAGCCGCTGAAACGACGGCAGCAGGTAGACATTCGCCGCCATCTCACCGGTGATCTCATGGAACTGGTTGTTGGCCAACGCGCGATCTTCGGCCGAGCCCGTCCGCAGGGTTGCCCGAAACGCCGCCTGCGCCGCCTTCAACCGGTCGATCTGGTCGCCCGTGGCGTTCTGCGCCGCCAGCCGCAGCACCGCGCCATAGATCATCGGCGCCACCAGGAAGAAGTCGCGCAGCGTGGCATAAGACATCTGGGACACCCGCGCGCCCCGGTTTTCACGCAGTTCAAGATAGCCCAGCCCGGCCAGATGCCGGAACACTTCGCGCAGCGGTGTGCGCGACAGGCCGAACGCCTCGGACAGCTGCGCCTCGTCCAGGTCATCGCCGGGGCGCAGTTTCAGCGTCATGACCGCCGCCTTCAGATGCGCGGCCAGCGCCGCCTTGCGGCTTTTCGTGTCGTCTTTCATCCCCAACCTTCGCTTCGGTCGAATCGCGACACCCAGGATGTCGCCCCTGCTCTTGCCCGATAAAATGCAACTTGTACACAATCAGCCTGACCGCCCGTGATAGACTGAGCGCATGACCCGCCCGCAACACTTCTGTTTCATCCTCGTTCCCGAGTTCTCGCACTTGGCCTTCTCCTGCGCGGTCGAGCCGCTGCGCATCGCCAACTGGGTCAGCGGCGAGGAGCTGTACCGCTGGTCCTTCGCCTCGGAGGACGGCGCGCAGGCGGTGTGTTCGAACGGGTCCGTGACACTGGTGCATGGCGGGCTGGCGAACCTGCCGAAATGCGACCAGATCTTCGTTTTGTCGGGCATTCACATGCGCGATCACGTCAGCCGCTCATTGCTGGCCGCACTGCGCCGCGAACGGGCGCGCGGTACGGCCATCGGGGCGCTGTGTTCGGGCGCGTGGCTGCTCGCCGAGGCCGGGTTCCTGAACGGGATGCAGGCGGCGATCCATTGGGAATATCACGACGCCTTCATGGAGGCTTTCCCGGACGTGAACCTGGTGCGCAGCGTCTTCGTGGCCGATGAAAAGCACATGACCGCCTCGGGCGGCACCACGACCGCCGACCTGATGCTGCACCTGATCGAGCGCGACCACGGGCAGGACCTGTCGATCGCGGTCGCCGACCAGATGGTCTATAACGCCGTGCGCAACGCGACCGCCGATCAGCGCGTGTCGCTGCAATCGCGCAACGGCATGCGCAACGCGCATCTGGCCAAGGCGATCCAGATCATGGCCGACCGCATCAACGACCCGATCTCGCCGGCGTTGATCGCCGAACAGATCGGCATCTCGACCCGCCAGCTGGAGCGGTTGTTCGGAAAATACCTCAACGCCTCGCCCAAGAAATACTTCATGGAGTTGCGGCTGGACCGCGCGCGAAACCTGCTGTTGCAGACCGAATCCTCGGTCACCGACGTGGCCTTTGCCTGCGGCTTTGAAAGCCCTGGCCATTTCTCGCGCGTGTATCGCGCCGCCTTTGGCGTCACCCCGATGCAGCAGCGCAGCCGGCTGGATTAGGTTAAAACCACAGCCAGTCGGCCACGCTGAGAACCACGAACACCGGAACCGACAACGCGGCAGCCAGCAGAAAGGCCGCGGCACGGGTCACGCGCGGCGATGGGATTGTCTGTCCGAGAACCGTTTTCATGCTGTCATTAACCCCGCTTTAGGTTTCCACCGGGTTAATGCCCGCATGACGACCACGCACACCCCCGTGATGCAAAGCACCGAGATGCAGGCGACCCTGCGCGCCTGCGGGCAGGGCCCGCTGCGGCTGGCGGACGGTACGCTGGTCCTGCGCCGTCGGGTCTTTCCCGGCGTGACCGTGGCAATGCTGCCGCGCGCGCGGATCGACCCGGCCACCCTGCCCGGCCTGATCCGGCAGGCCGGGTTGAACCGCACGCCGCTGATCCTGTCGCCCGACCATCCAGCCCCCGACCTGACCACGTTGGGCGCGATGCCGCTGGTTACCCCGACCTGCGTTGCCGAGTTGGATCTGCGCAGCGACCTGCCGGCAGGGCTGCATCAGAAATGGCGCAATGCGCTTGTTCAGGCCGAGCGCAGCCTGCGGCGCATCACGCGCCGCATCCTACGCGAAGGGTCGGACAATTGGCTGCTGACCACCGATCAGGCGCAACAGCGGGCACGCGGCTATCGCAACTGGCCGGTGCCGCTGACCCTGGCCTATGCCCGCGCCAATCCCGGCAAGGCCGTTGAATTCTTAGCCACCGACGGCGACACCGTGGCGGCGATGCTGTTCCTGTGCCATGGCTCGGTTGCGACCTATCACATCGGCTGTACCACCGCGCGCGGGCGGCGGCTGAATGCCCACCGGCTGATTCTGTGGCAGGCAATGCGCTGGCTGGCGAAACGGGGGTTGCAGCGGCTCGATCTTGGCCCGGTGTCGACCGAGGATGCGCCCGGTCTGGCCCGGTTCAAACTGGGAACCGGCGCCCGCGCCCGCTGGCTGGGCGGCACCTGGGGCTGGTGGCCACCGCTGGGGCGCAGCCTGCGCCCGCTGGCGGGCCTTGACCGCGGCGGGATGCGCTGGACAGATCCCCATACAGGCTGATATTTGAACACTTGTTCAGATCATTGGGGAGGAGCCCGCCATGCAATTGTCCACCACCGCCGCCGTCATCACCGGCGGCGCCTCGGGCCTCGGAGAGGCCACCGCCCGTTACTTTGCCGAGAACGGCGCGCAGGTGACCATCCTCGACCGCGATGCCGAGCGTGGCGCGCAGGTCGCGGCCGAAATCGGCGGGCATTTCGCACAGACCGACGTGACCGACGAGAACTCGGTGGCCGCGGCCATTGCGCTGGCGATGGAAAAGATGGGCAAGATCACTGCTTGCGTGAACTGTGCCGGCATCGCCTATGGCATCAAGACCGTCGGCAGGGACGGCCCCCACCCGCTGGACGCCTTCCAGCGCACCATCGACATCAACCTCGTGGGCACCTTCAACGTGTCGCGTCTGGCTGCCGTCGAAATGGCCAAGAACGCGCCCGAGTCAGATGGCGCGCGCGGCGTAATCATCAACACCGCCTCGATCGCGGCCTTCGACGGCCAAAAGGGCCAGGCGGCCTATTCCGCCTCCAAGGGCGGTGTCGTGGGCATGACACTGCCGATGGCGCGCGATCTGGCCTCGACCGGGATCCGGGTGATGACCATCGCGCCCGGCATATTCATGACGCCGATGCTGGCCGGCCTGCCCGAAGAAGTGCAGCAGCAACTGGCCGCCGACGTGCCCAACCCCGCCCGTCTGGGCGACCCGCGCGAATACGGCCGGCTGGCCGGGTTCATCGTCGAGATGGGCTATCTGAACGGCGAGGTCATCCGCATCGACGGCGCCCTGCGCATGCGCTGACATGACCGCATGGCGTGGGCAGCGCCGATCTGCCCGCGCCTTGGGTCGAGCCTGGCTAGGCCCCGGCCTCAGCCTTTTCTTCCAGTTTCAGCCATTCCTCCTCGGCGGCGGCCAGCTTCTGCTGCCGCTCGACAAGGGCCTCGGTCGCCTTCTGGAACTTCACCGGCTCGCGGGTGAACAGCTCGGGGTCCGACATCAGCTCCTCCAGCTTGGCGATCTCGGCTTCCAGCCGCGCGATCTCGGCGGGCAGCTTCTCCAGCCGGTGCTTTTCGGAAAAGGACAGGCCGGTTTTCGGCTTGGCTTCCTGCTTGACTTTCGGCTTGTTCTCTTTTGTTTTCTCAGGCCTTTTCTCGGTCAGATCACCGCGCTGCGCGATATAGTCCGACCAACCGCCCGCATAGACCGTCGCGCGGCCGTTGCCCTCCATCGCGATGGTGGTGGTCGCCACACGATCCAGGAAATCCCGGTCGTGGCTGACCAGCAGCACGGTACCGTCATAGTCGTCTAGCAACTCCTGCAGCAGGTCCAGCGTCTCGACATCCAGGTCGTTAGTCGGTTCGTCCAGCACCAGCAGGTTCGACGGTTTCGCCATCAGCTTGGCCAGCAGCAACCGCGCTTTTTCGCCACCCGACAAAGACTTGACGGCCGCTCTCGCCTGCCGTTCGTCGAACAGGAATTCCTTGAGATAGCCCACCACATGCTTGGGCTGGCCGCGCACCATCACCTGATCGGCCTTGCCCGAGACACGCATCTCGGGGTCGCCGGTCAGGCTGTCCCACAGGGTCATCTCGGGGTCCAGCTGCGCGCGGGTCTGGTCGAAGACCGCGATTTCCAGATTGGTGCCCAGAGTCACCGACCCTTCGTCCGGCGCGGCCTCGCCCAGCAGCAATTTCAGTAGCGTCGTCTTGCCAACTCCGTTCGGGCCGACAAAGGCCACGCGGTCGCCGCGCTGTACCAAAAGGTCCAGGTTGCGTACGATGGGCTTGCCGTCGAACGCCTTGCTGACACCGCGCGCCTCGATCACCTTGCGCCCGGATTTCGGACCGGATTCCAAAGACATGGCCGCCGAGCCCTGACGCTTGATTTGCGCCGCGCGTTCCGCCCGCAACGCTTGCAGCGCCCGCACCCGGCCCTGATTGCGCTTGCGGCGCGCGCTGATCCCTTCAACCGCCCAGCGGGATTCGGACTTGATCAGCCGATCCAGCTTGTGGCGTTGCTGGTCTTCTTCCTCCCAGATCTTGTCGCGCCAGGCCTCAAAAGCCTCGAACCCCTGCTCCTGCCGGCGCACGACACCGCGATCGATCCACAGGGTTGCCCGCGTCAGTGCTCGCAGAAAGGCGCGGTCATGCGAGATCAGGACAAAAGCCGCCCGCGTTGCGCCCAGTTCGCGCTCCAGCCAACCGATGGCCTCGATGTCCAGATGGTTGGTCGGCTCGTCCAGCAGCATCAGGTCGGGGGCCTCGGCCATCAGCTTGGCCAGCGCCGCACGGCGCCGCTCTCCGCCCGAGGCGGTTTGAACCGCACGCGAGGGGTCGAATTTTAGCCCCTCACCGGCCCGTTCCACCTTGTACAACTCGCCTGGTTCCAGCCCACTGGCGGCATAGTCGCCCAGCGTGGCAAAGCCTTCCATATGAGGGTCCTGCTCCATGTAGCCCACGGATTTGCCGGGCGGCACCACGATCTCACCCCGGTCCGGCTCGACAAGACCGGCCATGACCTTCATCAGGGTGGATTTGCCCGAGCCGTTCCGCCCGACCAGCGCAACGCGGTCACCGGGCTGAACCACCAGGTCCAGATCAGAAAACACCGGCTCGCCGCCGAAGGTCAGCGAGATGCCGGACATCTGCAACAAAGGAATACGTGCCATATGCGCCAGCTAAACCGGCTGGCATCGGGCGTCAACGGCCCAGCGCCAGCTTTTCCAAACGGCCCCGCCCTAGCCCGCAATCATCCGCAAGAGGCGTTTCCGCGCCGCGGGAATCGCACCGATCTCGACGCCGGTGAAGACATGCAGCGTGTTCAGCTGGCGGTCCACAACCGCATGATCGCTGACCCAGCCGCCCATCATAAGGTAGGTGCGCAGCAACGGCGGCATGCGCCGCATGGCTTTCTGCGCGTTGGGCCGGCGCCGCAGCCGCGCGGCAAAGCGGAACACGTCCGGCGCCTTGACCCGCGGCAACCAGCGTTTGGGCGCCAGGTGGCGATGTTTGAGCATTGCGAAAGCATCCAAGTAGGCCTCGGTGTCGGTCCCGGCAAATGACGAACAACCAAACAGCAACCGGATGTCGCACCGGTCCACGAACACGGTCATCGCGCCCCACGCCACCCGCAGGATATCCGGGTCGGTCCGGTCGGGATGCACCGCGAACCGGCCCATCTCGACCATCCGTCCCTGAAAGTTCTGCAAGCCCGACAGATCGTAGAACTGTGCCGAATAGCTGCGGCCGATCTCGTGCCCGCAATCCATGACCAGCATCCGGAAACAGCACACGAGTTGCCCGCCGGCCCGCTGATCCTCGACCAGCACATGGGTGCAGATCCGGTCGAACGCATCGCGGTCTGTCCGTGCGGTGCGAAAAGCCAGCGTACGCAGCGCTTGCGCGGCGGCGATGTCCTCGGGCGTGCGGGCCAGTCGCGCCCGATACCTCCCCTTGTTCAGCAAGACATCCGTGTCTATGGCCGCACCCTCCGCGGTATCTGACTTTCCCAAGTTCCGCCTGCCACTAACACCAAGTCTGTAACCGCCTCATGACAGACCGAGGGACCGGACGCGCGATCAGCTCTGGCCTGGGATGTTTGCCGGGTTGAAACTGCCGATATTGCCCAACAACTGACGCAGGAATCCCCTATCCTGAACGCTCGAATCGGTCACGCGGCGGTCCAGGACGATGACATAGCCATCCTCGAGCCCGAACCGTTCGATGTTGCGCACGACCCCGCGCTGGTCAAAGCTGACGGCGACCAGCTGCCGCTCGACCACTTCGGGGCGTTTGGGGCCATAATGGCGGACACGCGAGGCGACGTAATAGTACCCCGAATCCTTTAGAACCCCCGACGCACCGGGCGCGCCGACCTTTTCTACCACGCTGTCGCGGGTATCGACACCCACCTTGATTTCGGCCAGTTCCTCGGGCGTGGGGACATAGCCGTGGTTCTTGTAGACCGGGCTGCACCCGGCCATCGCAAGCACCGACACGCAGGCAAGCGTTCCGAACGCCAGTTTCAGCTTGTTCGCGACCTTCGACATCTTCACCCTCTTGCCTTGCACCCTTGCGGCTTCTATCCGATTACAGAAACCCATGCCCCGGTTCAACACAGGAAAGGGTCACTATGGCCAAGGCAACATCTTTGCGCGTCGCGGACCTGCCGCAGAACAGCCCCGTCCCGTTCGATCTGCGCCCGGCAGCGGATGAACTGGATGTCCTCCGGGCGGATCTGGGCCTGCAGGGGCTGCGCAAGCTGAGCTTTGTCGGAGAGATAAAGGCCCGCGGCAAACGCGATTGGGAACTGACCGGTCGCCTTGGCGCAACCGTGATCCAGCCCTGCGTCGTCACGCTGGACCCTGTGACCACGCGTATCGAAACGCCCGTGCGGCGCCTGTTCCTGTCGGACTGGACCGAGCCGGACGAACCCGAATTCGAGATGCCCGAAGACGACGAAACCGAACCCCTGGGCCCCGAGATCGACCCTGGTGCCGTGATGCGCGAAGCGCTGGCGCTGGCGCTGCCGCAATACCCCCGCAAGGACGGCGCACATCTGGATGACGCAATTTTCACCGAGCCGGGCAAACAGGCCATGACGGATGACGATGCCAAGCCTTTTGCGGGGCTGGCCGGGTTGCGCGACGCGCTGAAAAAAGACAAGTGACAGCGCCATGATTTCCTGTCATAGCACTCGGTCAGAAAAACCCCTTGAACATGTCGAGAATCGCAGTATTTTCGCGCGCTCATCGGAATTTGGGTTGGACATCGCGGGGCTCGTCCCCTAAACGCGCGTCACACCACGAGAAAACGAAGAATGAAACCCGGGCTGGCAGCGAATCTGCAGCCCCCAGTCAGACAAAGGTTGAGACCATGGCCGTCCAACAGAACAAAGTTTCCAAGTCGCGTCGCAACAACCGCCGCGCACACGACGCTCTGGTTGCTGCAAACCCGAACGAATGCCCGAACTGCGGCGAACTGAAACGCCCGCACCACGTCTGTGCAGCCTGCGGCCACTATGACGACCGCGAAGTCGTGGCGCAGGCCGACGAAATCGACCTGGACGAAGACGCGGCCTGAGCCTGATTGACCGCAGGTTTTGGCATGACGGCGCAGCCCGAGCAGACCGGAAAGATCATCATCTCGGTTGACGCAATGGGCGGGGACTCCGGTCCCGCGGTCGTGGTTGCTGGAATCGCGAAATCAGCGCAGAAGAACCCCGATATCGGGTTTCTGCTGCACGGCCCCCAAGACGTCTTGCGCAAGCTTGTTGCGAAACGGCGCGTCCTGGAAGGGCGCGTCGTTTTTCGCGATTGTCCCGATGTCGTAACGATGCAGGACAAGCCCAGCCAGGTCGTGCGCAACGGCAAGAACACCTCGATGTGGTCGGCGCTGGATTCGGTGCGCAACGGAGAGGCGCACGGCGCCGTATCCTGCGGCAATACCGGCGCGCTGATGGCGCTGTCGATGATGCGGCTGCGCAAGCTGCCCGGCGTGAACCGCCCGGCGATCGCGATCCTGTGGCCCTCGCGCAATCCGCAGGGGTTCAACGTGATGCTGGACGTGGGCGCGGATGTGCGGGCCGATGCCCGGGATCTGCTGCAATACGCGCTGATGGGGGCCTCGTATGCCCGCAACGGCATGGCCCTGGCGCGTCCGCGCATCGGGTTGCTGAATGTCGGTACAGAAGAACACAAGGGCCGCGCCGAGTTGAAAGAGGCGCACGCGTTGATCACGGACTTCGCCGAGCAGGCGAATTTCGATTTCGTGGGCTTCGTGGAAGGCAGCGACATCCCCGGCGACAAGGCCGATGTCATTGTGACGGACGGGTTTACCGGCAATGTCGCGATCAAGACGGGCGAAGGCACCGCCAGCCTGATCGGCGACCTTCTGCGAGAGGCGTTCAGCTATTCTCCTCTGTCCCGGCTGGCCTCGGTGTTGGCGATCACGTCATTGCAGCGCCTGAAAAAGCGCATCGACCCGCGGCGCGTGAACGGGGGGGTGTTCTTGGGGCTGAACGGGACAGTGGTCAAATCGCACGGGGGCGCTGATGCCACGGGTGTGTCCGCGGCCATCAAGCTGGCTTTTACCCTGGCACGGTCGGGTTTTGCCGAAAAATTGGCCGCACGGGTTGCATCGACTGCCCAGCTTGAACAAGATGCTGCGCAATCTGCGCTGCAGACCGAAAAATAACAAAAAGGCAGGACCTCAGATGGCAGGCCGTTCAGTCGTTGTTGGTGTCGGGCATTATCTACCCAAACGCATCGTTCCCAATTCCGAGTTCGAAAAGACGTTGGACACGTCCGACGAATGGATCCGGACCCGCTCGGGCATCGAACGCCGCCATTTCGCGGCGGAAGACGAAACCACATCTGATATGGCGACCCATGCGGCCAAGGCCGCGCTGACCGATGCGGGGCTGACCGCCGACGACATCGACGCGATTGTTCTGGCCACCTCCACCGCAGACCTGACCTTTCCGTCCGCTGCGACCATGGTTCAGGCCAATCTGGGCATGACCCGCGGATTTGCTTTTGACGTGCAAGCGGTCTGCGCCGGCTTCGTCTTTGCGCTGGCCAACGCCAACGCGCTGATCCTGTCGGGTCAGGCCAAACGCATCCTCGTGATCGGGGCCGAGACCTTCTCGCGCATCATGGACTGGTCGGACCGGAGCACCTGCGTTCTGTTCGGCGACGGCGCCGGCGCGCTGGTGCTCGAGGCGCAGGAAGGCGCCGGAACGCCTGAAGACCGGGGCATTCTATCCACCGACCTGCATTCGGACGGGCGGTTCAAGGATCTGCTCTATGTCGATGGCGGGGTCTCGAACCGGACCACCGGCTATCTGCGAATGCAGGGCAACCAGGTGTTCCGCCACGCGGTCGAGAAACTGGCTGCCACGGCCACCACCGCGCTGGATCGCGCGGGGCTAACAAGCGGCGACGTCGATTGGATCGTCCCGCATCAGGCCAATATCCGCATCATTCAGGGCACGGCCAAAAAGCTGCAGCTGCCCATGGATAACGTGGTGGTCACGGTTCAGGATCACGGCAACACCTCGGCCGCATCGATCCCGCTGGCGCTGTCGGTGGGCAAGGAACGCGGGCAGATCAAGCCCGGCGACTTGATAGTGACCGAGGCCATCGGCGGCGGACTGGCCTGGGGCGCGGTGGTGATGCGCTGGTAGGGCGGCGCAAACCTGCTTACACCACCACGCGCAATTCATTGATATTGACAGTGAATTTGCCCTGCCCCTATGGTCGTACATCATCAGGGGAATAATCATGGGCGAAAAAACACTGACGCGAATGGACCTGAGCGAAGCCGTGTTTCGCGAAGTGGGTCTGTCTCGCAACGAAAGCGCGCAGCTTGTCGAAAGCATTTTGAACCACATGTCCGATGCGCTGGTGCGCGGCGAGCAGGTCAAGATCTCGTCTTTCGGCACGTTCAGCGTCAGGGACAAGTCGGCCCGCGTCGGCCGCAACCCGAAAACCGGGGAAGAGGTTCCCATCGAGCCGCGCCGCGTTCTGACCTTCCGCCCTTCGCATCTGATGAAGGATCGGGTCGCGGCCGGAAACCGCAAGTAAGTCCGGGGCAAGGCAGGCATGAGCAAGTCTCCCGACGCATTTCGCACCATCAGTGAAGTTGCGGATTGGCTGGGTGTTCAGGCGCATGTCCTGCGGTTCTGGGAAAGTCGGTTCAGCCAGATCAAACCGGTCAAGCGGGCCGGAGGACGTAGGTATTACCGCCCCAACGACATGCGCCTGTTGGGCGGCATCAAGAAGCTGCTGCACGAGGATGGCGTGACCATCAAGGGTGTTCAACGCATCCTGCGCGAACAGGGCGTGGCCTACGTCGCGTCGCTGTCGCCGGGACTGGACGATGGCGCGGCTCCGGCCCCGACCATCGAAATCCAGGCAGCTGAGAACGTGGTGCCGCTGCCGCAGCCCCCCGCCGTGGTGCAGGGTGCCCTCGATCTATCACCGACCGAGGCCGAAAATTTGGGCGAACCTGCCGCCCCCAAAGCCCGGGATCACGCTGCGTCGCAGAAACCCAAGACCGAGACCACGCCGCAGCAGGCCGGAATCGCAGCCCGGGCGTGGCGGAAAACCGAGTTCGACACCGACACTTTGCGCCGGATCGCGCCCGTTGCCAAGGATCTGCGCGCCTGGCTGGACCGGGTCGAACAGCAATTGGCGGGTTGAGCAAAAAGGTAATGTTTTCCTCTTGCCCCTGCCGGGAAAATCATTATGAACACCTCAACGTCGGGCTATGGCGCAGCCTGGTAGCGCGTCCGTCTGGGGGACGGAAGGTCGCAGGTTCGAGTCCTGCTAGCCCGACCAAATCACACCGACGTTCAGAAAATACGGGCCGGAGCCTCCTTCGGCTGAGGGGAGGAGCGGAATGACCGGCGTGTGCCCGAACCAGCAGATCGCAGCGATGATCGACAGCGGTGAGATCACCGCGACCCCGCCGATCACCCCCGCCCAGATCCAACCCGCCAGCCTTGATCTTCGTTTAGGAACAGTGGCTTACCGTGTGCGCGCCTCGTTTCTGGCCGGCGAAGGCCAGAGCGTGGCCGACCGGCTGGCTGAGTTCGAGATGCATCACATCGACATCTCGGAAGGTGCGGTACTGGAAAAAGGTTGCGTGTATCTGGTACCGCTGATGGAATCGCTGGCCCTGCCCGGCGACGTGACCGCCGTGGCCAACGCCAAAAGCTCGACCGGGCGGCTCGACTTGCTGACCCGCACCATCACCGATGGCGGAACCGAGTTCGACCGCGTTCCCGCCGGGTATGCCGGCCCACTCTATGCCGAGATCTGTCCGCGTTCGTTCTCGGTTCTGGTCCGTCCGGGCATGCGCCTGAACCAGATCCGATTCCGCCGCGGTCAGGCGGTGCTGTCCGACGCGGATCTGGCCGCGTTGCATGCGCAATCGCCGCTGGTGGACGGCCCGGCCGTCATTCAGGACGGGTTGGGGTTTTCGGTCGATCTGCGCCTTCCCAACACCGATCTGGTCGGGTACCGGGCCAAGCCACATACCGGCGTGATCGACCTGGATCGGATCGGTGAATACGACCCGCAGGACTACTGGGAAGAGGTGCGCACCCGCGAGGGGCGCATCATTCTGGACCCGGGCGCGTTCTACATCCTGGTCAGCCGCGAGGCGGTCCACATTCCGCCGATGTATGCCGCCGAAATGGCGCCCTATCTGGCGATGGTGGGTGAATTCCGGGTTCACTACGCGGGATTCTTCGATCCCGGTTTCGGCCATGCCGAAGCCGGCGGCGCCGGATCACGCGGCGTGCTGGAAGTCCGTTGCCACGAGGCGCCCTTCGTGCTGGAACACGGACAGGTCGTCGGGCGGCTGGTCTACGAACGCATGGCCGAGATGCCGACTCAGTTGTACGGCGCGGGAATCGCTTCGAACTATCAGGGTCAGGGCCTGAAATTGTCGAAGCATTTCAAGTCGGTCCAGTAATCCCTAGAACCGCATGAACCGCCGCATCTGGCGGGTCAACTGTCTGGCCTGCTTCATGCTCTGGGCTTGGCGGCGCGCACTTTGCGCCATGTACCGGTCGGCCTTGGGGTCGCGCGGTCCGTCCGGCTGCCCGGACTTGCGTCCCATACGTTCGGCCAGGTCGAGGCCCTTGTCCACGCCGCGCGTGACCAGCCGGCGCACGACTTGCCGAACGATCATGTCGATGATGCGGTTTGCGTTCATTCCGGTCTCCGTTCCTCGGTGTCAAACCTGGCGGGGAATTCGCCGACAAAAGGGTGACGCGTTCAGTCTTCCTCGAACAATTCGGTCTGGTCTTCGTCGCCGGGTTCATCTTCATTGGCCTCGCCGATCGGCATGGTCCCCGGCGGCGGGCGGTTCTCCAACAGCCCCGCAGCACGCAATTCCTTAAGGCCCGGCAAGTCTCGGGCACTTTCCAGGCCGAAATGGTCCAGGAACTGTGGCGTCACCACGAAGGTGACCGGGCGCCCCGGCGTCATGCGGCGGCGGCCCAGCCGGATCCACTCCATTTCCAGCAGTTGGTCTATGGTTCCCCGCGACACGGACACACCGCGGATTTCCTCGATCTCGGCGCGGGTGCAGGGCTGATGATAGGCCACGATCGCCAGGGTCTCGATGGCGGCGCGGCTCAGCTTGCGGGTCTCGACCGTTTCCTTCTGCATCAGGAACCCCAGATCGGGGGCCGTGCGGATGGCCCAGGCCTCGCCCACCCGAACAACGCGCACCCCGCGCCCCTCATAGCGTTTCTGCAGCAGTTCCAAGGCCTGCTTGGCGTCACAGCCATGCGGCATCCGCGCCTCAAGATCGGCCACCGTCACCGGCTCGGCGCTGGCAAACAATACCGCCTCGACCATGCGTTCCTGCTCAGCCAGTGGGGGGGCTTCGAACAGGGTGCCGGTGCCGTCGTCTTCGGGGGCGTCAGTCACTGGGCTTCGTCCTTCTGCGCAGTTGGATCGGGGCAAAGGTCTCGCTTTGCTTGATCTCCATATGTCCTTCCTTGACCAGCTCCAGCGAGGCCGCAAACGTCGCCGCCGTTGCCGAACGGCGCCGCATCGGGTCAACGTCCCAGCCTTCGGGCAGGTAGGTTTCCATGTCGGTCCAGGTTCCGGCAAATCCGATCAGCGGGCGCATTCGCTCCAGCGCCTGTTCCATCGTGAAGACCGAATCGCGGTCCATCACGAAGGGCCGGAATTCGTCACGGGTGCGGATGCGGGCATAGCCCTGCATCAGGTCCAGCAACGTGGCGGAATAGGTGACCGTGCGGATGCGGGTCACGTCTTCGCCCTGCCCGCGCTTGAAGAAATCGCGCCCCAACTGATCGCGCGCCATCAGGCGGGCGGCCGCATCGCGCATCGCCTGCAGGCGTTCCAACTGAAAGGCCAAGTGCGCGGCCAGTTCTTCGCCCGTCGGCCCCTCTTCATCGGGGTCGGGCGGCAACAGCAGGCGCGACTTCAGAAAGGCCAGCCATGCGGCCATCACCAAATAGTCGGCGGCCAGTTCGATCCGCAGGGCGCGGGCCCGTTCGACAAAGGCCAGATATTGCTGCGCCAGCGCCAGTACCGAGATTTTGCGAAGATCGACCTTTTGCGTCCGTGACAAGGTCAGCAGCACGTCCAACGGGCCTTCAAACCCGTCCACGTCCACGATCAGCGCCTCGGCGGCCAGCCGATCGGCGACCGAAACCGGGTCTTCGCTGAAAAGGTTATCCGTCATACACCTGCCCGCCCATCAGACGGGATAGTTCCGTCTCGGCGGCACGGATGTCAAGTTCCTCGGGGCTTTGCCGCCGGGCCAAGGCGCGGTCCGCGCGGGCTTGCGCCGCCTCGGACATTTCGCCCGCGGCCTCCATCACCTCGGCGCGTTCTTCGAACGTACCGTTGCAGTGCAGAACCACGTCGCAGCCCGCCGACAGCGCCTGTTGCGACAGATCGGCTAGCGATCCGCTGAGCGCTTTCATCGAGATGTCATCGGTCATGACCAACCCGTCGAACCCGATCCGCTCGCGGATGATCCGCATCATCGCAGGCGAAATCGTGGCCGGTTTTCCGTCAACCTGATCATAGACCAGATGGGCTGTCATGCCCATCGGCAAGTCGTTCAGGGCGCGGAAAGACTCGAAATCGGTCTGCATCAGCTCGTCCAGCGGCGCATCCACGTGCGGCAGGTCGAAATGGCTGTCGAGCGTGGCGCGCCCGTGGCCGGGGATGTGCTTGACGACGGGTAGAACGCCGCCATCCAAGTGCCCCTGTGCGACCGCTCGGCCGAGGCGTGCGACCGTGGCCGCATCGCCGCCATAACATCGGTTGCGCAGGAAATCGTGCGTCTCAGGTCGGGCCAGATCGACCATCGGGGCGCAATTGCTGTCGATGCCCAGCGAAAACAGCTCGTGCGCAATCAGGCGATAGCGCAGGTACATGGCGCGTTCGGCCTGGCCCTCGGCTTGTTCGGCATGATCCATCGGGGGACGCCATTGACGGGCCAGCGGCGGGCGCAGGCGTTGCACCCGTCCGCCCTCCTGATCGATCGTAATCATACAGTCGCGGCCCACGGCCTCGCGCATGTCGCCGCACAGTGCGCGCACCTGATCGGCCGTGTCGATGTTGCGCGCGAACAGGATGAAGCCGAACGGGTTCATCTGCCGAAACAACGTCTTCTCTTCGGGCGTCAGGCGCAGACCCGCCGCATCAGTGATCGTGGCGCCGTACCTCACCGCACGGCAACCGGGATGCAGTCGGCATCCTGCGCCACCAGCGCCGCGCAGAACTGACGCGAGTCGCTCAGATCGGCAAACCCATGCACGCGCAAGCGATAGAAGGTGCGACCGCCGCTCGAGGTTTTCTGGATAACTCGTTGTTTCCCCTGCATGTACTCGCCAAAGCGGCGGTACAGGCGATCCCATTCAGCGCGGGCCACATCGGGGCTCTCATAGGCGCCCAGCTGGGCCAGCCGTGTACCCTTGGCCAGCGAGTCGGGATCGACATCCAGACCCAATGCCGATTTCACGGCGGCATTCACCGCATCCGCGTCGATTGCGCCACCCACCGGAGCGGCGCGGCGCAACCCGGCGGGGCGCGTCAGCGGGCGCAGAGACCGCCGCACACCGGGCAAGGCGGCAAGCTCCGGGTCGGGCAATTGGGCGGCCAGATCGGCCGGGTCGATGGCGGGTTCGTCCTCGGGCATGGTCAGCGCGGCCAGTTGCACACCCGGTTCCAGCTCGGCAGAGGCCGAGACATCACCCGACAATTCCGAAGCCAGCGACTCCACCGCGTCCTGCCGCAACTCGGCGGCCTCCTGATTTGTTATTGTCTCTTCAACCTTCAGAACCGCCGGGGTCGGTTTCAACGTGCCCATCGGCGCGTCCTCGTCGCTCAGCGAGACCGGGCGCGGGGCAAGGATCAGCCGGTCGGCCGGCGGCGCGGCCGTGCCGACCGCCGCCACGGCGTTCACCGCCAGACCTTGATGATCGGCCGGCGTTCCACCGGGGTTTTCGGGCTGCACGCGCATCGGACCTTCGACCGCACGCACCACCGGCACGCCGGACACGTCCCGCATCACCAGCTTGTAGCCCCAGACTGTCACCCCGGCCACCAGCGCCAGGGACGCCGCGGCGCCAAGAATATTCACGATGCGGCCAAAGCCCGGGACACCGGCCGATGCCCCGTCGAAATCCGGCATGTCGCCGGGGTGCTCGTACCCGTCTTCAGCGGTGAATTGATTCGAGTAATGCATATGCTCGGGGCCTGTCTGCCCCGAGAAATCGTAACGTGCCATATCCGCCTCACTGCCCGAAATGCGCCTGAAATCGCGGCGCGCGGGTCATTTCTTGCCTACCTCGTACCGGCGGTTCGGGCGGTGTTGGTTACCGCATCTCCTGCGCCGGCTTGACCCCAAGAATACCCAAGCCCGCTGAAATCACAACAGAAACGGCCCGGGCCAGCGCTATTTTTGACTGGCTTGTGGCCACATCACCATCCTGCAGGAACCGCAGCGTGGGCTCGTCGTTGCCACGGTTCCACAAGGCGTGGAAATCCCCTGCAAGTTCATACAGATAGAAGGCGATGCGGTGCGGCTCGTTGGTGCGGGCCGCGATCTCGACCAGGCGTGGCCATTCGGCCAGCTTTTTGGCCACGGTCAGTTCGGCCGGGTGATCCAGCGCCGCCAGGTCTGCCCCGCGCAGGGTTTCGTCGGTGGCGTCGATGCCCGCCTCGGCGGCGCGGCGCAGCACGCTCATCACCCGGGCATGGGCATATTGAACATAGAACACAGGGTTCTCGCGGCTCTGTTCCAGCACCTTGTCGAAATCGAAATCCAGCGGCGCGTCGTTCTTGCGGGTCAGCATCACGAACCGCGTCACGTCGGGGCCGACCTGATCGACCACGTCGCGCAGGGTGACGAAGTTGCCGGCCCGTTTCGACATCTTGAACGGCTCGCCATTCTTCCACAGCTTGACCAGCTGGGTTAGCTTGATGTCCAGCGGCACTTTGCCGTCCGACAATGCCGAAACGGCGGCCTTCATTCGCTTGACATAGCCGCCATGGTCCGCCCCGAACACGTCGATCAGCGCGTCGAACCCGCGGGTCACCTTGTCATAGTGATAGGCGATATCGGGGGCGAAATAGGTCCAGCTGCCGTCGGATTTCTTGACCGGGCGATCCACGTCATCGCCATGCGCGGTCGAGCGGAACAGGGTCTGCTGCCGCGGCTCCCAATCCTCGGGTTTCTTGCCCTTGGGCGGCTCGAGCACGCCCTCATAGATCAGGCCCTTTTCGTTCAGCGCCTCCAGCGCGGCCTCGATCTTGCCGGTGCCATAGAGCGATTTTTCCGAGAAGAACACGTCCATCTCGACGCCCAGCGCCTTCAGATCGGCGCGGATCAGATCCATCATCGCATCGGTGGCGAATTCACGCACCTCGGCCAGCCACTCGCTTTCGGGCTTGTCCAACAGGCTGTCACCATATTTCTCCTTCAGCGCCTCGCCGATCGGGATCAGATAGTCGCCGGGATACAGGCCCTCGGCGATTTCCGGGCTCAGGCCGTTGGCCTCGCGGTACCGCTCGAATGCAGACCGGGCCAGAACATCGACCTGCGCGCCGCCATCGTTGATGTAATATTCGCGGGTCACGTCATGGCCGGAATACGCCAACAGGCTGGCCAGCGCGTCGCCGAACACCGCACCGCGGGTATGACCCACATGCAGCGGCCCGGTGGGGTTGGCCGAGACGTATTCGACGTTCACCTTCAGCCCCTGCCCCATGGTCGAGCGGCCATAGTCGGTGCCCTTTTCCAGCACCGCGCCCAGAACGCCCTGCCAGACCGACGGCGCCAGACGCAGGTTCAGAAAGCCGGGGCCGGCGACCTCGGCGCTGGTGATCCGCTCATCCTCGGCCAGCTTCGCGGCCAGCGTCTCGGCGATGTCGCGGGGCTTCATCTTCGCCGGTTTCGCCAGCACCATCGCCGCGTTCGTGGCCATGTCGCCATGCGCCGCGTCGCGCGGCGGCTCGACCGCCACGTTGTCAAAGCTCAGCCCCTCGGGCAGAGCGCCTTCGGTTTGCATCTGGGTCAACGCGTCCAGAACAAGGTCGCGGATATCAGAGAACAGGTTCATTTCGGATGTCCTTTTGCTTGCCCGGCGGTTTATCACGCAAGGCGGCAAGGTCAATGCGGGCGATGGCCAAGGACGCGGGCGCCTAACGCTCCAGCGGTGTTTTCCCAGTCAGGCGTGCGTGATCCTGCAGCGCGAACCGGTCGGTCATCCCCGAGATATAGTCCGACACGATCCGGGCCAGTTCGGTTTCGTCCGCTGCGGCCTCGATATCGTCATGCCAGTGCCGGGGCATCTGCCGGGGATCGTTCAAGTAGATCGGGAACAGCTCCTCGACCACGCGACTGACCCGGGCGCGCACCTCCATGACGCTGGGCGCACGATACATGCGGGTGAACAGAAAAGCCCGAATCTCGCGCAACTGCGCCCATAGCCCCTCCGAGAACCGGATGACCGGTTGGCCCAGGTGGCGGATATCCTCGACCGATTGCGCCCCCGAAGCGGCCAGAATGGCGCGGGACGTGTCGATGACATCGGACACCATCACGCCGAACACGCGCCGCAAGGCCTCGTGCCGCCGGCGATAGGGATCAAGGCCGGGGTACTTGCGATCCACATCCGCGTAGCATTCACCGATGATGGGCAATTGCGTGATCTCGTCGTCGGTGAACAGCCCGGCGCGCAATCCGTCCAACAGGTCGTGGTTGTTATAGGCGATGTCATCAGACAACGCCGCCACCTGCGCCTCGGCGCTGGCATGGGTGTGCAGTTCCAGATCGAAGGCGTCATTGCATTCGGCCAGCGCCCAGGGCAGATCGCCGGTGACCGGACCATTGTGCTTGGCGATCCCCTCAAGGCATTCCCATGTCAGGTTGCAACCGTCGAATTCGGCATAGTGGCGCTCGAGCCTCGTCACGATCCGGATGGCCTGGGCGTTATGATCGAACCCGCCGTAAGGTGCCATCAGCGCGTGCAGCGCGTCCTCGCCGGTATGCCCAAACGGAGTATGACCCAGATCATGCGCCAGCGCGACGGCCTCGGTCAGTTCTTGGTTCAGGCCCAAAGCGCCCGCGATTGTGCGGGCGACCTGCGCCACCTCGATGGAATGAGTCAGCCGAGTGCGGTAGTTGTCGCCCTCGTGCTCAACAAAGACCTGCGTCTTGTGCTTGAGCCGCTGAAAAGCGCTGGCGTGAATGATCCGGTCCCTGTCCCGCTGAAAGCAGGACCGAAAGCTGCTCTCCTCCTCTGGCACCAACCGCCCCCGTGCGCGGCTGGGGTCCGAGGCAAAACCTGCTCGCTCCAATGGTCTTGTCCTTGTCGCCCGTCGTCGGGTTTTCTATATTGTACGATGGTCAAGAAAGAAACCTTTGGAGTCCGGCATGAATCTGCCCCCCACGGTCACGGAACGCGCGTTTGAGCGGTTGGCTGAAATCGGCGCGGCCGACAATGGCAAGGCGCTGCGCATCGCTGTGGAAGGCGGTGGCTGCTCCGGCTTCCAATACGAAATCGCGCTGGACGAGCCCAAAGAGGACGATCTGGTTTTGGAGGGCAAAGGCCAAAAGGTCGTCGTGGACGCAATTTCCCTGCCCTTCCTTGAAAACGCCACCATCGACTTCACCGAAGAGTTGATCGGCGCACGTTTTATCATCGACAACCCTAATGCCACCTCATCCTGCGGCTGTGGCACGTCTTTTTCGATGTAGTGCATCGCGGGGGCTTTGCCCCCACACCCCCAGGATATTTTTAGCCAGATGAAGGCGGAGGTCGGCCCTCCGACCCCCAAAGCCGGAGGGCTTCACCTGGCGCGGTCATCGGCGTCCCCGCCTGTACCGCCCCTTCTTTCTCCGACAATCTGGTTAACACACCGTTACTTCATCTGGCCTCAAATATCCCGGAGCGCGAGGCAGAGCCTCGCATTCCCGGCTAACTGCTTGCCGTTGGGGTGGTTCTGCGCGATAGGTGGCCTTGGTTCAACCGGAGGGCTCGCATGAAAATTGCCTCGTTCAACATCAACGGCATCAAGGCCCGCGCCGACGCCCTGCTTCGCTGGCTCGACGACGCACAGCCCGACGTCGCCGTGTTGCAGGAAATAAAATCCGTCGACGAGAATTTTCCGCGAGAGATCTTCGAGGAGCGCGGCTACAACGTCGAAACCCACGGTCAAAAAAGCTTCAACGGGGTCGCGATCCTGTCAAAACTTCCGTTGGAGGATGTCACCCGCGGATTGCCGGGCGATGATGGCGACGATCAGGCTCGCTGGATCGAAGCGACCGTCGTGGGCAAGAAAGCTCTGCGGGTCTGCGGGTTGTACCTTCCTAACGGGAACCCCGCACCCGGGCCAAAGTTCGACTACAAATTGGCATGGATGGATCGGCTGCATCAACGTGCACTCGAATTGCTGAAGGCCGAGGAACCCGCCCTGATGGCAGGCGACTACAACGTCATTCCGCAGGCCGAAGACGCCAAGCGCCCGGATGCCTGGCGCGAGGACGCGTTGTTTCGTCCCGAAAGCCGAGCCGCCTTTCAAAAAATACTGAACCTCGGGTTCACGGACGCGTTCCGCGCCCGAACCCAAGGTCCCGGACACTATACGTTCTGGGACTATCAGGCCGGCGCCTGGAACCGGAATGACGGGATCCGTATCGACCATTTCCTGCTGACCCCGCAGGCCGCGGACCTGTTGCAGGACTGCCGGATCGACGCCGAGGTACGCGGGCACGAAAAGCCTTCGGATCACGTTCCGATCTGGGTCGATCTGGATCTCTGACCCGTCATGCCGTCGGATCGTAATCGTAGATCCAATCATATCGCCGCGTCAGCCTGCGACCGATCAGCGACAAAGCCATCTGCGCCGCGATACGCGTCGGACCTTTCAGGTGGAAGTTTCGCGCGTTACTTGCGGCGGCAGCGACCACCGCGCGGGCGCGGGGGCGGCGCCTGGCTTCATAGGAGGCGAGTGCGCGTTGGACACCTGACTGGTCATCGAATGCACGCCTGAGGACCCACGCGTCCTCGAGCGCGAGGCATGCGCCCTGGGCCATGAACGGCAAAGTCGGATGGGCCGCGTCACCTAACAGGGCCACGCGCCCGTTCTGCCATTTCTGTGCCACCGGACGCAGGAACAGCGCCCAGATGTTCACCTTGTCGATGCGGGCAAGGATTTCCCCCGTGACCCCGCCGAAATCGGCGAAGCGCGCATGCAGGTCGCCGACATCGCCTTCCAGCTTCCAGCCTTCCTCGGTCCAGTCCGAGCGTTCTTCGATCGCGACGATGTTCATCTGCGATTGATCCCGCAGCGGATAGGTCACCACGTGACGGCCCGGCCCCATGGTCAAAGTGGCCATGGGGGTCGCCGTGCGGTCGGCCCAGGGAATTGTCGCGCGCCACGCGACCTGATGCGTGAACCGGGGCGCCTCGCTTCCGTTCAGAACCGGGCGGACATGGCTGCGCCCACCGTCCGCCGCGATGACGCATTCGGCCCGGAGGCGTGTCCCGTCGCGCAACGAGATCTCGGCGTCGGAGGAGTGTTTGCGCACGTGCGTGACCCGCGCGTTCAGACGCAGATCCACCCCTGTCCGCAAGGCCGCGTCGCGCAACAGGTCCAGCAGGTCTGCACGATGATAGTAATACGTCGCCCCGGCCGCAGGCGGCGGCACCCGGCTGATGACGCGCCCGCGCCGATAGTCGCGCAACACGGTTCCGTGCGAGATCTGCGCGGCCTTGGGCGGAGAGCCCGCCACACCCAGCGCGCGCAGCACCGCCATCCCGTTGGCACTGATCTGCAACCCGGCACCCACCTCGGCCAGCTCGGGCGCCTGTTCCAGCACAGTCACCTGTGCGCCGCGCTGTTGCAGCGCCACGGCGGCCGCAAGGCCACCGATCCCTCCGCCCACCACCACAAACTTCAAGCCGTCGATCTTCATGCAGCTGGCATAACGCAAAAACGCCGGAACCACAGGCCCCGGCGTTCGAATTCGTCAGAACGTTCCAGCGATCAATCGTCGCGGTGCACCTTCTCGCGCCGCTCGTGCCGCTCTTGCGCCTCGAGCGTCATGGTCGCAATCGGACGGGCATCCAGCCGCTTGAGCGAAATCGGATCGCCTGTGACCTCGCAATAGCCGTACTCGCCTTCGTCGATACGCCGCAGCGCAGCGTCGATCTTGGCCACCAGCTTGCGCTGACGATCGCGGGTCCGCAGTTCCAGCGCGCGGTCCGTCTCTTCGCTGGCGCGGTCGGCGACATCGGGAATGTTGCGGGTATTGCCCTGCAGCCCCTCGATGGTGTCGCGGCTGCCCGCCAAAAGTTCGTGTTTCCAATTCAGCAGCTTGCGACGGAAATACTCAAGCTGTCGTTCATTCATGAAAGGCTCATCTTCGGCCGGACGGTAGTCTTCCGGCAGAAAAACTTCCTGCTTCATATCTGCTCCCTTGGCATGGCCGGAAACGTCTTTTGCGGTTGTATCGCCTGACATTCGGCACCCCCTTCTGCGCAGCGTTTATCCCACGCGGCCAGGAATGTCACTATGCAAACGCCAGCCCGGCACGCCACTGATGAAATTGGTACAAGCATGAGACTTAACGTATGAAAACGACTTTTTTCGTGAAACGGATCCGGCCATTTTGCGGCAGGTTCAACGCCGGATCGAACCGGGTGATCCGAATCAACCAGGGGCGGTTCGATTGGCCGGGCCCAAACCGCGACGCTGCGACCCGGGTTGTAAAAGATCACCCCTGCCGGTAACCCGGTGCCCGAGTTCTTTGCCGGCGCGCTGCGCGACAATCATCACGAGGGCCACATGACCACACGTTTCGAAGGCACCGCAGACTATGTTGCCACCGACGATCTGACCATCGCGGTGAACGCCGCCGTGACGCTGGAACGACCGCTTCTGGTCAAGGGTGAGCCCGGAACTGGCAAGACCGAACTGGCCAAGCAGGTAGCCTCGGCGCTGGGACTGACGATGATCGAGTGGAACATCAAATCCACCACCCGCGCGCAGCAGGGCCTGTACGAATACGATGCCGTCAGTCGCCTACGCGACAGCCAGTTGGGCGACGAGCGCGTGAACGACGTCCGCAACTACATCAAGAAGGGCAAGCTGTGGCAGGCCTTCGAGGCCGAAGAAAAGGTCGTGCTGCTGATCGACGAGATCGACAAGGCCGATATCGAGTTCCCCAACGACCTGCTGCAGGAGCTCGACAAGATGGAGTTTCATGTCTACGAGACCGGCGAAACCATCCGGGCCAAAAACCGCCCCATCGTGATCATCACCTCGAACAACGAAAAGGAACTGCCCGACGCCTTCTTGCGCCGCTGTTTCTTCCACTATATCCGGTTCCCCGACGAGGCCACGATGCGCCGCATCGTCGAGGTGCACCACCCGGGAATCAAAGAAGCGCTGCTGACCACCGCCCTGACCCAGTTCTACGAAATCCGCGAGACGCAGGGGCTGAAGAAAAAGCCCTCGACCTCCGAGGTGCTGGACTGGCTAAAGCTTTTGCTGGCCGAGGATCTGGACGCCGAGGACCTTAAGCGCGACGGGGTCAATGCCCTGCCCAAGCTGCACGGCGCCCTGCTGAAGAACGAACAGGACGTGCACCTGTTCGAACGGCTGGCCTTCATGGCGCGCGCCAAGCGCTGAAGCGCGCCGGTCGTTGACCATTCCGTGATCGCGGCTTGCCTTGGGGCGCACCTGATGCCAGCATCGGCGCGCGCCCTTCCGCGGCCACCAATCGAGCAACCAGACCGCAAAGGCCACCAATGTGACCCAGCCGTGCATTCGCCCTCTGACCGCCCAGGACCGGCCGGAATGGGCCGCTCTGTGGCGCGCCTATCTGGCCTTCTACGAAACCGAGCTGCCGCAAGCGGTCTATGACAGCACTTTCTCGCGCCTGCTGAGCGATGACCCCCGTGACTTTTCCTGCCTTGTGGCCGAGCGCGACGGGCAGTTGGTGGGGCTGACCCATTTCCTGTTTCATCGCCACGCCTGGAAGACCGAGGATGTCTGCTACCTGCAGGACCTCTACGCCGATCCGCAGGTGCGCGGCACCGGCGTCGGACGCGCCCTGATCGAGGCCGTCTATGCCGAGGCCGATCGCCGGGGCGCGCCCTCGGTCTATTGGTTGACGCAAGAGTTCAACCACGCTGCGCGCCGGTTGTATGACAGGGTCGGGCAACTGACCCCGTTCATCAAATATCAGCGTCCATGACAAGGCTGGCGGCCTTCGTTCTGGCTTTGATGCTGGCTGGCTGCAGTACGGTCGAAACGATCGAACTGCCCGCCGAGGTCAAATCGACCGAAAGCACCCTGCCCCCGGCCAGGTCCTTCGGCGCGCCGCGCCCGGTTCCGCCCATGCGCGCGAACGCCAACATCGCCGCCGATTTTCTCGACCTGTTCTTCTTTCTGGAAAGCGGCACCCCGTTGCCCGTGTTCACCCGGTTCGAAACTCCGATCACGCTGCGCCTGACGGGCACGCCGGCCCCGACCATGCAGGCCGATCTGAGCCGGGTGCTGACGCGCTTGCGCACCGAGGCCGGGATCGACATCCGGCAGGTCCCGGACGGGCCGGCCAACATCACCATCCAGGCCGTCCCCCAGCGCCAGATCCAGCGCGTTCTGCCGCAGGCGGCCTGTTTCGTCGTACCCAACGCCCAAAGCCTAGAGGAATACCGCCGCGACAGGCGCAAACCCAAAAGCAGCTGGTCGGCCCTGCGCAGCCGCGAGCGGCTGGGCATTTTCATCCCCAACGATGTCAGCCCGCAGGAAATCCGCGATTGCCTGAACGAAGAACTGGCGCAGGCGCTGGGTCCGTTGAACGACATGTACCGCCTGCCGGATTCGGTGTTCAATGACGACAATTTCCACACCACTCTGACCGGGTTCGACATGCTGATCCTTCGGGCCGCCTATGCGCCCGAGCTGCGCACCGGCATGACGCGGGATGAGGTCGCGCAAGTGATCCCCGGCGTGATCGCGCGCCTCAATCCGCGCGGCGCACGTCTGCCCGCCCAAGCGGTATCGGCCACACCGCGCGCCTGGATCGACGCGGTGCAGATCGCGGTGGGCAACGGCGCGCCCTCGCCCCGGCGGCTGCGCGCGCTGGACCGGGCGATGCGGATCGGCCAACAGCAAGGCTGGACCGACCACCGGCGCGCCTATCCGCACTATCTCAAGGGCCGGATGATCCAGTATGACGATCCTGAAGACGCACAGCGCGAATATGCGATTGCCATGCAATTCCTGCGCAATACGCCCGGAACCGAAGTGCATCAGGCCCATGTCATCGCCCAGATTGCAGCCTATGCGCTCGGACGGGACCGGGGGCCGGACATGCTGCCGCAACTGGACACGGCCATAGAAACGGCGCGACGGGCCGAAAACGCCGCACTGCTGGCAACCCTGCTGCTGCTGAAATCCGAAGCGCTGGATCAGGCCGCTCGCCCCGAGACGGCACGCGCCGTCAGGCTGGACAGTCTGGGGTGGGCGCGCTACGCCTTCGGTTCTGAATTGGTGGTGCGCGCGCTGGTGCAGAACATCGCGCTGCGCAACCCGTGACACAGCAAACGGATGGCAAGCGAATGGGACTGGTTTGGGGCATGGCGATCGTAGGAGCGATTCTGGGCGCGCTGACGGCACGCAGGCGCAAGGGCAGCGGGGCCGACATCGCCCAATACGCCGCCGGATACGGCATCGCCTTCGCCCTTTTGGGGCTGGTGGCGTCGTTGATCCTGGTTCGGATGGTGGGCTGATCGGATGTTCATTCCCTTTTTCGAGAACCTCAGAAAAGCCGGCATCCCCGTCTCGTTGCGGGAATACCTGACCTTTCTGGAGGGGATGAAAAAGGGGCTGGCCACCTACGACATCGAGGCGTTCTACTACCTCGCCCGTGTCTCGATGGTGAAGGACGAGCGTAACATCGACAAGTTCGACCGCGCCTTCGCCGCCAGCTTCGAGGGGCTGTCCGAGATCACCATGGATCAGGTGCTTGAGGCTGTGGACATACCAGCCGAGTGGCTGGCCAAGATGGCCGAGAAGCACCTGTCAGACGAGAAAAAGGCCGAGATCGAAGCGCTTGGCGGGTTCGACAAGCTGATGGAGACACTGCGCGAGCGGCTGAAGGAGCAGCAAGGCCGCCATCAGGGCGGCAACAAGTGGATCGGCACCGCGGGCACGTCGCCCTTCGGGGCCTATGGCTACAACCCCGAAGGTGTGCGCATCGGTCAGAAGGAAAGCCGCCACCAGCGCGCGGTCAAGGTCTGGGACAAGCGCGAGTTCCGCAATCTGGACGACACGGTCGAGCTGGGCACCCGCAACATCAAGGTCGCGCTGAAACGCCTGCGCCGCTGGGCCCGCGAGGGCGCCGCCGAAGAGCTGGACCTCGACGGCACCATCCGCGCCACGGCCGAGCATGGCTATCTCGACGTCAAGACCCGCCCCGAGCGGCACAATGCCGTCAAGGTGCTGCTGTTTCTCGATGTCGGCGGATCGATGGACCCGCATGTGAAAGTGGTCGAGGAGCTGTTCTCGGCCGCCCGGGCCGAGTTCAAGCACCTGGAATATTTCTATTTCCACAACTGCCTGTACGAAGGCGTCTGGCGCGACAATCGACGCCGGTGGGATGCGCAGACCCCCACGCATGAGGTGTTGCGGACGTATGGCCCCGACTACAAGTGCATCTTTGTGGGTGACGCTTCGATGTCGCCCTACGAGATCGCCTATCCCGGCGGCGCCAACGAGCACTGGAACGCAGAGCCCGGTCAGGTCTGGCTGCAGCGCGCGCGCGAGCAGTGGACGTCGAACCTGTGGATCAATCCGGTGCCCGAGAAATACTGGGAGTACACCCATTCGATCGGCATGATCCGCGAGATATTCGAAGACCGGATGGTGCCGATGACGCTGGCCGGGCTGGAACGCGGTATGCGCGAGCTGACGCGGTAGCGACAGCCCGGCTTTGGTCTTATCCGGCGATTGCCTGAATTCCCAGGAACAGCAGCCCCGACAGCAGGGCCGCTGCGGGCACGGTTATCACCCAGGCCGCGATGATCGTCAGGAAATGCGACCGGCGTACCAGCTTGCGGCGGCGGCGCTCTTCGGGGGCAAGCACCGGGCGTTCCGGCACGGCACCGCGCGCCTTGATCAGGCGCCGCTCGGCGTCCCATTCCCGGAAGAACCCGACGCCGAACACCGCGCCAACGGCGATGTGGGTCGAACTGACCGGCAGGCCAAGCCAGCTGGCTACGATCACGGTGATCGCCGCCGACAGCGCCACGCAATAGGCCCGCATCGGGTTCAGCTTGGTGATCTGGCTGCCGACCACCCGGATCAGCTTGGGCCCGAACAGGAACAGGCCGAACGAGATACCAAAGGCGCCGATGATCATGACCCAGGGCGGAATGTTCACCGCATGGGTGAAATCACCCACCGCCGAGGCCTGAACGATCGCGGCCAGAGGCCCGACGGCATTGGCCACGTCATTGGCCCCATGCGCAAAGCTGAGCAGCGCCGCCGAAATGATCAACGGAATACCGAACAGGATCTTGAGCGATTTGTTGCGGTTCTCTAGCCCCTCGGCCTGACGACGAATGACCGGAATCGTCACCAACCAGATCAGCACGCCACTGACCAGGCCGATCACCAGGGCCGTCTGCAGGTTGATCTTGAACAGATGTTTGAGGCCTTTCAGCGCAAGGTACGAGGCAAACGCCCCGGCCATGATGCCGACCAGAACCGGAACCCATTTGCGCGCCGCGGCGATCTTGTCGTCCTGATAGATGACCCGGGACTTGATGAACCACAAGAAAGCAGCAGCAATGACACCGCCCAGAACCGGCGAGATGACCCAGCTTGCAGCGATCTGGCTCATCTTTCCCCAGCTGACGGCACCGAACCCCGCCGCTGCGATCCCTGCCCCCATGACGCCCCCCACGACCGAATGCGTGGTCGAGACCGGAGCGCCGATCCAGGTGGCCAGGTTGATCCAAAGCGCGGCAGACAGCAGCGCGGCCATCATGGCCCAAATGAAGACAGTTGCTGTTCCCATGCTTTCGGTATTGATGATGCCCTTGGCGATGGTCGAGACCACGTCTCCACCCGCGATCAGGGCGCCGGCGCTTTCGAAAATTGCAGCAATCGCGATGGCGCCGCCCATGGTCAGGGTGTTCGCGCCCACCGCCGGAGCCATATTGTTGGCCACATCGTTCGCCCCGATGTTCAGTGCCATGTAAGCGCCGAACATGGCCGCGATCACGACGATCATCGTGTTGCTGGCCTGTCCGAACAACAAAGCAGCCGTGATCCCGGCGATTACGATAAACACGAATGCGATGCCCGATCCGACAAACGGCCGCCCGACCTGCGCCGTTGCGACCTCGAGGCGGGAAAACCGCCGCAGATCACGATCCAATGTTTCAAGGTGCCGGGCTTCTGAGTCTGTATTGGCCATTTGTCCCTCTTGCATAGCGCGCGCTGGCACGGCGCGCGCCTTGCCCTAGAAGGGTTTCGCCCTCGCTTCAACCTTTGAAATATGGAATTTGCAATCTGACGCCGGGCGATTTCCGTCTCACGGACTGCCCTAAGTCGCCCACATTGCCCGAAAGTGATGAGCAACGACTTGCCCCCGCATCCCGATCCGCCCATATCTGGGGTATGTTGCGTCTGACCCCAATTCTACTGGCGATTGCCTATGCCATTGTGATGTATCGGATTTCCGTCTGGCGCACCCATCGCGAGCTGGATGCGAAGTCGACCGAGCTGGCCGATCCCGAATTGAAACGCATGACCGACCGCTTGGCCGCCGCCTTGGATGTGGCGCGCGTGCCGGTCTATATCTACGAAATCGACCCGGTGAACGGACTGGCCGCGCCGGACGGGCGCATCTTCATCACCCGTGGGTTTTATCGCAAGTTCCGCAACGGCGAGGTCTCGGCCGAGGAGATGGCCAGCGTCATCGCGCACGAGCTGGGGCATGTGGCGCTGGGCCATGCCCGGCGGCGGATGATCGATTTTTCCGGTCAGAACGCAATGCGGGCGGCGCTGATGATGCTGCTCAACCGGTTCATTCCGTTCATCGGCGCGTGGATCGCCAATGCGCTGACCGCGCTGCTGGCCTCGCGCCTGTCGCGGGCGGACGAGTATGAGGCGGACGAATACGCAGCCGCCTTGCTGACCAAGGCCGGAATCGGGATCGGACCGCAGAAATCCCTGTTTCACAAGCTTGAGGATCTGACACAGCAACGGGCGGGCGTGGTTCCGGCCTGGCTGATGAGCCATCCCAAGACGGACGAGCGAATTGCCGCGCTGGAGGCCCTTGAGCAACGTTGGGAGCGTGGCTGAGGGTCAGGATGCGAGAGGCCAGCCTCTCGCGCTCTCCGGGATATTTTGGGCCAGATGAAGCGGTCAGGCCGCCAGAGCCTTGCCTAGGCGCGGCAGGCGGGCCTTTTTCATCAATGCGCGCAGAGTCCATCTGTCGCCCGACAGGCGGTTGGCTTCGGTCAGAACCGATTGAGCCACCTGTTCGACGCTGATCGGATCATTCTGCCAGATGCCGTGAAGGAAGCTGTCGGGGTCGATGCGGGCAAGGCCCTCTTCGGCCAGGATATGTCTTGGAAAGTCCTTGGCATTGACGGTGATGATCGTGTCGGCCGAAGCGGCGACCGCGGTGGCCAGCACATGCGTGTCGGCCGGATCGGGAAGCCAGAGGCGCTGTTCGAGGCCGGGCGCCTCGGGGCGTTCGGCCTGTGGCCAATGTGCCTGCACCAACGCGATTTCGGCCCGGGCCTGTGCCTCGCCCTCGGGGCCAAGTTTGCGGGCGGCGCGGACCCATTCCTCGAGGATGCGAGCCGACCAGAGCGGGGAGAAGTGGCCCCGCGCCGCCACGCCCAGCAGCATCTCGCGCATCACCGTCGGGTAGATGACGCAGGTGTCGAGAACCGCCTTCACAGTCGGTAGAACACGGATTTCAGATAACCGCTCTCGGCCAGCTGCGGCAGTTGCGGATGGTCAGGTCCAGCAAAGCCGGTGTGGATCATCTGCGCCTGACGCCCGGCCCGGCCGATACCGCGGGCGCAGGCCTCGCGGAAGCGGGTCAGGTCGGCGGCATGCGAGCAGGAACACAGGCCCAGATGCCCCCCCGGTTTGACAAGCGGCGCGGCCAGGCGGGCGATCCGCTCATAGGCCCGCAGCCCGGCATCCAGCGCCTGTTTCGACGGCGCAAAGGCTGGCGGATCGCAGATGACCACGTCGAACTGCGCACCGTCCTCGCCCAGATGGGTCAGGACGTCAAAAGCATCGCCCTGTCGGGTTTCAAAGCGGTCGCCAAAGCCCGAGGCGACGGCGCCCTGCTCGGCCAGAGTCAGCGCGGCGGCCGAGCCATCGACCGACAGCGCGTGGTCGGCGCCACCGGCCAGCATGGCCAGGCCAAACCCGCCCACGTGGCTGAACACGTCCAGCACATGCGCACCGGGGCCCGCCAAGCGGGCGGCAAAGGCGTGGTTGGGGCGCTGGTCGTAAAACAGGCCGGTTTTCTGGCCCCCGGTCAGGTCGGCCATGTAGATCGCGCCATTCATCGGAACGGGCAGTGGTGCATCGGGCGCGGTGCCGCGCAGGGTCTGGTTCACGTCATCCAGACCTTCCAGCCCACGGGTGCGGCCCGCGGCGTTCTTGAGTACGGTCGTCACCCCTGTCACCGCGACCAGCGCGTCGGTCAGAAGGTCCAGATGCGCCTCGGCCCACGCGGCGTTGGGCTGGATCACGCAGGCGTCGCCGAACCGGTCAATGATGACACCGGGAAAACCGTCGGCCTCGGCATGGACCAGCCGGTAGAACGGCGCATCAAACAGGCGTTCGCGCAGGTCGAGCGCTCGGTGCAGGCGGGTTTCGAACCACCCGGCATCCAGCTGCGCCGACAGGTCGCGATCCAGCACCCGGCACATGATCTTGGAGTTCGGATTGACTGCCACCAGCGCGATCGGGGCGCGTTTGTCATCCTCAAGCACGGCCAGCGCACCGGGCGCGATCTTGCGGGTGCGCCGGTCGGTAACGATGTCATTGGCATAGACCCAGGGAAAGCCGTGGCGCAGACCGCGCGCGTTGGCTTTGGGTTTCAAACGGATTCTGGGGCGGTCGGGCGTGGTGGATTGCGTCATGGCGCCCTCATAGTCGCGATTGCGCGGGCAGGAAAGCCCCGATTGGGTCACCGTGGCCGGGCACGCCAACCGCCGCGCCGGCGCGGGGCCTGCGCGGTGTCCAGACCTTCGCGCAAGACCTGTGTCATGGGATGATCAGCATCGCGCGCGGCATAGAAAGCGTGCAACGCGGTCAGCGCCTGTTTCTGGTCGCGCCCGTCCGGCAGGCTGAGCGCCCAGTCCAGAAAGATGCTGCGGCATTCGGGCAAGGCGATGCCCTCGATGCGATAGGCCTCGCGGATCAGGCCCTTGGGGTCGTTGGGGTCGTCACTGCGCGGCATCGCGTCCCTCCTCGATCACCGCGCTTATGATGGCGGCGGCGGCGGCATAGTTTTCCTGCAATGCGGCCTGCAACTGTTCGACCTGCTCAAACCCAGTGGCCCGGCACAGAAAGGCCGTGCCCCCCTGCCCGATCTTGTCGGCCTCGATCACCTTGCCCGACAGCAGCCGCGCGGCGCATTGCACCTGCCAGAATAGGTCATAGGCCTCGCACAAGACCTGCGCCTGAGCGACCTCAAGCAGCCCCGTAGCGACGGCGCCCTGCAGGCCCGAGACCACATCGCGTTCCGCCGAGCCCGCCAGCAAGGCCCCGGCCTCGGCCATCAGTTCGATGTCCAGCAGGCGGCCGGGCCCATTCTTGACGTCCCAGATCCCAGCGGGAGACTTGGCTGCCGCCAAACGCGCACGCATTTCCGAGACTTCGCGCAGGACATGCCCCGCGTCCCGCGGGCGCGCGATGAAGTCGGAGCGGAAGGCCTCGATGTCGCGGGCCAGCCTGGGCTCGCCCGCGACCACGCGGGCGCGGGTCAGGGCCAGATGTTCCCACACCCAGGCTTCCTTCTGCTGGTAATGGGTGAAGCTGGCCCAGCTTGTCGCCACCGGCCCCTGATTGCCCGACGGGCGCAGGCGCATGTCGACCTCGTACAGACGCCCCTGAGACATGGGTGCGGACAGCGCGGTGATCAGCGCCTGGGTGAACCGCGCGTAGTAGGTACGCGTGGCCAGCGGCCGCAGGCCATCCGACATCTCCTCGCCCTGCGGGTCATAGATCACGATCATGTCCAGGTCGGATTGCGAGTTGATTCGGCCCGCCCCCAGCGACCCCATGCCCAGCACCGCCGCGCCCCGGCCCGGCGCCGGCCCGTGCTTTCGCGCGAACTGATGCTCGACACAAGGCAGGATCGCGGCGATCACGGCCTGGGCCAGCTCGGCATATTGCCGACCGGCCTCAAGCCCATCGATCAGCCCGCGCAGGTGATGCACGCCGATGCGGAAATGCCATTCCTTGCACCAGCGTCGGGCCAGGTCCAGCTGGGTTTCATAGTCGGTCTCGGCGGACAGGGCCGCAGCCAGTTCTTGCCGGAGCGCGGCCTGACCGGGCCACTCGGCAAAGAAGCTGCCGCCGATCACGGCGTCGAACACCTGCGCATTGCGCGACAGGTGCGACGCCAGCGCGTGCGAGGTGCCGACGATATCGACCAGAAGGTCGATCAGATGCGGGTTGGCTTCGAACAGGGAAAACAGCTGAACACCGGCGGGCAAGCCGGCCAGAAACCCATCCAGCGCCAGCAGCGCCTCGTCGGGGCGGGCGGTCTTGGCCAGCCGTGCCAGCAGTTCGGGCTTGAGCCGCTCGAAAATGCGCGCGCCCCTTTGCGAGCGCAGCGCGGGATAGGTTGTCCACCGGGCCAGAACGCCGGCGTCGAACGCGACCGGTGGCGCTGCGGTCGGCGCGGGGCCGGCGCCGGGCGCGAAAAAGCCCTCGGTCAGCTCGTGCACCTCGCTCAGGCGGCGGGTCAGATCGGCCGTCAGCTCGGCGCTGGTGGTGCCCATCAGGCAGGCGATGCGCTCGATCCCGTCGGGCGATTGCGGCACCTTGTGGGTCTGCGCATCATGCACCATCTGGATGCGGTGTTCGACCTCGCGATGGGCGCGGTAGTGGTCGGTCAGCTTGTCGGCCGCGTCCTGCGGTACCCAGCCCTTTGCCGCCAGCGCCGCCAGTCCCGGAACCGTGCCGCACACCCGCAGATCGGGGTCACGGCCCCCGGCGATCAACTGCCGGGTCTGTGTAAAGAACTCGATTTCGCGAATGCCGCCCTGCCCCAGCTTCATGTCATGGCCAGGGACCGTCAGAGCCCCCCCGGTGCCCTTGTTCTCGCGGATGCGCAGGCGCATGTCGTGGGCGTCCTGGATGGCGGCGAAATCCAGATGGCGGCGCCAGACAAAGGGCCGCAGGGTTTCCACAAACCGCTGCCCGGCGGCGATGTCGCCGGCACATGGGCGGGCCTTGATATAGGCGGCACGCTCCCATGTGCGGCCCAGGCTTTCGTAGTAGCGCTCGGCCGCCTCGGTCGCCATGCAGACAGGGGTGACCGCGGGATCGGGGCGCAGGCGCAGATCGGTGCGGAACACGTAACCATCGGCCGTCTTGTCGCTGAGTGTGGCGCAGAAATTGCGCGTCGCCCGCACCATGCCCTGTCGCGCCTCATAGAAATCATCCGGATCGTACCGGGTTTCGTCGAACAGCACGATCAGGTCGATATCCGAGCTGTAGTTCAGTTCGTGCGCGCCCATCTTGCCCATCGCCAGGATCACCATCCCGGCGGCGGTCTCGACGTCGTCTTCGGTCATGCCGGGCAGTTTCTTGCGCCGGATCAGCGCCGCGATCTCGGCCTTGGCCGCGATGTCCACGGCAAGCGCCGCAAAGTCGGTCAACGCGCCGGTGACCTGTTCCAACGGCCATGCGCCCGACAGATCGGCCAGCGCGGTCAGCAACGCGACGCGGCGCTTGGCCAGCCGCAAACCGGGCTTCAACTGGTCGGACGGCAGGGCACGGGCCTTGGACATGACGCGTTCCATCGCCTGCTGCGGGTCCCGCAAGGCCTTCGCCAGCCAGTCGCCTTCGCGCTGGATCAGACCGTTCAGATAGGGGCTGCTGCCAGCGGCGCCCAGGATCAACTCGGACTGCTCGGGCGTCAGATCGGGCACGGCAGCAACGGCTTCGCGCCCCAGATCGGGGTCATAGGCGCGCGGAACACGGGTGATGGACAGGGCTTCGCTCATGCGCGCAAGGTGCACATTGCCGTCCGTTAAGGTCAATGGGGCAAAGCGGCCCTGCGGGGAAGATCCGCACGGACGCACAAAAATGTAAATCTTTTTCACATTGATCCCTTGCAACCCGGCCGCACGCCCCCATCTACATCAATGTGAAAGCGTTTTACATTAACCCAGGAGAGCCCACATGACCGCATTGTCCGAATCCGCCGTCCCCCGCAACCCGGGATGGCTGCACCGCACCGAAACCTGGCTGGACGACAAGGGCAAAGGCGCCTGGATCGCCGCCATGGTCCTTGGTTTCATCTTCTTCTGGCCCGTCGGGCTGGCCCTTCTTGCCTACATGATCTGGAGCAAACGTATGTTCAGCAAATCCTGCAGCCGCCGCCATTCGTGGCACAGCCACATGAGCGCGATGAAGCCCTCGGGCAACAGCGCGTTCGATGCCTACAAGGCCGATACCTTGGCCCGGCTGGAGCGCGAGCAGCAGGACTTTGAAGCCTTCCTGCGCCGCCTGCGCGAGGCCAAGGACAAGGCCGAGTTCGACCAGTTCATGGACGAGCGCGCCCGCGCCAACGATGCGGACGACAAAGGCGAAACCGCCTGATGGACACTGGCCCTGCCCCGGTTTAGGGACAGGGCGCCCCAACGGATATTCGGAACCTGCAATGACCCACCTGCCTGATCCCGACCGCCAGCCAGAATTCTATCAATCGGTGGCGATCAAACGTTTCTTCGCCTGGCTGTTCGACATCGCCTTCATCTCGCTGCTATGCACGGTCGCCATTCTGCTGACCTTTGGCATGGGGCTTTTCGTGCTTGCGCTGATCTACGCAGCGGTCAGCTTTGTCTACCGGGTGGTCACCATCGCCAACGGCTCTGCCACGCTGGGCATGCGATTCATGGGAATCGAGCTGCGCGACGCCTTCGGCGAACGGATGGACACCGGCAAGGCCGTGGCCCACACTGCGGGGTATTTCGTTAGCATGGCCTTCCCGATCCTGCAGATCATCTCGGTCATCATGATGCTGACCAGCGCCCGCAACCAGGGCCTGACCGATGCCTTCCTGGGCACCGTCATGCTGAACCAGCGCGCCTGAACCCAACCGTTTCAGGGACTTGGCGACCCGGATTTGCGTTGCTATCATCATCCCCGAGGAAACACGGGGCCTTCATGCGACACACGCTGCCGATTGCGCCGCAGTTCTATGTGACTGCACCACAACCCTGCCCCTATCTCGAGGGCAGGGTTGAGCGGAAGCTGTTCACCGCGCTTCAGGGTGAAGGTGCCGATCACCTGAACAACGCCTTGTCGCAACAGGGATTCAGGCGCTCGCAGAACGTACTGTACCGGCCATCCTGCGCCGATTGCGCCGCCTGCCTTTCGGCGCGGATTGACGTGTCGGCGTTCCACCCGAGCAAAAGCCAGAAACGCGCGGCGCGACGCAACGCGCATCTCCAGCGGCGTGCAACCTCGCCCTGGGCCACCGATGACCAGTACGAACTGTTCCGGCGCTATCTCGATGCGCGTCACGCAGATGGCGGAATGGCCGATATGGACGTGTTCGAATTTGCTGCGATGATCGAGGAAACCCCGATCCGCAGCCGCGTGGTGGAATATGCCGACCCGGAAACCGGCAACCTGATCGCCGTCAGCCTGACCGACGTCCTGGATGACGGGCTGAGCATGGTCTACTCCTTCTACGACCCCGATCAGCCGCAGAACTCTCTGGGCACCTACATGATCCTCGACCATATCGATATCGCGCGCGAGGCCGGCCTGCCCTATGTCTATCTGGGCTATTGGGTGCCGGGCAGCCCCAAGATGGGGTACAAGGCCAAGTTCGCGGGCCTGGAAGTCTATTTGGGCAACAGGTGGCAATCGGTCAGCGACCCCTCGGCCTTCTCGAACAGCGAACACCATCCGCTGGCGGCCGCTCCGATTGCCGAACAGGTCGCAAGCATCCAGCTTCCCGACCGACACCCGACCAGGGGTTGAACATCCATGCGGCAAACCTTGCAAGCCGTCACCCTGGTGGTGCCGGACTATGAGGACGCGATCGCGTTCCACACCCGGACGCTGCGCTTTCGACTGACCCAGGATGTCGAACTGGGCGACGGCAAACGCTGGGTTCTCGTCACCCCGCCCGGCGGCGGCGCTGGGCTGGTGCTGGCCAAGGCCGATGGGGCCGATCGGCAGGCCGCCATCGGCAACCAGACCGGCGACCGGGTGGGCTTCTTCCTAGCCACCGATGATTTCGCCCGCGATCACGCGGACATGCGGGCCAAGGGCGTTCTGTTCGAGGAGGAGTCGCGCCACAAACCCTATGCATTGTTGCCGTTTGGCAGGGCCCGTTCGGAAACCGCTGTGACCTGATCCAGTTCACCTGACAACCGGCGTCAGCCGGTGGCAAAGCAAAGGGGGCCACGCGGCCCCCTTTTCAATTTGAAAACGCCAAGACCTGTCAGTTCGGGATCAGGTCCGGAACGATGGTCACGATCGACGGGAAGAACCACAGGATCGCTATGCCCACCACCTGGATCAGCACGAAGGGGATGATCCCGCGGTAGATATGGCCCGTCGTCACCTCTTTCGGCGCCACGCCGCGCAGATAGAACAGCGCGAACCCGAATGGCGGCGTCAGGAACGAGGTCTGCAGGTTCACCGCCACCATGATCGTCACCCATTTCGGATCGAACGACCCGCCATAGATCACCGGCCCCACGATCGGGATCACGATGTAGATGATCTCGAGGAAGTCCAGCACGAAGCCCAGGATGAACAGCACCAACATCACGATCAGGAAGACCGTGAATTCGTTGTCGAAGCTCCTCAGGAACTGCTGGATATAGTGCTCCCCGCCGAACGAGATCACCACGAGGTTCAGCAGCTGCGAGCCGATAAGGATGGTGAAGACCATCGAGGTCACCTTGGCGGTTTCCCGCACCACCGGTGTCAGCACGCCGCTTGTGAACAACACCCAGCACGCGAACAGCAGGCCGAACAGCGCGTACAGATAGGCAGCATAGGCCAGGATGAAGGCGATCCAGCTCTCGACCGAGACGCCACCCTGATTGATGCGCAGGTCAAAGTTCACGCCCAGCAGCAGGCAGATGATGACCGCGAAGGTCGACCAGATGATCACCTTGCCCGACCGCCCCTGGTCCTGCAGCTTGCGATAGGCCGCCAGCATGATGGCCCCGCCCGCCCCCAGCGCCGCCGCCGGCGTCGGGTTGGTCACGCCGCCCAGGATCGAGCCCAGAACCGCGATGATCAGAACCAGCGGCGGGAACACCACGCGGATCAGATCATTGGTGGCACAGCGCGCCGCCGCGGCTTTGCAGCCATACATTGCCAGTGCGAACGGCAGCGCCAACAGCAGGAACGTGGCCCCCGACGAGGTGGTCGGCGCGATCAGCAGCACATCGACCAGCAGCATCAGGACAAGCCCGATTGCCCCCACGATCAGCGGCTGCGGCGATTGCGACGGCGCGATGCCCCGGCCCATCACCAGCGTCAGCCCCAGCAGCACGACAATCACTGCAACACCGGTACCGATCGGTGCGGCGGCGGCGATCTTGGCTTCACGCGCGGCAACCAGCTCTTCCTCACTCAGCCGCTGCGACTCGGTCACGCCGCCGGCAGCGTCGATGGCTTCCTGCTCGGCCACAGCCTTGTCCCAGGCCTCCTGACCATGCAGTTCGATCATCGAGGCCTTGCACTCTTCGGACACGTTGGTACGCAGCGTGGCTGCCTCACCGATATCCGAGAATCCCGAAACCGTGATATTCTGGCTGCCGATGACGCCTAGGTTGCCGAGCAGCACCGCGCCCACGATCAGAGCGACCGGAGCACCCAGCAGCCAGGTCAGCCCTTCCGAACGCGTGATCGGCTCGCCGCTGCCACCCGACAGTTCGACCGCAGGCGCCTTGTGCGGGTTCAACAACGCGTAGCCAAATGCGTAGAGCGCATAAAGCAGCGCCAGCATGATCCCCGGCAGCAGCGCCGCCTGGAACAGCGTCCCCACCGAAACCACGGCCGGCTCACCCAGATATGTCAGCGCGTCGGTACAGCCCGCCTCGACTGCGCGGGTCTCTTGCGCAGTCGAATACAGGTCTCCCGCCAGAGTGCCCAACAGAACGATCACGATCGAGGGCGGAATGATCTGGCCCAGCGTGCCCGAGGCCGCGATCACGCCAGTCGCCAGTTCCGGCGAGTAGTTGTTGCGCAGCATGGTCGGCAGGGCCAGCAAGCCCATCGTCACCACGGTCGCGCCCACGATCCCGGTCGAGGCCGCAAGGAACGCACCCACGACCACGATCGACACCGCCAGACCGCCCGGCAGCGGCCCAAAGACGCGCGCCATGGTGGTCAGCAGGTCGTTGGCGATTTTCGAGCGTTCCAGCGTGATGCCCATCAGCACGAACATCAGCACCGCCAGCAGAGTCTCGATCGACTGACCGGCCAGAACCCGTTCGTTGATGCGGTTCACGATGAAGGACACGTTGCGGTCCAGCGCGGTTTCCCAGCCCGAGGCGAAGACCGGCTCGGCAATCCTTGGCAGATCCGGATATCGGAACACGGAAATCACATCGGGTTTCACGCCCGAATTCACGAGGTCCCGATAGGCTTGCGAGCTTGTGTCGATCGCCTGGTGGATCAGCAATCCGGCGCTGTCCAGCGCGGCGATGATCCCGAAAGAGATGATGCCGGCCCCGCCGATGGCAAACGCCACCGGAAAGCCGCTGAGAATCCCGCCAAACAGGCAGAGAAATACGATAATGAGGCCTATCTCGACGCCATCAAGTCCGAATAGCATGTGTCTGGGTCTCCGTCCTTAATGTGTGCCTTCGTAGGCTTCTTCACCTTCGCCAAGGCTGTCCTTGTCAAGGTATTTTCCAGCGCTTTCCGGGCCTTCGACGAATTCGAGATAGGACCGGTAGAAGAACGCGATCGCGTGCAGGAACACCATCGCGGCAAAGGCCACAAGCAGGATCTTGAACAGGAAGTAGGCATTGAAGCCGTTGGGGCTGAAACCGATGGTTTCGACGTTCCAGCGCAGCGCGCGGGATTTCATCACCAGCCGGTCCAGCGTGTCGCTGGCCGAAGGATTCGGCACGATCAGGTGCCGCCACAGGAAGAACCAGCCATACAGCCAGACCAGAACCGCGATGGGCATCATGAACAGGATCGAGCCCAGCATGTCGACCACGCGCTTGGCCCGGTGCGAGATGCCGGCATAGATCAGGTCAACCCGGACATGGCCGCCTTGCACGAAGGTGTAGGTGCAACACAGGCAGACGACCAGCGCATTGTACAGCTTCAGCTCTTCGGCGTACCAGCTGATATCCATCTGAAACGGAATACCCAGGCCGAACGCCATGTCGGGCCGCGCGAAAACACGCTGCATGAACACGATGACGATCTGCTGGATCACCATCAGGAGGCCAGCCCAGGCAAAGAACCGACCCGTCGTGTTGGCAAAGCCTTCCAGAACGCGCACGACGCCCCACATGAAATTCCGGTGATAGATGCCGATGGCCGTCATCACCAGAAAGCCTGTGAAGACCACGAAGAAGAACTCGACCGATCCGCCATAATAGACGAAGCGCATGATCGCTTCTTTGTTCGACCAGTCCAGCCACAGCTGCGGATGCGTGATCGCGTATCCGAAATTATAGAAGGCTTCGGCGATGTTTTGAACGAACCAGAGCAGTCCGTTCCACAGGGCGCCGAAGAACGAGATACCGTTTTCGTCCTGCATGATGTCCCCAGGTCCCGTCAGTTGCGATGCTGATTATACCGGAATTTGACCGATCCGCGCACCTGCAACAGAAATGGCTTCCCCGCGCGAGGCGGGGAAACCGAATGATTGCCAGTTGGCCAGTTAGCCCAGAACGCGGTCGCGCTGCGCGGTGTAGACGCCCGACGACATGTTCAGCCACGACGAAGAGGCCTTCATCGACGCCATTGCGCTGTCATGGACCTTCTTGAACAGCTCGTCGCCCATGTTCTCGGCCAGAACGTCCTGGCTGGCCTTGCCGAAGGCATCCCAGACGCTGTCGGGGAATTCCATGACCTTCACGCCACCGGCCTGCAGACGCTGCAGCGCCGCACCGTTGTTGGCCAGGAACTGCGCCAGGTTCCATTGGTGCGCTTCGGCGGCCGCGATCTCGATGATCTTCTGGTGCGCCGGCGACAGGCTTTCGAACACTTCGCGGTTGGTTGCCAGCGACAGGCCCGCGCCCGGCTCGTGGAAGCCAGCGGTGTAGTAGATCTTGGTGATCTCCTGGAAGCCGGCCTTTTCGTCGGCCCAGGGACCGATCCACTCGGTGCCGTCGATCGCACCGGACGACAGCGCCTGGTACACTTCCGAACCCGGAATGTTCTGGACCGATGCGCCCAGCTTGCCCAGCGCCTTGCCGCCCAGGCCCGGCATACGGAACTTCAGACCGTTGAAGTCCTCGGGGCTGTTGATCTCTTTCGAGAACCAGCCGCCGGCCTGCGCGCCGGTGTTGCCGGCCAGGAACGACTTCAGGCCGAAGATCTGACCCAGCTCGTCATGCAGTTCCATGCCGCCATCGAAGTAGTACCAGTTCACCAGTTCCTGCGCGGTCATGCCGAACGGAACCGCGGTGAAGAAGGCATAGGCCGGGTGCTGACCGACGAAGTAATAGTCGGCGGCGTGGTACATGTCGGCCTGGCCCGACGACACGGCGTCGAACACTTCGAACGCGCCGACCAGTTCTCCCGCGGCCTTGATGTCGACGGTCAGGTTGCCGTCGGACATTGCGGTGATGCTGTCGGCGCAGCGCTGGGCGCTGTCGAACACGCCCGCCAGACCGCGGCCCCACGAGGTAACCATGGTCAGCGTGCGCTTGCCCTGCGCGTAGGCCGGTGCCGCCAGTGCGGTTGCCGCCGCGGCCGAGCCGCCCAGTGCCGATGTCTTCAGAAACTTGCGACGATCCATATCAGGTGATCCTCCCCTTCATTCATTCACGGCCCGGGCGCACCCGGACCAGTCGCTTCGAGTGTCGACACGTTAATCAAGGCCGCTTGAAAGTGAATACCTACTACTGCGTAGAGCGCGCGATTTTTTGATCCGGCATGATGGCAAAACCGGCTGTTACCGCTATCGTCTGCGTGACTTTCGGGCCCGGAACGGCGAAAGATGCCCAATCTCTTTGCATTTGCGCCGCGGCTTGCGTATCGATTCGTCCATGGGGAAACTTCGATCTCTGTTTTCGCTGACTTATGCGCAGAAACTGTCACTGGTCGCGGCCATCCCGCTGGTGCTGGCGGTGGCGGCAATCGCGCTGATGGTGGCCATCGAATCCCGCGCCACGGCCGAGCGTGAGATACAGGCGCTGGAGCGTCGCCTGATCGAGGCCAAGAAGCAGGAACTGCGCAATTATGTCACCCAGGCGCGTAACGGCTTTGCCTATATCTACGGCCGCGCTGCCCCCGATGACGAAGAGGCCAAGAAGACCGTCGCCCAGATCCTGTCGGCGATGATCTACGGCAAGGACGGGTTCTTTTTCGTCTATGACTATGACGGCAACAACCTGGTCAGCCCCCGCCAG
Source organism: Ruegeria sp. BHSC043 (assembly GCF_059612985.1). NCBI lineage: Bacteria > Pseudomonadati > Pseudomonadota > Alphaproteobacteria > Rhodobacterales > Roseobacteraceae > Ruegeria > Ruegeria sp. BHSC043. Next base: position 191,998 of record NZ_JBXWRS010000002.1, on the reverse strand, counting down.
ACCGAGTTCATCAACCGCAACTGGGAAGGTCTGACCGACAGCAACGGCGTGCCCGTGGTGGACGAGTTCATCCGGCTGGCCCGGCAAGGCGCCGGGTGGCACAGCTTCATGTGGCAGAAGCCCTCGACCGGGGAAGAGGCGATGATGATCGCCTATGTGGTCGGCCTGCAGGACTGGCGCTGGGCGGTGGGCACCGGCGTGTTCATCGACGACATCGTTGCCACCGTCGCCAATGCCCGCGCCGAGGTCGAGGCGCGCGTGCAGCGCACCTTCCTTTATATCGGCGGCATCGTTCTGGCGGCGGTGCTGATCGTCTTTGCCTCGGGGATGCTGCTGAACATCCGCGAACGTCGCCTCGCGGATGCCAAGCTGAAAGAGTTGACCAAGCGGGTCATCGACGCCCAGGAGGAAGAGCGCGGCCGCGTAGCGCGCGAATTGCATGACGGGATCAGCCAGATTCTGGTCGGAGTGCGCTATGCGCTGGACAATGCGCGCCGGCGCCTCGCAAAAGGCGATCATGACGGTGCGCGGGCGCCGCTGGACAAGGGGATCGACAATCTGGGCACCGCCATCACCGAGGTGCGCCGCATCAGCCGCGACCTGCGCCCCGGTGTTCTGGACGATCTGGGCCTCGGCCCCGCGCTCAAGGCGCTGACCGACGATTTCCGCGAACGCACGGGGATCGAGACCGAGTTTTCCACCGTCGTGTTCCGCAACCGTCTGGACCATGACAGCAAGATCGCGCTCTACCGAATCGCGCAAGAGGCGCTGACCAATGTCGAACGCCATTCCGGCGCGACGCGGGTGACGATCGACCTGCGCGGCCACAAGCGAGGCGCCACGATGCGCATCACCGACAACGGGCGCGGGTTGCGCAGCCGGCCGGGCCAGATCAGCACCGGGATCGGCCTGCGCAACATGCAGGAGCGGATCGAACAGCTTGACGGGACCCTGCGCATTCTGTCATCACGCGGCGCGCAGAGCGGAACGGTGATCGAGGTCAGCCTGCCGCTGAGCCACCTGCTGCCGCCGCAGGAAGACGCGACACCCAAAAGAAAGGCCGGTTCCTGATGACAGACACGACCCGAGTCCTGATCGTCGACGATCATCCGATGGTTGCCGAGGGCATCCAGTCGATCCTTGAAAGCTATGACGACATTAACGTGGTCGGCACCCTGGGCAACGGGCAGGAAGCAATCGACTTGGCCCCGGATCTGCGGCCCGACGTGATTCTGATGGATCTGAACATGCCCGGCACGGGCGGGCTGAGCGCCACCGAGATCATTCTGGAACGCCTGCCCCAGACCCGAATCCTGATCCTGTCGATGCATGACAGCCCCGAATACATCTCGACTGCGCTGAGCCATGGCGCCAAGGGATACATCCTCAAGGATGTGCCGACCGACGAGATCAAACAGGCCATCGATGCGGTGATGCGCGGCGAGCGCTATCTGTGCACCGGGGCCAGCGGCTCTCTGGAGCCCAAGGGCGACAGCACCCGCGAAGCGCTGACCGGGCGCGAGCAGACGATCCTACTGGAACTGGCGCAGGGCAAGTCGAACAAGGAAGTGGCCCAGACGCTGGACATCTCGGTCCGCACGGTCGAGACCCACCGCAAGAACATCAAGCGCAAGCTGGGCATTTCCTCGACCGCCGGCCTGACGCGCTATGCGCTGGAACATGGCGTATTGCAGGGCACCGGCGTCGGGTACTGACGCGGGTCAGTCCAACAGACGGTCAGCCCGCCGCCCGGCACGCGCAAGGTGATGCGGCAGCACGCGGCCGTACAGCTGTTTTGTCCGCTCTATGCCGCCACACATCCCCTCTGCCTCAACGAAGGAAAAGATACCCACATAGCGCGGCCAAGGGCCGCTGACCGGTGCAACCCGGTGCAGCGAGTAGCGGCCGCGAAATATCTGCAGGTCACCAGGCTGAAGTTCCAGTTGCCGGACAGCGCTCATGTCACCGTCGAGGATCGCGGCCACCTTGTCGAAATTCTCGTGTTCAGGCGTGCGCAGGTTGGGCGCGTATTCGAACGCCCCGCCCCGTTCGGCATTCTGGATCGCCAGAGTCACGGTGAAGTTGTTGGTATCGAAATGCCAGGGGAACCCCTGCCCTTCCTCGACCACGTTGATGATCACGTCGGCCAGAGGATCGTCATAGCGAAAGAACCGATCCTGGGGTTCGTTCAGGGCCGCGCGGATAAAGGGCAGAAAGCCATCATATTCATAGATACGCCGCAACGGGCCGGTCTCGGGGAAGTTGTCGGCCGGTACAAATGCGTTCGACCGGTCATAGAACCGTCGGATCGGGTGGCGGATGCCGAACCGGGGGTCGTCTCGGGTGAAATAGGGGTTGGTGCGGTTGAAACTGCGATGCGCGCGCGGGGCGACGGCCTCGGCCTCGGCCAGCAACTGCGCCAGACCACCGTCGTGCACGAAACCGGGCAGCACCGCGCACCCGTCCGCGTCAAGCTCGCGCCGGATATCGGCGATCAGCCGCTGGTAGGCCGCCGAGTCCGGCCGGTCGATCGGATAACGGCCCAGGTCCACCAAATCCACAAGCATGCGCGCCTCCGTCCTTGCACTTTCCGTTTCAGCCTGACCCGGCGGCGCGTGCGGCTCATGCCCATTTCAGACATCGACCTGCCGCTTTCTGACTTCGGAACCCTTGCCCGCGGCACCATTCGCGGAAATTCCGGCCATGCGTCAATCTGCGCAATAAAATGTCGCAAAATTCGACCGCAGAGACAGGAAATTGGCCAGATTGCCTGTTGACGCCCCGTCCCCCCACCCATAATGTCCCTGCACGCAAAAAGGAGCCTCTGGCGATGAAAACGCTAGTCGTAATCGTAGGAACCACGCGCATGGGCCGGTAACGGTACACCATAATCGAACCCATGCGCCTCCGAAACTTCGGGGGCTTTTTTATGTCAAACGCAAGACACATGTCGCGAACGGAGCAAAGCAGATGACACGTGAGATGACCGGCGCAAAGATGGTGGTCCAGGCCCTCAAGGATCAGGGCGTGGACACGGTATTCGGGTATCCCGGCGGCGCCGTCCTGCCGATCTATGACGAGATCTTTCTGCAGAACGACATCCGTCACATCCTCGTGCGGCATGAACAGGGCGCGGTCCATGCCGCCGAAGGCTATGCCCGGTCGACCGGGAAGCCCGGCGTCGCGCTGGTGACCTCGGGCCCCGGCGCGACCAACGCGGTGACCGGCCTGACCGATGCGCTGATGGATTCGATCCCGATCGTGGTTCTGACCGGCCAGGTGCCGACCTTCATGATCGGCTCGGACGCGTTCCAGGAGGCCGACACGGTGGGCATCACCCGCCCCTGCACCAAGCACAACTGGCTGGTCAAGGACACCAATTCGCTGGCCGCAACCCTGCACGAGGCGTTTCACGTCGCCACTGCCGGCCGCCCCGGCCCGGTGCTGATCGACATTCCCAAGGACGTGCAGTTCGCGACCGGCACCTATACCGCGCCGAAACCCTCGACCTCGCATTATCAGCCGGCGGTCAAGGGCGATCTGGACGCGATCACCGAACTGGTCGCTGCCATCGAAACCGCCAAGAAGCCCGTGTTCTATACCGGCGGCGGCGTGATCAATTCGGGCCCTGCCGCCAGCCAACTGCTGCGCGAGCTGGTGGACGCGACCGGCTTCCCCATCACCTCGACCCTGATGGGTCTGGGCGCCTACCCCGCATCGGGCAAGAACTGGATCGGAATGCTGGGCATGCACGGCCTGTACGAGGCGAACATGGCCATGCATGACTGTGACCTGATGATCAATGTCGGCGCCCGGTTCGACGACCGGATCACCGGGCGCATCGACGCGTTCTCGCCCAAGTCGAAAAAGGCGCATATCGATATCGACCCGTCCTCGATCAACAAGGTGATCCGAGTGGACATCCCCATCGTGGGCGACGTGGCGCATGTTCTGGAAGACGTGCTGAAAGTGTGGAAGGCGCGCGGGCGCAAGACCAACGCCGCGGCCGTCACCAAGTGGCAGGCCCAGATCTCGGACTGGCGCAAGGTGAACTGCCTTGCCTACACGAACAGCGAAAAGTCGATCAAACCGCAATACGCGCTGCAGCGACTTGAGGCACTGACCAAGGACCGTGACCGCTACGTCTGTACAGAAGTGGGCCAGCACCAGATGTGGGCCGCGCAGTTCCTTGGGTTCGAAGACCCCAACCGCTGGATGACCTCGGGCGGGCTGGGCACCATGGGCTATGGCTTCCCGGCCTCGATCGGGGTGCAGATGGCGCATCCCGACGCGCTGGTGATCAACGTCGCGGGCGAGGCCAGCTGGCTGATGAACATGCAGGAGATGGGCACCGCCGTCCAATACCGCCTGCCGGTGAAACAGTTCATCCTGAACAACGAACGCCTGGGCATGGTGCGCCAGTGGCAGGAGCTGCTGCACGGCGAACGCTACTCGCATTCCTGGTCCGAGGCCCTGCCCGATTTCGTCAAGCTGGCCGAAGCCTTCGGGGCCAAGGGAATCATGTGCTCGGACCCGGCCGATCTGGATGACGCGATCATGGAGATGATAAATTACGACGGTCCGGTGATCTTTGACTGCCTCGTCGAAAAACACGAAAACTGCTTCCCCATGATCCCGTCGGGCAAGGCGCATAACGAGATGCTGCTGGGTGAGGCCGAAACACAGGGTGTGATCGACTCCAAGGGCTCGGTACTGGTCTGATCGCTCCCATCGCACCCGGCCGGACCTTCCGGCGCACGAAAGTTGAAGAAAGGGACATAAATGTCTGCCCTACACATTAAAAAAGGCTCTACCCGCCATTCGGCCTATAACCTGCGCCCGACGTTTTCGGACGTGCAGGAGCGCCACACGATCGCCGTTCTGGTCGAAAACGAACCCGGCGTCCTGGCGCGCGTGATCGGGCTGTTTTCCGGACGTGGCTACAACATCGAAAGCCTGACCGTGGCCGAGGTCGACCACACCGGCCACCTCAGCCGTATCACCATCGTGACCACCGGCACACCGCAGGTGATCGAGCAGATCAAGGCGCAGCTGGGCCGGATCGTTTCTGTGCACGACGTGCATGACCTGACCGTCGAAGGCCCCTCGGTCGAGCGAGAACTGGCGATCATCAAAGTCGTGGGCGAAGGCGAAAAGCGCGTCGAGGCGCTGCGCCTGGCCGACATCTTTCGCGCCAACGTGGTGGACAGCACCTTGAATTCCTTCATCTTCGAGATTACTGGCACACCCGAAAAAATCGACGCCTTTGCCGACCTGATGCGCCCGCTTGGACTGATGGAAATCGCCCGGACCGGCGTGGCCGCCCTGCTGCGCGGCAGCTGACGGGTCGTCGCCCCCGCGCAAGGGGGGCCGCTTGTCTCCATATCCACTCGAGACTGTCGCCGGTCAGTGTCATCTGGCCGGTTTTCCCAAATAGTTTGTGCAAAATCGCCAAATGCCTATTGCCTTTGGCCTATAAGGCATTAGCCTAGCGTCGGTTCTTTCCGACAGGAAAGCTCTTGGGGAAAATTATGCGATATTCCGGTTCAGGCCGACGGCGGACGCTGTGTCGGCACAGTCGTGTTGCGTTGCCATAGGCCATGACTGGACAAGGCATGGGCCATAAAGCACGCACACCTGAAGAATTGCGCACAATGCTTGGCGAGAACCTCCGGCAGCTGGTCAGCGGCTATCCCTCGGTGTCCGAGGTCTGCCGCCGTCTGGGCATCAATCGCACCCAGTTCAATCGATATCTGTCTGGCGAAAGCTTTCCACGGCCTGATGTGCTGGACCGGATCTGCCGCTTTTTCGGGATTGATGCCCGCATCCTTCTTACCCCCCTTTCTGAAATACCGAAAATCGAGTCGGCGCCGCTGCCTCCGTCCCTGCTGAAGTTTTTCGCGACGGGCCAAATAAAACGGGAGGAAACCCTGCTGTGCAGCGGGTTTCATCATGTCATCGAAACCCATCCCGCAGAGCCGCGGCACACCTGCCATCTGTTGCTGTTTGCCCGGAACCAGGGCAGCCACGCGACCGTACGCGCCTTCGACCCCGTCACGCCGGGTGCGACACCGGCTTCGCGCGAACTGCGCGGCTTGGCCTTCCGCTCAGGCACGACGACACAAATCATGATGGCGCATCGCGATGCCATCGGCACCCGTTTCTACGTTCTTGCGGACGCAACCACTCCGGCCGCGTCGGTACGCACCGGATACAGCGTCAGGCTAGGCGCAAGCGCCTCCGACTGCCGAAAGTTGGAACTGCGGTTCCTGGGGCAAGATCTGAAGGCGGCCCTCGGGGTCGCGCGGCTGGCCCGGTCCTGACCACCCCGGCAGGCCGCCAACATGTCGTTGTGAGAAAAACCCGGGTCGCGGACATGACAGCGGGCCGGCGGTGGGACTGCTTAGGCTGGGTGGCAACCGAGGAGGACCACATGGCCAGCACCCTGACCGATCTGTCTGCCGTTCGCCAAAGCATCGAAACCGCGCTGGGCCTGCCCAACGCGCACTATACCGACCCCCGGCTGCACGCCGAGGAGAGCCAGGCCCTGCTGCTGGACGGCTGGTCCGGACTGGCCGTAACCGCCGACGTGCCCGAACCGGGCGACGCGGTCCCGATCGAGTTTCTCGGCATCCCCCTGCTGCTGCTGCGCGACCGGTCGGGCCAGGTACGGGTGTTTCAGAACATCTGCCGCCACCGTGGCATGATCCTGGTGGCCGAACCGCGCAAGATCGAAGGCGCGATCCGCTGCCCCTATCACAGCTGGTGCTATTCGACCGAGGGTCGCCTGGTGGCGACCCCGCATGTGGGCGGGCCGGGCCAGAACGCGCATGACGCGGTGAACCGGTCCGAACTGGGCCTGATCGAGGTGCGCAGCCATATCTGGAGCGAGGTGGTCTGGATCAACGTCTCGGGAACCGCTCCGGCCTTCGAGGATGCCAACGCCAAGCTGATCGAACGATGGGCCGAGTTCGACCAGCCGCTGTACCATGGCGGCCCCGACAGCGCCTTCCGGCTGGACGTGAACTGCAACTGGAAGCTGGCGGTCGAGAATTACTGCGAAAGCTATCACCTGCCCTGGGTGCATCCCGGGTTGAACAGCTATTCCCGGCTGGAAGACCACTATCACATCCAGGAGCCCGGCCTGTTTTCCGGCCAGGGTACCCTTGTCTATCGCCAGCTGACCGGCGAGGACGGCCGCACCTTCCCCGATTTTCCGGGGCTGAGCGCCAAGTGGGACACGGCCGCCGAATACATCGCCGCCTTTCCCAACGTTTTGCTGGGCGTGCATCGCGACCACGCCTTTGCCATCATCCTGCGCCCCGAGGCGCAGGACCGTACATCGGAACATATCCATCTGTTCTATGCGTCGCCGGACACAGATGCCGACCTGCGCGCGCGCAACACCGAGCAGTGGAAACTGGTGTTCGAAGAAGACGTGTTCGTGGTCGAAGGCATGCAGCGCGGTCGCGCGGCCCCCGGTTTCGACGGAGGGCATTTCTCACCGGCGATGGATGGGCCGACGCATCTGTTCCATGACTGGGTCGCACAGCGGCTGATCGCGCGCCACGATAGGCCCGCCGCCGAATGAGCGCACTGGACGACCGTCTGCTGAACGCACATGCGGCCGGCGACATCCGGGCCTTGGCGGCCCTGTATGAACAGGCCGCAGACGCGCAGACCGATGCGGATGCAGCAGCGTTCTTCCTGACCCACGCCTATGTGCATGCGCTCGAGGCCGGTCTGCCGGCCGCCGACCGGCTGCGCCAGCGCCTGATCGACATGGGGCGCGAGGTTCCGCAGCAGTGACCGCACCGATCAGGTTGGGGCGGTTTCTTCGCCGTCACTATCCCCCGTGATCTGCCGGTACAGGTGCCAACTGGCATGGCCGAACAGCGGCAGCACGATCAGCAGGCCCAGAAACCACGGGATCATGGCGATGAAGGTGGTGACGGCGATGAACGCGCCCCACCCGAGCATCACACGCTTGTTCACCGCGACATAGGCATAGCTGGAAATCATCGCCGTCACGAAATCCAGTTCACGATCCAGCAGCATCGGAATCGACAGCACCGAGATCATGTAGAGCAGGATCGCGAAAAGCGCTCCGACCACGGTTCCGACGGCCAGCATGGTCAACCCGTTCGCAGTCAGGAACACCTCGAGCGACGAGGACACGTTGGTCATGGTCGACAGGCCCATGAACAGGGCGAAGATCATGTGGCCCAGAAAGAACCAGAACAGGAAGATCACAACGATGATGGCGCAAATCGACGGCAACTGTCGGCGGCTCTGCTGGATCACCACGCCGAAGATCGCGCCGAAATCCAGCGGCGCGCCCTGTTCCAGCCGGTGCGAGACCTCGTACAGCCCCACCGCTGCAAACGGCCCCAACAGCGGAAACCCGATCGCGGCCAGCACCAGCCAGTACGAGGTGCCCGTCTGCACCGTGATCCATGCCATCAGCCAACCCACTAGAACGTAGAACCCCGCGAACAGCAGGCCGAAGATCGGCGCGCGGCAATAGTCCTGCCAGCCCCGGCGCAGCGCCGTGCGAAGCATTTCGCGGCTGGCGGGTTTCAACTTTGGAACTCCGAATGGCCTGTCCATGTTCCGTCTGTCCTCCCAGTTCCTTCAAATCTCGGGCGGCCGTTTCTGCGGCCAATGCGTAACCGCATGATAGGCGGCCCCGATCGACAGCAGTCGGGCATCGCTGCCCCGCGGACCGAACAGCTGCATCCCCATCGGCAGCCCCCCCGGCCCGAATCCGGCCGGAATCGACAGGCAGGGCAGCCCCAACAGGCTGACCGGCGTCACCACCTGCATCCAACGGTGATAGCTGTCCATCTCGACCCCGGCGATGCGGCGCGGATACGGCCAGTCCACCGGAAACGGCCAGACCTGCGCTGCTGGCAGCACCAGCGCGTCATATTCGGAAAACAGCGCAACCGCCCGCCGGTGCCAGTCTGACCGGGTCACGCTGGCGGCCTGCACCTGCATCGCGGTCAAGGCCAGCCCGCGCTCGAGCTCCCATAGGGCACTGTCCTTCAGGGCGTGTTTGCGGTCGGCCAGGGGTTGCAGCCCGGCCGCCACGCTGAACGAGCGCAGTGTGATCCAGGACTCCCAGATCCGTTCGGCATCGAAGGGGGGCGGTACCTCCTCGATCGTTGCGCCCAACTGGGCAAACAGCGTCAACTCGCGCGCGCACAGCGGCAGAATGCCGTCTTCCGTTGGGAAGGCCCCGCCCCAGTCACCCAGCCAGCCGATGCGCATGTCCTCAAGGCTTCTGACCGGCACGGGCGAGACCGGATCGCTGTCGAACGACAGGGGCTGGCGCGGGTCCGCGCCCGACATCACGTCCAGCAGCAGCCCGATATCCTCTGGGCTGCGCGCCATCGGACCCAGCGTCGAAAGTTGATGAAGATACAGATCGCCCACCGGCTCGGACGGGACGCGGCCCCAAGTCGGGCGGAAGCCATAGACATTGTTCCAGGCGGCCGGGTTGCGCAGGCTGCCCATCATGTCGGACCCATCGGCCAGCGCCAGCATTCCCGTGGCCAGGGCGACCGCCGCCCCGCCCGAAGACCCGCCGCAACTGCGCGTCAGGTCATAGGGGTTGCGGGTTGCGCCATAGACCGGGTTGAACGTATGCGACCCCAGACCGAATTCCGGCGTGTTGGTCTTGCCGATCAGGATCGCGCCTGCCGCGCGCAGTCGGGCCGCGATGAGGTCGTCGGCATCGGGCACATGGCCGCGAAACAGGGGCGAACCCTGGGTCGAAGGAATGCCCGCCACGTTCACCAGATCCTTGACCGCCATTGGCAGACCGTGCAGCGGGCCATGCCGGGCATGGCCGTCGGCCGCCTGCGCCTGCGCCATCAGTGCATCTTCATCCTGCAGTGCCACGATGGCGTTGACCCGGTCGTTGACCTGCGCGATCCGGTCCAGCGTCGCGCGCATCACTTCGACGGCCGAAACCTGCCCCGCGCGCAGCTTGCTCAGCAGTTCGACGGCCGAAGTTTCGATTGGGGTCATGGGGTTACGTCCAGGCTATGATCGAACTCAGCCTAGCGATGGACGGATCGTATTTAAACCCGGTGTTTTGTATGTATCTTTTGTCGGTGTGCCACCCGCCCCGTGCGCAATCAGGCGTCCGACTGCGCCTCGGCCCGGCTTTTGCCCGATACGTTCATCGCCAGCGTGGCCGCCATGAACCCATCCAGATCACCGTCCAGAACACCCTTGGTGTCCGAGGTCTCGTAACCCGTGCGCAGGTCCTTGACCATCTGATAGGGCTGCAGAACGTAGGACCGGATCTGGTTGCCCCAGCCCGCGTCGCCCTTGGCCTCGTGCGCGGCGTTGATCTCGGCGTTTCGACGGTCCAGTTCCATCTGGTAGAGGCGCGATTTAAGCGCCTTCATGGCGATGTCGCGGTTCTGGTGCTGCGATTTTTCCGAACTTGTCACCACGATGCCGGTCGGGATGTGGGTGATCCGAACCGCCGAGTCGGTCGTGTTGACGTGCTGACCGCCCGCCCCCGAGGACCGGTAGGTATCGACGCGGATATCCGCCGGGTTCACTTCGATCTCGATATTGTCGTCCACCACCGGATAGACCCAGACCGAGCTGAACGATGTGTGCCGCTTGGCCGCCGAGTCATAGGGCGAAATCCGCACCAGCCGGTGCACGCCGCTTTCGGATTTCAGCCAGCCATAGGCGTTGTGGCCCGAGATCTTGTAGGCCGCCGACTTGATCCCCGCCTCTTCGCCCGGGGTTTCTGACTGCAGCTCGACCTTGTAGCCCTTCTTCTCGGCCCAGCGGACATACATCCGCGCCAGCATCGAGGCCCAATCGCAGCTTTCGGTGCCCCCGGCGCCCGCGTTGATTTCCAGGAAGGTGTCGTTGGCGTCGGCCTCGCCGTCCAGCAGCGCCTCGAGCTCTTTTTCGGCCGCTTTGTCGCGCAGCTTTTTCAGGGCCTCTTCGGCATCCTTGACGACTTCTTCGTCGTCTTCCATCTCACCCAGTTCGATCAGTTCGACATTGTCGTTCAAATCGGTCTTGATCGACTCGTAGGTCTCGATCGCATCGACTAGAACCTGCCGTTCGCGCATCAGCTTCTGCGCGTTTTCGGGGTTGTCCCACAGGTTGGGGTCTTCGACGCGGGCGTTGAACTCCTCCAGCCGGTGCGGCGCGGTTTCATAGTCCATACGCTGGGCCAGCAGCTCCAGCGATTTTTGGATCTCGGCCACGATGTTCTGGATTTCGGCGCGCATGGTCAGGTCCCAACTTGCTCAATCAGGCCTGCGTGATAGCAAGAGGTTCAGGCCACCACAAGATGACCCGCGCGGGTTTGCATAGCTTTCCCCCGCTCGGTGGCGGATCAGTAAAGTCCGCCGCCCTGCAGATCGCCTTGGCTGGCTTTGGGTCCCACGATGACCGTTTCGCCGGTCGATGTCCGAACCTGACGGCCTCCGCTCGTGACCTCCTCGAACAGAGGCAGGTCGGATCCCATCGCGAAACCGCCGTCGTACACGCGGTCGATGAAACCATCGACACCATCGCGGAAATATTCGGCTACGACGTAATCGCCGGTCGCATCTTCCGGCAGCCGCGCGCCGCTGAACCGGTCGATCTTGATGAAATGGCCGCCCGGGGGCACTTCGAACGGGCCGCCGCCGTATTTCGCGACTGCCTTTTCCATGAAGCTCTGGAAGACCGGCCCGCACAGCGTGCCGCCATAGGCCCCCCTCCCCATCGGGCGCGGACGGTCATAGCCGATATAGCAGCCGGCCACGATATTCGAGGTGAAGCCGATGAACCAGGCGTCCTTGGATTCGTTGGTCGTACCGGTCTTGCCAGCCGTCGGAACCGGCAGGTTGACCACACGCGACGCGGTACCGCGATCCACCACGCCCTTCATCATCGAGGTCAGCTGATAGGCGGTGATCGGGTCCATCACCTGCTCGCGGTCGTCGACGATGGTGGGGGCCGCATCGGGTTCCAGCCAGCTGGAATTGCAATCGAGGCATTGACGATCATCATGCCGATAGATCGTCTTGCCAAACCGGTCCTGGATCCGGTCGACCAGGGTGGGTTTGACCCGCTCGCCACCGTTGGCAAACATCGCATAGGCCGCAACCATCTTGTAGAGCGTCGTCTCTTCGGCCCCCAGCGCGTTGGCCAGGTAGGGGCCCATGTTGTCGTACACGCCAAACCGTTCCGCATAACCTGCGACCACGGGCATCGAAACTTCCTGTGCCAGGCGAATGGTCATCAGGTTCCGCGACTGCTCGATCCCGGTGCGCAGCGGCGTGGGGCCATAGAACTTGTTGGTCGAGTTCTTGGGGGTCCACAGACCCTGCGGCGTATTCACCTCGATGGGCGCATCCACCACGATGGTCGCCGGGCTGTAGCCGCTGTCGAGCGCGGCGGCATAGACGAAGGGCTTGAAGGCCGAACCGGGCTGGCGCAGCGCCTGGGTGGCGCGGTTGAACACCGAGTCCTGGTACGAGAACCCGCCCTGTACCGCCAGAACGCGGCCCGAGTTCACGTCCATCGCGACAAATCCGCCCTGAACCTCGGGGATCTGGCGGGCCGACCACTGGCCGTCTTCGGCGGCTATCACAAGGATCACGTCGCCGCGCTTGAAATTGGCGCGGAAATCGCCCTGCATCCACTTGATGTCGCTGCGCGGGATGATGCCGTCGGCCGGACCGTTTTCGACCCCCACGGTCAGTTGCTGGTCAGCAACGTCCAGCACCACCGCCGGATACCACGGCGTGGGCAGCACCACGTCGCGTGGAACCTCCAGTTTGGCCAGCTCTGCGCGCCATTGTGCCTCGTCGGCCAATATTTCCTCGGGGATGGTCAGGCCGGTTCCGCGCCATTTCCCGCGCGACCGGTCGTATTTCTGCAAGGCCTCGCGCAGGGCAAGTGCGGCTTCGACCTGCATCTCTTCGTCCACCGAGGCGCGGACGGTGAAACCGCCGGTAAAAAATTCGCCCTCGCCGAAATCCTCGCTCAGCTGACGGCGGATCTCGTCGGTGAAATAGTCGCGCGGCGGCAGCGCGGTGCGGAAGCTTTCGAAATCGCCGTTCTGGACCGAGCGCAGCGGTTGCGCCACTTCGGTCTCATAGGTCGCCTTGTCGATGTACCCGTTCTGGTACATTTCGCGCAGCACATAGTTGCGCCGCGCCAGCAGGCGATCCTTCTGCCGGACCGGGTGATAGTCCGACGGCGCCTTGGGCATCGCCGCCAGCGTCGCCGCCTCATGCGGGGCCAGTTCCTGCAAGGTCTTGTTGAAATAGGTCTGCGCGGCAGCGGTCACGCCGTAGGAGTTCTGGCCCAGGAAGATCTCGTTGAGATAAAGCTCGAGGATCTGTTCCTTGTCCAGCGTCTCTTCCAGGCGGGTGGCAAGGATGATTTCCTTGATCTTGCGCTCGGCCCGGCGGTCGCCCGACAGAAGGAAGTTCTTCATCACCTGCTGGGTGATGGTCGAGGCCCCGCGAACGTTTTCGCCCTTGGACTTCACCGCCTCGACCGCGGCGGCGATGATGCCGCGCGGGTCATAGCCTTGGTGGGTGTAGAAATTCTTATCCTCGGCCGAGATGAAGGCCTGCTTGACCAGGTCGGGGATTTCCTCGGACGGGGTAAACAGGCGGCGCTCTTGGGCGAATTCGTCAATCAGGTGGCCTTCGCCCGAATAGATACGGCTGATGGTGGGCGGCTTGTACTGGGCCAACGACTCGTGGCTGGGCAGGTCACGGCCGTACATCCAGAACACCGCGCCGATCACCAGCGCCGCCATGAAGATACCAAGCGTCACGAGGCTGAAGATCGCCCCGAAAATCGAAAGAATGAACCGGATCACGTTGCTGCCTTTTGTTCGCGGTGCCGCCTATATAGTGCCGCTGCACACAAGGGTCAAAGCACCCGCGCCGATACTAGCCGTTTTGCGCCGCAGGGTCACTGCCCAATCAGGTCGCGGCGGGCCAGATCTTGCTGCCGCCAAGCCTGAAGCCCCTGACGGATGCCGCGCGCCATGGTGGATCGCCATTCGGGATTTTTCAGGTTTTTCAGATCTCTGGGGCTGGACAAGAACCCAAGTTCGACCAGAACCGACGGGATGTCGGCGGCCTTGAGTACCGAAAACGAGGCCCGACGGACAGGGCGGCGGTTCATCGGCCCGCCCTGTTGCGCCATGCCGTTGGCCAGCGTCTGCGCCAGCGCCTCGGTCCGGGGCTGGGTCTCTTGCCGGGCCATGTCCAGCAGAACGTCGGCGATCTGGTCGTCCGAGCCGCTCAGATCAACGCCGGCGATCAGGTCGTCGCGGTCGTGCCGCTCGGCCAGTTTGCGGCTGGCCACGTCCGAGGCCTCGTTGGACAGGACATAGATCGTGGCGCCGTGGGCCTGCCCCTCGGACAGCGCGTCGGCATGCAGCGAGATGAAGACATCGGCTGCGGCGCGATGCGCCAGCGCGATCCGCCGTTCCAGCGAGACGAAATGATCGTCGGCCCGCGTCAGGACTACTTCGAACCCGCCCGCGCGCAGCAGTTCCTCGCGCAGTTCGCGGGCGAAGGTCAGCATCAAGGTCTTTTCGTTGGTTCCGCCCGCCTCGGCGCCGGGGTCGATGCCTCCATGGCCCGGGTCAAGCATCACCCGCAGCGCCCGTCGGTCATCCGCGCCGCGCAGCGCCGGCAGATCGGCCGGGGGCGGCAGATCCCATCCGGGCGTGTGCGGCGCGCCCGCGCTTGCGGCGAAGCTTTCGAAATCGGTGCCTTTCAGGTTCAGGGTCAACACCGCCGCGCCCGAGGCCGGATCGACACGCATCGCGGCCCGGTCCACCGCCAGCGGCGCCCCCAGTTCCAGCACCAGACGCGACCAGCCGGGCACATAGGCCCCGAACCGAACCGCGCTGATGCGCCGGGTCTGCAGGAAGGCCTCGCGGTTCAACCCGCTCCAGTCGACTTCCTTGAAGTCGATCACCATCCGGTACGGGTCTTGAAGGGTGAAGATGCGATATGGCACGCCCTGGCTTAGCCCCAGCTGGACCTGCACGCCCGCGCCGTCATCGTCGATGATCCGGCTATCCTCGGGCAGGACACGCGCCAAAGCATTGAAGTCCTGCGCCCATGCCGCGCCGATCAGCGCCCAGATCAGGGCGAGTGCGAAAAGGATCCTGCTCATGGCCTCAAGTTTTCCCGAGATCGTTTGGCGGCAGCCTATCGCAGCACGGCCGGTTTGTGAACGCCTCAGGCCGACTTCTGCGCGGCTCGGCGATCCACCATGAAGCTGCGGAGCCGTTCCAGGCCCTGCTCGATGTCCTCGGTCGACCGGGCGTAGGAAAAGCGCAGGGTCGTATGGCCGCGCACTGGGTCGAAATCCAACCCCGGCGTCACGGCGACGCCGGCCTTGTCCAGGATCTCGGCGGCAAAAGCGCGGCTGTCCTGGGTCAGGTCCGAGACATCGGCATAGACATAGAACGCCCCGTCCGGAGGCGCGATGTTGGTGAACCCGGCCTCGGGCAGGCCCTTCAGCATCAGGTCGCGGTTGCGGCGATAGACGGCTAGGTTGCCCTGCAGTTCGTCCTCGCAATCCATCGCGGCCAGCGCGGCGACCTGGCTGGCATGGGGCGCACAGATGAACATGTTCTGGGCGATGCGTTCGACCACGCGCACCTGATCCTCGGGCACCACCATCCAGCCGACGCGCCAGCCGGTCATCGAGAAATACTTGGAAAACGAGTTGATGACATAACACTCGTCGGTCAATTCCAGAGCAGTGACCGCCTTGGCCTCGTATTCCAGCCCGTGATAAATTTCGTCACTGATGAACGAAGCACCCTGCCCCTGCGCGGCCTCGATCAGCGCGCCCATGGCGGCGTGGTCCAGCATGGTTCCGGTCGGGTTTGCGGGCGAGGCCACCATCAGCCCCTGCAGGTCGAGCCCGGCAAAATCCTGTGGCACGGGTTGCAGGCGGTTTTCCTGCGCAGTCGGCAGATCGACCGGCACCAGCCCCAGCGCCCGCAAGATCTGACGATAGGACGGATAACCCGGCGCGCCGATCCCCACCCGGTCGCCGCTGTCGAACAGCGCGGTGAAGGCCAGCAGGAATCCGCCTGAGGATCCCAGGGTGATCACCACCCGCTCGGGGTTCAGGTCTACGTCGTACCATTCGCCATACATCCGTGCGATGCGTTGCCGCAGCGCCGGCAGACCCAGCGCGACGGTATAGCCCAGCGGGCCGTGCCGCATCGCGCGGGCCAGCGCCTCCAACGCGCCTTGAGGCGCGCCGGTTCCGGGCTGGCCGACTTCCATGTGGATGATGTGACGCCCGGCCTCTTCAGCGCGGCGCGCGGCCTCCATCACGTCCATCACGATGAAGGGATCAACGCCCGACCGGGTTGAGTTTCGCATGCCCATCTCCCATGTTGCGACCATGGCTTTTGAACGCGGATCCCGGCTGGCGTCAATCCCGGCATTTCTGCTGGCGGTGGCGCTGTGGATCGCGGCCACCGCGCAAAGCCACGCGCAAAGCCTGATCCGCGACCCAGATATCGAACACGGGCTGCGCGAACTGGCCTTTCCGATCCTGCGCGCGGCGGGGCTGAACACCAACCGCGTGCGCGTTCTGGTGGTCAAGGACGATACGTTCAACGCCTTCGTGATCGACTACAACACGATCTACGTGAACCACGGGCTGATCCTCAGCGTCGACAGCCCCGAGATGCTGCAGGCCGTCATCGCGCACGAGGCCGCCCATATCGCCAACGGGCATCTGGCCCGGCGGGCCGAAAACCTGCGCGCCGCCAAGCGGGCCGCCGGGTTCGGAACCGCGCTGGCCATGATCGCCGCGGCTGCAGGGGGCGGCGAGGCCGCAGCCGGGATCGCCGCCGGAACATCCGCCTCGGCGCTGCGCAGCTTTCTGGGCCACACCCGCGCCGAAGAGGCCTCGGCCGACCGCAGCGCGGCCGGATACCTGCGTTGGGCCGAGATCTCGCCCAGCGGCATGGTCGCCCTGCACCGGAAATTCGCCGGCCAGGAATTGCTGAGCGAGGCCAATCAGGACCCCTACATGCGGTCGCACCCCACCAGCCGCGAGCGTCTGCGCGCCGCCGAGGCCTTTCTGGATGAATTCGGCGACCGCGCCAAACCCGACCCGAACGCCGACTACTGGTTCGCGCGGGTGAAGGGCAAACTGTCGGCCTTCCTGCGCTCGCCCAGCTGGACCCTGCGCCGCGCCAAAGAAGAAAGCGCACGGGACATCCGCCTGATGCGCGAAGCCGCCGCCCATCACCAGAACCGCAATCTGGGTGCGGCCCTGTCGTCCATCGACGGGGCCTTGGCGATCCGGCCCGAGGATCCGTACTATTACGAGTTGAAAGGTCAGATCCTGCTGGAAAACCGCCGGTTTGCGCAAGCGGTCAACGCCTATGCCAAGGCCATGGAACTGGCGCCGCGCGATGCTCTGATCATGGCCGGGTACGGGCGCGGGTTGCTGGCCGAAGGGCGTACGAAGGAAGCCCTGCAAGTGCTTGAAAAGGCACGCGCCCGCGACTATCGAAACCTGCGGCTGATGCAGGATCTGGGGGTGGCCTATGCCAAGCTGGGACAGCCCGGCATGGCCGCGACCGTCACCGCCGAACGCTATGCCCTGCAAGGCCGCCTGGCCGATGCGGGCATCCACGCAAGACGCGCCGTCGGGCAATTGCCCGAAGGCTCACCGGGTTGGCAACGGGCACAGGATGTGCTGATTGCCGCAGAACGAGCTGAGAAATCGAAAAGGAAACGGAAATGATCCTCAGACACGTAGCACCTGCCCTTCTGGGGCTTACCCTGATATCCGGCCCCGCGCAGGCGCTGGACCTGAGCGCGATGAGTCCCGACGAAAAGGCCGAGTTCGGCGCGGCCGTGCGCGAATATCTGCTGGAAAACCCCGAGGTCATCATCGAAGCGGTCAACATTCTGGAGCAGCGCAACGCCGCAGCCGAAGCCGCAGCCGACAAAGACCTGGTCGCAGCCAATGCCGAGGCGCTGTTCAACGACGGCTACAGCTGGGTGGGTGGTAATCCAGACGGCGACATCACTCTGGTCGAGTTCATGGACTATCGCTGCGGCTATTGCCGCCGAGCGGTGCCCGAGGTCGACGCCCTGCTGGCACAGGATGGAAACATCCGCTTTATCATCAAAGAGTTCCCGATCCTTGGCGACGCTTCGGTGTTGTCGTCACGTTTTGCTATCGCGACCAAGCAAGTCGCAGGCGACGACGCCTACAAGCAGGTGCATGACGCGCTGATGGAATTCGGCGGAGACGTGACCGAAGTAGCCCTGCGCCGCATCTCCGACGGGCTGGGCCTGGACAGCGATGCGATCTTGGCTGCAATGGATAGCGACGCGGTGACAGATGAAATCGCCCAGACCCGCGAACTGGCGCAACGGCTCAAGATTTCTGGCACGCCCAGCTTCGTGCTGGGTACGGAAATGTTGCGCGGTTATCTGAAGGCCGATCAGATGCAGCAGATCGCCGACGCCGTGCGCGCCGAACAGGGATAGTCGGCCAAGAGGTCGAGACCGGATACGACACCACAGAGAAAAGCCGCAGCCAGGTGCTGCGGTTTTTTTTGTTTCTATTCAGCCGCCTCGGCCGCGGCGTCCAGCTCGGCCGCCTTCTTCTCCACCTGCTCGACGATGTGGTCGATCATCTGTTCGTTCGACATCTTGTGGCTGGCCTTGCCCGCCAGATAGACCATGCCCGAACCCGCGCCCCCGCCGGTAAAGCCGACATCGGTCATCAGCGCCTCGCCGGGGCCGTTCACGACGCAGCCGATGATCGACAGGCTCATGGGGGTCTTTATGTGTTCCAGCCTCTTTTCCAGCGTCTCGACCGTCTTGATCACGTCGAACCCCTGCCGCGCGCAGGACGGGCATGAGATGATGTTCACGCCCCGATGGCGCAGGCCAAGAGATTTTAGGATCTCGAAACCGACCTTCACCTCTTCGACCGGATCGGCGGACAGGCTGACGCGGATCGTGTCGCCGATCCCCATCCACAGCAGGTTGCCCAGCCCGATGGCCGATTTGATCGTGCCGCTGACCAGCCCCCCGGCCTCGGTGATGCCCAGATGGATCGGGGCGTCGGTGGCCTCGGCGATGCCCTGATAGGCAGCAGCCGACAGGAAAACGTCGCTGGCCTTCACGCTGATCTTGAATTCGTGGAAATCATTGTCCTGCAGGATGCGGATATGTTCGAGCCCGCTTTCCACCATCGCCTCGGGGCACGGCTCGCCATATTTCTCCAGCAGGTGCTTTTCCAGACTGCCCGCGTTCACGCCGATGCGGATCGAGCAATTGTGGTCGCGCGCGGCCTTGATGACCTCTTTCACCCGCTTTTCATCACCGATATTGCCCGGGTTGATGCGCAGGCACGCGGCGCCGGCCTCGGCGGCCTCGATGCCGCGCCGATAGTGGAAATGGATATCCGCCACGATCGGCACCGGGCTTTCGCGCACGATCTCCTTTAACGCCTTCGACGACGCCTCGTCCGGGACCGATACGCGCACGATATCCGCTCCGGCCTCGGCCGCCGCCTGTACCTGCGCCACGGTCGCGGCGACATCGGTCGTCAGCGTGTTGGTCATGGTTTGCACGGCGATCGGCGCGTCGCCGCCCACCGGAACGTTGCCGACCATGATCTGGCGGGATTTGCGGCGATAGATGTCGCGCCAGGGGCGCACGTGGTTCAGAGACATGAAAACGGATCCGCGTCAGTCTGAGGTCTGGCCTTTAGATAGTCCGGGGGCAAGCCCGCCGCAATGGCAAGATCACTCTGCCGGGGCTTCGGTCGCTTGGGTCTGAAGCTCGGCCACCAGACGCCGCAGCGCACTGTTGGCCTCGGACGTGAGATCGGCAACGGCGTAGTTTTCGGCAACCGCGTCCTTGGACAGGATCACGCCCTTGGACACGGTTCCGGGCTTACCGACCGGGCCGTAATGCTGGCCGTTCATCGAGAAATACACGCTGCCCGATGCCCCTGCGCGCAGTTGCGGGGGCTCTTCTGTCAGCGGCACCTCGAAGACGTTGCCGTTTTCGACCGTGCCAAGCGTTCCCTCGAAGATCACGCTGCCATCGGCTGCGGTGACCCGCATCCAGGCAGGTTCTACCGCAACGATCTTGAGCGCAGTGTCCACCTGTTCGACCACTTGCGGCAGCGGTGTGCGCTCGACCGTGTGCACTTCGGCCATAGCCACCTCGGGCAGTTCCGGCGGGCGGAAGGTGCCTACGGTGCGCGGATCGAGCGTCGAGATCGGCGCATCGCGCGCCACCAGCACCGGCACGTCCAGCGCCTGCGGCCGATACAGACGATCCAACGCCTCTGCACTGGGGGCCTGCAAGCCGTCGATATCATCGTCGGTGTCGGACCGGATCGCCGCCAGCGGATCGAGATCGGCCAACACCACCGGCGCTTGTTCGACCGGGGCGACCTGCACCTGCTGGATCTTGTTGAGAACCGACCAGCCGCCATAGCCGATGCCGCCGATCAGTGCCAGCAGGACCAGCGAAGAGCCGATTGCCCGGGGTTCAATCTGGCTGAAGACGGATTCACGGCCCGGAAGATAAGGCGTGTTCGGCGAAATGAACGGGTCGCGCCCCATTGGTCCACGCGCCGGCAAGTCGCCGCCGCCTTTCTTGACCACCGAGGCTTGGGCCGACATGCCATGCGCCACCGAAAACCCGCTTTCCTTGCAGAAGGTTTCAAAGGTTTCATCCGGGTCCATGCCCAGATACCGGGCGTAGGAACGCACATACCCGGCGATAAAGCCGGGTGTGTCGAACGCATCAGGGTCGGCGTTTTCGATGGCGGCGATGTAGTTGGCCTTGATCCGCAGTTCACGTTGGACATCCAGCAGAGACTTGCCCTTGGTGGCACGCTCGCCGCGCATGACATCGCCCAGGCGAACCTCATAGTCGTCAAACCCTTTTGGCCTGACCTCCACGTCTTGCTCGGAATTGCGCTGAGTCCTGCGCCCAATCATCCCTGCTGCCCCAAACTGCCTACCGCGTGTTACACGCAAACGGCGAATCATCCCCACAACGAATCATCCGTTTTCTTTTGTTAGCGAGAGCTTAACACGCGCCAAACATGTTGCACATGTCAGTCAGAGGCTACCCGGCAAGTTCGGCGCGATTTAGCGCACAATGTGACCAAAGTTCGTCCATTGCCTGGACCAAGCAGTTCATCTCGTCCGGTCCATGGACGGGCGACGGGGTAAAGCGCAGGCGCTCGGTCCCGCGGGGCACGGTCGGGAAATTGATCGGCTGGACATAGATGCCATAGCTTTCCAGCAGCATGTCGCTGAGCTTTTTGGTATGTACCGGGTCGCCTACTATCACCGGCACGATGTGGCTGCCGTGGTCGATCAGCGGCAAGCCCAGCCCCTTCAGCCGCAGCTTGAGGATCTTGGCCTGGGTCTGATGCTGCTCGCGCAGTTCCGGCGCACGCTTGAGGAAGGCGACCGAGGCTGCGGCGCCCGCAGCGACCGCCGGAGGCAGTGAGGTGGTAAAGATGAAACCCGGCGCATAAGAGCGAACGGCATCGCACATTTTCGCGCTGGCCGCGATGTAGCCGCCCATCACGCCATAGGCCTTGGCCAGGGTGCCGTTGATAATGTCGATCCGATGCGCCAGCCGGTCACGCTCGGTCACGCCGCCGCCGCGCGGGCCGTACATGCCCACGGCATGCACTTCGTCGATATAGGTCAGCGCGCCGAACTCGTCGGCCAAGTCGCAAATTTCCTCGATCGGACCGAAATCGCCGTCCATGGAATAGACCGATTCAAAGGCGATCAGCTTGGGCGCGGCCGGGTCGTCGGCTAGGAGCAGTTCGCGCAGATGGGCCACGTCATTGTGGCGGAAGATCCGCTTGGCGCCCCCGTTGCGGCGCACGCCCTCGATCATCGAAGCATGGTTCAGTTCGTCGGAATAGATGATCAGGCCCGGAAACAACTTGGGCAGCGTGCTAAGAGTGGCGTCGTTGGCGATGTAGGCGCTGGTGAACAGCAGCGCCGCCTCTTTGCCGTGCAGATCGGCCAGTTCCGCCTCGAGCCGTTTGTGATAGACGGTCGTGCCCGAGATGTTGCGCGTCCCGCCCGATCCGGCACCGGTTGCGTCGATTGCCTCGTGCATCGCCTGCAACACGACAGGGTGCTGCCCCATGCCCAGATAATCGTTGCCGCACCAGACCGTGATGTCCTGCTGCGACCCGTCGGGGCGCGTGCGTACCGCATGCGGGAACTGTCCGTTGCGACGTTCGATGTCGATAAAGGTCCGGTAACGTCCTTCTTCATGCAGCTTGGCAATCGCCGTATCGAGCTGAGCTGTATAGTCCAAAGGACCCTCCTTCATGACCCTTTCGCGCGGCCAGGCGTTTCTCCGTGCCATAGTACCCGATTTTCAGGCAACGTCCGCTATTTGTTTCCTGCACTTGCCTAGCCCGTCGGGACCCGTC
Organism: Ruegeria sp. BHSC043; assembly: GCF_059612985.1. NCBI lineage: Bacteria > Pseudomonadati > Pseudomonadota > Alphaproteobacteria > Rhodobacterales > Roseobacteraceae > Ruegeria > Ruegeria sp. BHSC043. The sequence continues at coordinate 169,495 of NZ_JBXWRS010000002.1, read as the reverse complement.
GCAACATTGATTTGCATCAATTATCCTCTCGGGCCAGCCGCGACAAGTAAACTCGACACCACCAAGCGCGAGGAAACGACGCAGGCCGGGCGCCTCACATGCCCGCATGTTTCCGATATTGTCCGCGGTTTCCCTGCGGCTTGGGCTGGACGGCACCGCTGGCGCTGATAGGTTCGGCGCAAATTCAAAACCATTCAGGAGCCCCCGATGTCGCTTGACGCCGTACTGAGCAAGATCGACGCTGATCTTACCACCTCGATCGACCGGTTGATGGAATTTCTTCGGATCCCGTCCATCTCGACCGATCCAGCCTACAAGGAAAGCGTTGACAAGGCTGCCGACTGGCTGGTCGCCGATTTGCAGAGCATGGGCATTCAGTCAGAAAAGCGCGCAACGCCGGGCCACCCGATGGTCGTCGGTCATGTTGGCGATGATGCTGACGCGCCGCACCTGCTGTTCTACGGGCACTATGACGTTCAGCCGGTTGACCCGCTGAACCTGTGGAAGCGCGACCCGTTCGACCCGGCTCTGGAAGAGACCGAGCACGGCCAGGTGATCCGCGGGCGCGGCGCCTCGGACGACAAGGGCCAGCTGATGACTTTCGTCGAGGCCTGCCGTGCGTGGAAGGCCGTGCATGGCAAACTGCCCTGCCGGATCACCTTCTTCTTCGAAGGTGAAGAAGAGTCTGGGTCGCCTTCGCTGGTCCCGTTCCTCGAGACCAACAAGGACGAGTTGAAGGCCGATCTGGCGCTGGTCTGCGACACGTCGATGGTGTCGCGCGGCGTGCCCTCGATCGCCTCGCAACTGCGCGGCATGCTCAAGGATGAATTCACGATCATCGGCCCGCGCATCGACCTGCATTCGGGCCACTACGGCGGCCCGGGCCTGAATCCGCTGCGCGAGATTTCCCGGATCGTCGCCTCGTTCTACGACGAGGAAACCGGCCGCGTTGCGGTCGAAGGCTTCTACGAAGGCGTGCACGAGGTTCCCGCCGACCAGCTGCGCCAATGGGAGAATTGCGGCTTTGACGAGGCCGAGTACCTCAATTCGGTCGGCTACACGCAGCCGCACGGCGAAAAGGGCTACTCGACGCTTGAACAGCAATGGGCACGGCCGACGCTGGAAATCAACGGGCTATGGGGCGGCTACAACGGGGCGGGGTCGAAAACCGTGATCCCCAGCGAAGCCCATTGCAAGATCACCTGCCGATTGGTCGGCGACATGGACCCCAACAAACTGCGGGACAAGATCCGCAAACACGTCGAAGACCGCCTGTCGCCCGACGCCAAGGTCGTTTGGGACAATGACCTCGAAGGCTCCCCCGCCTCGGTGATGAATCTGGACCGGCGGGAGTTCGAGGCCGCCCGCAGCGCCCTTTCAGATGAATGGAACCGCGAGGCCGTTTTCACCGGCATGGGCGGCTCGATCCCGGTCGTGGGATATTTCAATTCCGTTCTGGGGCTGGATTCGATGCTGGTCGGATTTGCGAACGACGACGACGCCATCCATTCACCCAACGAAAAGTATGACGTGAACAGCTTTCACAAGGGCATCCGCTCGTGGGCCCGTATCCTGGACGCCCTGACCCGCTGAGCAGAAGCAGTTTGCGAGGCTCTGCCTCGCACTCCGGGATATTTGACGCCAGATGAAGAATACGACCGCACTTCATCTGGCCCAAAATATCCCGGGGGAGCCGCGCGCAGCGCGGTAGGGGCAGAGCCCCATTCCGCGTTCCGCAATGATCCGATTTGCAGCTAGAAGTGGATGGCGCGTCCGTAAGCGTCCAGAACGGCCTCGTGCATCATTTCCGACAGCGTTGGGTGCGGGAAGACGGTGTTCATCAGGTCTTCTTCCGTGGTTTCCAACTGGCGCCCTACGACATATCCTTGGATGAGCTCGGTCACCTCGGCACCGACCATGTGCGCCCCTAACAGCTCACCCGTCTTGGCATCGAAAACGGTCTTGATCATGCCCTCGGGTTCTCCCAGCGCGATGGCCTTGCCATTACCGATAAAGGGGAAACGGCCGACCTTGACCTCAAAGCCCAACTCTTTGGCCTTGGCTTCGGTGTAGCCGACCGATGCCACCTGGGGCTGGCAGTAGGTGCACCCAGCGATGCTCTCGGGTTTGACGGGATGGGCATGTTTTCCGGCGATCAGTTCCGCGACCATGACGCCCTCGTGGCTTGCCTTGTGCGCCAGCCAAGGTGCCCCTGCGATGTCGCCGATCGCATAGAGGCCATCGACGCCGGTACGGCAGAATTCATCGGTCACGACATGGGTTCTGTCGATCTTCACCCCCAACGCCTCGAGCCCCAGGTTCTCGACGTTGCCGACGATCCCAACGGCAGAGATGACCGTGTCGAATTCGTGTTTTTCCGTCTTTCCGCTGGTTTCGATATGGGCGGTCACCTTGCCCTTGCCGCGGTCAAGCTGCTTGACCATGGATTTCTCCATGATCTTCATGCCCTGCTTGATGAATGCCTTTTTGGCAAAGGCGCTGATCTCGGCATCCTCGACCGGCAGAACGCGGTCCATGACCTCGACCACCGTCGTGTCCGCACCCAGCGTATTGAAGAAACTGGCGAATTCGATCCCGATCGCGCCCGAGCCGATGACCAGCAGCTTCTTGGGCATCCGAGGGGGCTGCAGCGCGTGCTTGTAGGTCCAGACCAGGTCGCCGTCGGCCTCGAGCCCAGGCAACTCACGCGCCCGGGCCCCGGTGGCGAGGATGATGTTGCTGGCGGCCAACTCCTCGGTTCCCTTGTCGGTCTTCACCGAAACCTTGCCGCGTGCGGGGATCGTCGCCTCTCCCATCACCACGGTAACCTTGTTCTTTTTCAGAAGGTGCCCGACGCCACCGGCCAACTGCTTGGCCACGCCGCGCGACCGCTTGACCACAGCATCGATATCATATCCGATCTTCTCGGCGCTCAGCCCGAAATCCTTGGCGCGTTCCATCAGGTGGAATACCTCGGCAGACCGCAGCAGCGCCTTGGTCGGGATGCAGCCCCAGTTCAAACAGATGCCGCCCAGGTGCTCGCGCTCGACGATTGCGGTCTTCAGGCCCAGCTGGGCCGCGCGAATAGCAGCGACATAGCCGCCGGGGCCGGCCCCGATTACGATCAGATCAAAGGATTTTGCAGCCATGTGTACCTCTCGGCGCGGGTCTGATGAAAACTAGTTTAGTGCTAAACTATTTCTGCGGGCGCTTCAACATCGCTGCCTGCGACATTGGTGACGTAAGGTCACAAAAGTAGAAACCCAGCCCGTCAAGACTATTGCAGCGCTGGGCGGAAGGCTAGAAAAGATACCAAATCCATTGGCAACACGTGTTTGACCGAGACATAGGAGGCCCAGGCCATGGCCCGAACACTCAAGGATCTGCTGATTGCCCTACTGAACGCGACTCTGATCCTGTTGGCTCTGTGCCTGTTTCTCGGCTGGAAACTGGCGCAGAGCGTCGAGAACATTCAGGACCGGTTCCAGCAGAATCTGCAGATCGTGCGCCCATTTCAGGAGCAGGCCCGCAACATCAGAGCGGATTTGAGCGCGTTGCGGGACGAGTTGAAGGCCGTTCGCGCCGGCGGCAGTACCGATTTGGACACTGGACAGAAGCTGGCGCGAACGCTGGACCGGCTCGACCAGAGCCTGGCAGCCCTGAACCGGGCACAAGATACCCTGACACAGATCGCCGAAACCCCGGAACTGTTGATCGACCGAGCCATAATCACGGCCATCGACACCACCAGCCAACGCCTGATGACGCTGCGGGGCTGCGGGGCGCAGGAAAGCTAGGCGATCGCCTGCAACTCGCGCACGGTGGCACCGTAACCGCCGTTGCTGACATAGGCGGCCTCGGGCGCAGTCGTTTCCCGCGACAGCGCCGCGTTGCGATAGGGGAACCGCCCGAATTTTCTGATCACCTCGCGATGCGCGCGGGCATGCAGCAGGTTGTCTCTGCCATGCTTGGGCATGCGCTCGCACATCAGTCGTACACAGCGTTCCTGGTCGCACAGGTTCTCGGAATGCATCAGCGGCATGTAGAAGAACTGCCGCGCCGGTTCGTCGATCTTCAGGTCCCAGCCCTTGTCGATGGCGCATTTGGCCGCCGCCAGCGCAGCCCTGTCGGACGCGAAGGCCCGAGCGCTGCCCCGGAACATGTTGCGCGGAAATTGATCCATCAGAATGATGTAGGCCAAGGCCCCGCTGGGATAGGTCAGCCACAGCGAGAATTTCCCTTGGCACGCCGCTTCCCACGTCGTCAGGAACCTCTCCCGGATCCGGGTATCCAGTGCCTCATCCTCGCGGTACCAGCCCTTGGGGCCGACTTCATCCAACCAAAAACTCAATACTTCTTCAGGACCGACCATCCCAATGACTCCGTGTGTTCTCCCCCAAGAGACGTAGGGTCATTTAAGGGTCTTTTACAGAAATGTTACAGTAACATATTGCAACACTTGCGACACATATCCGGCGCTCAGGCCGGAGTTTCAGCCTCTTCGTCGTCCTGCGCGGCCTCGATGGCGATTTCCTGCGCAACTTCCAGCGCCACCGGCGAGGCGGTGGGGTAAAGCGGCGCAAGCGCGGCGGTCTCGTCCACCGGCACATGGGCACGCTGGGTCATCCGGTACAACGCATAGGCAGCCATGGCGAACAGCAGCGCGGCGATTAACAGGAAATACCCGGACGGCCCGAACACCGCATCGCCCATCAGCCAACCGGTGATGAGCGGGCCAGCGATCGCCCCCAAACCGTTGATGAAGATCAACCCGCCCGAGGCAGCGGCCATGTCCTCGTATTCCAGATAGTCATTGGTATAGGCGATCAGCAGCGAATAAAGCGGGTTCGACATGCCTCCGATCACGAAGGCGGCGGCCAGCAGAACCGCGAAGGTCATGCCAAACAGCATGCCCACCAGAGCCGCGGCCCCCCCGGCGACCGAAACCAGCAGGATCAGCACCCGCCGGTCCATCCGGTCCGAGAACCATCCCAGCGGATACTGCAACAGCAACGCACCGATGTAGAAGGTTGCCACGAAGGTCGAAATCTCGACCAGGGTCAACCCGGCGCGGGCGCCATAGACCGCGGCCATGCCGAACTGGGCCGAAAAGACGCCGCCCAGCAGGAACATGCCAACGCAGCCCAGCGGCGAGGTTTCCATCAACTGTCTCAGCGTCATCGGCTTGGTCGTGTCAAAGGCCGGTGTCGGCGAGATCGACAGCAGGATCGGCGCGAACGAGACCGAGACCAGGATCGAGGCGATTACGAAGGTCTCGTACCCCGCCGGATCGCCCACCAGCATCAGCGCCTGCGCACTGACGATGCCGATCATCTGGACGATCATGTACAGCGACAGCGCCTGCCCCCGGTTTTCATTGCTGGCGGCATTGTTCAACCAGCTTTCGGCCGTCACATACACGCCGGAAAAACAAAAGCCGATCACCACGCGGCCCAGCGACCAGGCGATCGGGTCGGTCAGCATCGGATACATGATCATCACTGCCGAGATGAACGACGCCAGCGCCGCGAAGACCCGCACATGCCCGACCCGCCGGATCATCTCGGGAGCCAGGCGCGAGCCGCCCAGGAATCCCACGAAATAGGCCGACATGACAAAGGACATCTCCAGCGTCGAGAAGCCCTCGATCTCGCCCCGCACGCCCAGCAGGGTACCCTGCAGGCCGTTGCCGATCATCAGCAGACCCATTCCAAGAAGAAGCGCCCATGCGCTGGCAAGTACCTGAAGCATGACTGCCTCCAATTCTGCTGAACAATTCTTTGCGTCAAACTCGTTGCGGTAAACGACCTGAATACGCCCCGGTCGCGCTTGTCTACGACATTTCCCGGATTCGGTCCGGTGATCGCGCCCTTTAAGGGATCAAAAGCGACGCGTCACCATAAGAAAAGAAGCGGTACCGGCTGGCAATAGCGTGATCGTAGATCCGCAGCATCCGGTCCTTACCCATCAATGCCGAGACCAGCATCAGCAGGGTGGATTTGGGCAGGTGGAAATTGGTCATCAGCGCATCGGTCACATGGAATTTGAAACCGGGATAGATGAAGATGTCGGTCTCGCCTTCCCACGGTTCGATCCGTCCGCCGCGCGCGGCGCTTTCGATCAGGCGCAGCGCCGTGGTGCCCACGGGAATGACGCGGCCGCCGGTGGCCTTGGTGGCGGCGATCTCGGCCGCGGCCTGCGCGCTGACACGCCCCCATTCGGCATGCATCTTGTGGGTGGTCACGTCCTCGACCTTGACCGGCAGGAAGGTGCCCGCGCCCACATGCAGGGTGACATAGGTGAAATCCACCCCACGCGCAGCCAGTGCCTGCAGCAGCGACTCGTCGAAATGCAGCGAGGCGGTGGGGGCCGCCACGGCACCGGAATGGCGCGCCCAGACCGTCTGATAGTCCGTCTTGTCCCGCTCGTCCGCCGGTCGCTTTGCGGCGATGTAGGGCGGCAGCGGCATCGCCCCGGCCTGCTCAAGCGCGCGGTCGAAATCCTCGCCCGTCAGGTTGAACCGCAGATGGGCCTGCCCGTCCACGACGCGTTCCAGAATCGCAGACAGTTCGCCCGAGAACACGATCTCTTCGCCGACGCGCACCTTTTTCAGAGGCTTGAGCAGTGCCGCCCAACTGCCGTCGGCCTGCGGGTCCAGCAAGGTGGCTTCGACCGCGGCCGACACCGGCCCCTGCGCGCTGTTGCGGTGGCGCCGCCCCGACAGGCGCGCGGGAATGACCCGGGTGTCGTTCAGCACCAGCCGGTCACCCGGTCGCAGCCAGTCGGGCAGGTCGGACACGCGCGCATCGGTCAGGTCATCGCCCTGCGCCACCAACAGACGCGCCGACGAGCGCGGGCTGGCGGGCCGGGTAGCGATCAGGTCTTCGGGCAGGTCGAAATCGAAATCACTCAGCTTCATGCGCGCGGCATACAACGCCCGAATGGATTTGACCACAGATCCCGGTCAACGATCTTCTCCGCGTGCCCCCAAAGACGGGCTGGGGCCATCGCGTTGGGGCGTTGCGTTGGGGCCGTCCGAAACCGTCGGTGCCGGGTCGCGCATAAGGTTGCGTAGAAACAATGGCGCCAATCCCGACAGCGGATTGACCGAGACCTGCGGCGCCGAGACCGGCCCGACCAGCTTGTAGTTGAAGGCGAAAACGCCTTCGCCCTTCTGGGTCAGTACGCTGCCGATGGCGTTGACCAGGTAGATCGGAGAAATCGCGCCCTGAAGGTTCAGGAATTTGCGGTTCAGATCGACCGTGCCGTCGAACGACAACCCCAGCGACGGACCGACCGCGCTGCCGCTGAGGATCTTGACCTGCGTCGGCGTGATTCGCATTACGCTCTCGATCGACGAGAACTGGATCCCCTGCCCGGACATCTCGTCCAGCAACCCTACCACGCTGATCGCGTTCAACAGTGCCGCCATGGCCGGGGCGTCGGTGATGCGGGTGTTTCGGATATTCAGGTTCAGGTCGTAATTTCCGGGCTCGGCCACTGGGTCCAGCTGGACCTGTAGCGTGCCACCCTGCGCCTGCGTCAGCAACCCGGCCGACCGCAAAACGGCCCCGGCATCCACCGATTGCAGCCGGACTGCGCTGCGGCCATCGCCGCTGGGGAAGACCTGCCCCTGAACGGCGGCACCACCGTTCACCCGGGCGCTGAACCCGCCCTGCAGGCCGCCCGTCGTCTGGAAATTCCCGGTCAGGCCGGTCAGGGCCACCGTATCGGTGACCTGCAGCCGGTCCAGCGTCACGTCCAGTTTCGGACCTGCGCCACCGCCCCCGCCACCGCTGGCGAAGGTCGCCTTGGCAAGGTTCAGAACCCCACCCAGAACCCGGATATCCGGGGCCGCCGCACCCCGCCCAATCAGCTCGGCCGGAACCGCTAGCCAGTCGCCCAGTTCGAACGTGCTGAATCGGATCCGGTCCAGCGCGCCGTCGCTGATCGAGATCGCTCCCACGGCCCGCAGCCCGGCGGCTTCGATTAGCAGCCTGTCGATGCTCAGCGGCTCGGAGACGGTGGCTTCGACCGTCAGCGCGCCCGTGCCGGACGGAGGCTTGCGCCAGCCCAATTCGGGGATCGCCAGCGTCACCCCCGCAAGATCCGAACTGGCGCGCAGACGCGTCGGCTGACCGCCCCCGATCCCCAGTTCGATCTGCGCCACGCCCTGCCCCGCCAGCATCTGCGGCGGCAATCCCGCCTTCAACTCGTCCATCAAACGCGGCGACAGCTCGATCTGCCCGGTCAGCGTGCTGCGTTGCGGTTCGGTGCCGCCGATGGGCTGTCGCCAGCGGACCTGCATCGGGACCGCGCCGAAAGACCCGTCGCCGGCGATGGAGACCTCGTCCTGGGTGCCGCTCAGGGCCAGTTTCGCCGCGCTGACGCGGAAACCGGGCACAAGACGATCGGTCTGCAGGTTCAGGATGTCCCCGGCAAAATGGAACCGGGTTTCTTCCAGCTTGAGCCCCTTGATCAGCGGCAGGGCCAATGTGCCGCTCAACCGCACCTGCCCGTCGGCCAGATCGACCGGCAGTTTGGCCTTGGTCAGCACGGACAATGGCGGCCGGTCCAGCAGCGACAGCGCCGCGGTCACGCTGCCTCTGGCCTGAATGCGAACAATGCCCGGCGTCGATTTCTTGATCCCGGTGTCCGGGATGATGAACGAGGTGCCCGCGGCATCGACGACTCCGCCCTGATCGGCCTGCACTAATCCCTGATGGGCGGTGACGGTAAAGCGCCGCTCGATCAGGCTGGCCTCACCGCGTGCGTTCTGCAACGGCGGCAGGGTCTTGGCAAATCGCACGGTCGCCTCGTCGAATTCGAAATCCGCGTAGATCTGCGGTTTGGTCCGGGGGCGCAGGCGAAGAGCGAAATCCACGTTCGACATCTGCCCGCCGAGCACGTTTTCCGTGACCCATTTGCGCGGCTTAGGCGCCAGTCGCGGCGGCCAGTACTGCAAAACGCGCCCCTGCGAGATCTGATTGATCCGAGCGTCGAGATCCACGCTCCAGCCGTCGGGCAGGCCCTGCACCGCGCCCGACGCTTGCAGCCGCACGTTATCGTCCTCGACAACCGCCTGCCCCAGTTGCAGGCGGAACGGATTCAGACTGACCTGGAAATCCAGCTGGGCCCGGTTCAGGTGCAGGTCGTCCACGAACAGATCAGCCGGGTTCAGCCCGATTCCCGTCAGGCGGACCTGAACCGCCATGCTCTGCAGCGCACCCGTCTCCACACCCTCGAGATAGGCCTCACCTTCACCTTGGACCGTTCCCCAGGCAGAGGCGATGGATACTTCGTTGAAATCCAGAACCTGCCGGTAGGGGTCATAGGTGAAATAGGTGCGGGCCGTGTCAAACGGCACCGGACGGGTTTCGGGGTTGGGCTGCACGGCGCCCGGGCCGAGGTTGAGCGTGGCAAAAACCGGCCCCAACGCCCCCTGCTCGTCGATGCTGCCGCGCAGGGCGCCCGAGATCGGCGCGTCCAGCACCTGCAGCCACGCGAGGGCCGGCGCCTGCGCGGCCACGTCCACGGCGGGCAGGTCCGTGATCGATATGCCGAACTGTGCCTGAGGCGAGCCGAATGAGCTGGTATAGTTGGCCTCGACCATACTCACATAGTCTCGCCCCGCCAGAACCGAAAACCCTGTGGCCAGCCGCAAGGCCCGATCGTCGCGGGTGACCAGGATGTGCCCGCCATCCAGAACCCAGGACCGACCAAGCCGCTGATCGCTGTAGTCCAGCGTGATCGCCTCCATCTCGACCGACGCCAGTGCGGACAGGGCCGGAGATTGGAAAACGGCATCAGCCTGCTCGATCAGTTCGGCCAGATTTGGCGCCTGCCTCACGGGGGCGCTGCCGGACCCCACGATCAGGGTCAGCATCCCGTCTGGCCCGCGGACCAGCGTGATCTGGGCGCCGTTCAGTACGATCCGCTTGGGCCGGACATGTCCGCGCAGCAATGGGCGCATCGACAGGCTGGCCCGCAAGTCCGACACATGTGCGATCTGCCGCCCTTCGGCATCGCTGATCGACACGTCGCTCAGCCGCAGACTCGGACGCCAGCCTTCGTGGATGATGAAACTGGCATCGCCGAACCGGATCTTCACCCCGTCCAGCGCCTGGTCTAGCCGCGCCTCGACCCGGTCGCGCAGCCAGTTCGGCGCATGCACCCGTTGCCCCAGGACCATCAACCCCGAGAACACGGCCAGAAACACCAGCAGGAAAACCCCGCGCAAGGCCCACAGAACGGCCGTCCGGCGGCGGGATCGGCGGCGCGGCGCCCGGCCTGGTTTGTCCGATTTTTCGTCCTGCCGCTCAGCCAATTCGCCTACCAAGCCTTCCAACCCGCTGACGCCGCTCTATTATCCGCGGCAGTTCATGACAACCACAACCGGAGACCTCCATGCCCGACCTCTCAGACATCGCCCCCGATTTCACCCTGCCCCGTGACGGCGGCGGTTCGGTCACCCTGTCGGCCCTGCGCGGCCGCCCCGTCGTTCTGTTCTTCTATCCCCGCGATGATACGCCGGGCTGCACGAAGGAATCCATCGGATTTTCCGAAGCTCTGCCCGCCTTCGCCGAGGCGGGCGCGCAGGTCTTCGGCATCTCGCGCGACAGCGTCGCCAAACATGACAAATTCGTCGCCAAGCACGGTCTGACCACGCCGCTTCTGTCCGACGAAGACGGAACCGTCTGCGAGGCCTTCGGCGTCTGGGTCGAAAAGAACATGTACGGGAAGAAATCGATGGGGATCGAGCGTTCGACCTTTCTGATCGACACCGACGGCAAGATCGCCCGCGTCTGGCGCAAGGTGAAGGTCCCCGGTCACGTCGATGAGGTGCTGGAGGCCGTGCGCGCGCTTTGACGCCGCGCGCCATCCGGTCTAAGAGGCGGCAGTTTCATTCGACCCGAGGATCACCGTGGCCAAGACCCTGACCCAGATGGCAACCGACGTGCTGACCACCGCGGACGGGCGGGCCAAGACCGCCCTGTCGCGGCGCTATGCGGCCGACTGGGTCGCGTCCCGCAAGGGCGATGCCCCGGCGATCGAGATCGGCACCGCCGAACCGCCGCTGCATCCCGCGCGCCCCGCCCGCCCCGAGCGGCTATCACCGCGCGACGTGCCGCGCCGCCGCCCCGGGTCCGAGGCCGGGCGCATCGCGCTGCTGCACGCCGTAGCCCATATCGAGCTGAACGCGGTGGACCTGCATTGGGACATCATCGCCCGGTTCGGACATGTGCCGATGCCGATCGGCTTCTACGACGACTGGGTCAAATGCGCCGAGGAGGAATCGCGCCATTTCGAAATGGTCTGCGACTGCCTGGAGGCGATGGGCAGCCATTACGGCGCGCTTCCCGCCCATGCCGGAATGTGGCGCGCGGCCGAGGACACCGCCGGGGACCTGATGGGCCGGCTGGCGGTAGTGCCGATGGTGCTCGAGGCGCGCGGCTTGGACGTTACACCGGGCATGATCGAGATTTTCCGCAAGGCAAAGGCCGATCAGGCCGTAGCTGCGCTGGAAGTGATCTATGCCGAAGAGGTCGGCCACGTCGCCTATGGGTCGAAATGGTTCCACTTTCTGTGCGGTCGGGAAAATGCCGACCCCAAGGACGTGTTTCACGATCTGGTCCGCCGGTATTTCCACGGCGCCCTGAAACCGCCCTTCAACGAGGAGAAGCGGGCCGAGGCCGGATTGCCGCCCGATTTCTACTGGCCCCTGGCCGAAGATCTGCCCCCGCCCGGAACGGCCCGGAAATAGACCGGGCAGCGCGCGCTTCGGCAAATTCTCGCCGATCCGTAGCCCGAAATTGCGCGATTTTTGCACCAATCGGTTAACAAACTTGCCCAATCGCTGCCCGGCCATTAATCAGTCGCCCCAAGGGTCGGCAAGCCGTCACGGCAACCACTCATGACCGACCCGGACAATGGGGATGAGGAGTAAGACGCGTGCGAACACGTCTGGCGATCAAACTGCACTCACTGCTCGAACGGCACTTTCCCGAACGCAGGGTCTTTCTGAAATCCGACAAGGACACGCGCTTTGTCCGGCTTAGCTCGGAAACCCAGGTACTGGCGGTTCTGGGCGTGGCGGTCATGGTCGGCTGGACGTCGGTGGCAACTGCGCTGTTGCTGATGGACAGCATCGGTTCGGGCAATTTCCGGGAACAGGCCAAACGCGATCAGGCGGTCTATCAGGAACGTCTGAACATTCTGTCCGCCGAACGGGACGCCCGCGCCCAAGAGGCGCTGGCCGCACATGAACGCTTCAATTCCGCGCTCGAGCGGATCTCGGCGATGCAGTCTGAACTGCTGGAATCCGAGAACCGCCGGCACGAGTTGGAAACAGGGATCGAGGTGATTCAGGCCACTCTGCGCGCCACCATGAAACAGCGCGAGGAGGCGCGCGCCGAACTGGCCGCGCTGAAACAGAAGGCCGACGACCCGGCCGTGGCCATGTTTGCATCGGCCGCCCCCGTTCAACTGGGATTCCTGTCCGAGGCCCTGGCCCGCACGGCCCAGCAGCGCGACCAGATCGCGTCCGATGCCCAGAGTGCGCTGGACCAGCGCGACGAGCTGGAACTTGAAATCCAGTTGATGCAGGAACGCAATGACGAGATCTTCCGCCAGTTGGAAGAGGCGATGCTGATCTCGGTCGAGCCGCTGGACAAGATGTTCCGACAGGCCGGCATGCCGACGGACCGCATCCTCGACGAGGTGCGGCGCGGCTACAGCGGCATCGGCGGGCCGTTGACTCCGATATCGTTCAGCACCCGCGGCGAGGAACTGTCGCCGGATGAAATCCGCGCCAACCGCCTGCTGGAACAGATGGACCAGTTGAACCTGTATCGCATCGCCGCTGAAAAGGCGCCCTTTGCCACGCCGATCCGTTCGTCCTTCCGGTTCACCAGCGGATACGGCTATCGCCGCGACCCAAAGACCGGTGGCCGCCGGATGCACAAGGGCACCGATTTCGCCGCCCCCAAGGGCACAAACATCTATGCGACCGCCGACGGCGTCGTGACCCATGCCGGCTGGCAATCGGGTTTCGGCAAGCTGGTCAAGATCAAGCACGCCTTCGGGATCGAAACCTATTACGCCCATAATTCGAACATCCGCGTGAAGGTCGGCCAAAGGGTCTCGCGCGGGGACCACATTGCTGATATGGGTAACACCGGACGGTCGACCGGAACGCATCTGCACTACGAAGTGCATGTGAACGGAAAACCCGTAAACCCCATGACCTACATCAAGGCTGCGAACAATGTTTTCTAAGAGCAAGATCAACGAGCCCGCACCCAAGGCATCCGAAACGGCGAAGCCCGCCGCTCCGGCCGCTCAGGCGACCCCTGCCCCGACCGAGCAGAAAGCGGCCGCAACCCCACCGAAACCCAAGCCGCCGGCTTCGGTTCTGTCGTCAGATCTGCACATCACCGGCAACATCAAGACCTCGGGCGACATCCAGGTCGAAGGCACCGTCGAAGGCGACATCCGTGCGCATCTGCTGACCATCGGCGAGACCGCGACGATCAAGGGCGAGGTGACTGCCGATGACGTGGTCATCAACGGCCGGATCGTAGGCCGCGTGCGCGGGCTGAAGGTGCGCCTGACCTCGACCGCGCGTGTCGAGGGCGACATTATCCACAAGACCATCGCAATCGAAAGCGGCGCGCATTTCGAGGGCTCGGTCCAGCGTCAGGACGACCCGCTGAACCCGGGCCGCAGCAGCAAGACCGGCGCCAACCCGGCCGCCGAAGTCAGCCAGTAAATCCGAAGAACCCAACGGTTCCGACCCAAACGCCGTGGCCCTGCCGCGGCGTTTTTTCGTGCGCGATGCCCCCGGAGCCGGTGGCCAATTAACACCAATACCGGACGGATATCGGGGCGGGATTCGAAATTTTCCTGATTTCGGCTACACTTGCCTCCGATGTATTTGGGAGATTTCACGATGCGAGCAAAATTGATGGCCGAGTTCTTCGGCACGTTCTGGCTGGTTCTTGGCGGGTGCGGCAGTGCGGTTCTGGCCGCGGGCGTAGCCGATGTCGGCATCGGCTGGCTGGGCGTTTCCTTCGCCTTCGGCCTTACGGTGCTGACGATGGCCTTTGCGGTAGGCCATATCTCGGGCGGGCATTTCAACCCGGCCGTCAGCCTGGGCCTGATGATCGGCGGACGCTTTCCAGCCAAGGATCTGTTGCCCTATTGGGCCGCGCAGGTGATCGGCGCCATACTGGCGGCTGCGGTTCTGCACCTGATCGTCAGCGGCGCGCCCGGGTTTTCCGGTGTCGGCAGTTTTGCCTCGAACGGTTATGGCGAAGCCTCGCCCGAGGGCTATTCGATGATGTCCGCCCTGGTGATCGAGATCGTCCTGACCGCCTTTTTCCTGATCATCATCCTGGGCGCCACGTCCGAAAAGGCGCCGGCCGGCTTCGCCCCCATCGCCATCGGGTTGGGGTTGACCCTGATCCACCTGATCTCGATCCCGGTCACCAATACGTCGGTGAACCCGGCGCGATCGACCGGCGTTGCGCTCTTCGCCGACGGGCCTGCGCTGGCCCAGCTGTGGCTGTTCTGGGTCGCCCCGCTGATCGGCGGCGCGGTGGGCGCGCTGATCTGGAACGCGATGGTGTCCGAGGACTGACGCCCGGCCTAGCGACCCGTCATCCAGATTCCGTCGGGCCAGAAGGCGTGGAAAGCAAAGGCGAACATCACGTCATGCACCACGTCCTGCCCGGCGGCATCAGTGACGCGGATCGAGCCGACGTCACGCCCCTTGGCGATGCGCCCGGCGTCCAGCGCCGAGGCCTGGCCGCTGCGCCACGAGATCGTCACGCCAGCCTCGGTCACCTGGCCTTGGCGGCGCAGGCGGGTCAGAGGCCAGGCCCGGTCGCCCACCCGCACCACACGTTCCAGAGGGTGAAGGCCATGTGGTGGCAGCGCTCCGTCATACAGGAACGGTTGGCGCGACGTGTCATAGCCGCGATAGGGGTTGCGGCCATAGTCGCGATTGTAGTCCGGTTCGGCCATCACCAGCCCATCGGGGTTGCGTTCGCGAAACTGCGCCCAGCTTTCCATCCACGCCGGAAGCGCCCGCAGCCGGGCTCCGGTCAGCCGCCCGACAATGGCCTCGCCCGTGGCCTGCTGCCACCAGCTTTCGGTTTCACGATCGTACATGACCATGTCCGAATGGCGCAGCTTGCCCGTGACGCCAAAACTGAGCACGCCTTGCTCCGTCCGCCGGTCGAACACCAGCGCCGAGTTGCACAGGGGGCAATAGGTGATCGCGACGGGCCGGTTGCCGATCCGGTCATTCACGATCTCGTGCCAGATCAGATAGCGGATCGGATAGGCCCTTGGACGCGCGCCGGGTAGCTCGACGGAGATGATCGGCTCGGCAGCGGCCAGTCCGGTATTCACGGACACCTCGACGAAAACGGGATCGCTGAGCGCCGGGATGCCATCCCTGGGCGGCCCGCCCGAGCGGATCTGGCTCCAGTCCTGTACCGAGGTCATCGCGAAATCGGTCCGAGGCCATTCACCGCGCCACAGATCGGGGTTTGCGGACGCAGCCGCCGCGCAGACCAGCAAAAGAGCGGATAGAAGGGATCGCATGAGGCACCTCTGGCTGTCTGCCATGGTGCGCGATGCGCGGACGGCGGGCCAAGCCCCCCGCACGGGGACGTGAACACCCGTGCGTCAAACCCGGCGCGGAATCCGCGCCGGGTGTCGAGGTCATTCGGTAACGGTGACCTTGGTCATCACATCGGGCTGGCCGATCACGGCGCCGTTCGGGCCGGTGCCGCGTTTGATGGCGTCCACCACGTCCATCCCACCGGTCACCTCGCCGACAACCGTGTACTGGCCGTTCAGCGACGGCGCCGGTGCGAACATGATGAAGAACTGCGAGTTGGCGCTGTTCGGGTCGCGCGCCCTCGCCATGCCGACGATGCCGCGCTCGTAGGGAACATCTGAGAATTCGGCCCGCAGGTCAGGACGATCGGACCCACCGGTGCCCGCACGGCGCATATCGCTGCCCAGCTTGCCGTATTCAACATCGCCGGTCTGCGCCATGAAACCGTCGATCACGCGGTGGAATACCACCCCGTCATACTTGCCCTCGGCGGCCAGAGCGGTGATCTGCTCGACATGCTTGGGCGCGACATCTTCGAACAGGTCGATGGTGATCGTGCCGTTGGCCTCGCCCTCGACTTCGATCTGCAGGCCCGTGGCCAGCGCCGGGCTGGCCAGCAAGGCAAAAACGGCGGCTAGCTTATACATCGGCGGCCACCTTGACGCTGATCATGCGGTCGGGGTTCGCGGGCGGCTCGCCGCGGGTGATGGCGTCGACATGCTCCATCCCCTCGATCACGCGGCCATAAACGGTGTATTGGCCGTTCAGAAAGTGGTTGTCCTTGAAGTTTATGAAGAACTGCGAGTTGGCCGAGTTCGGGTTTGCCGACCGGGCCGCGCCCAGCGTACCCCGGTCATGCGGCAGTTTCGAGAATTCCGCCGGAAGGTTCGGCAGTGACGACCCGCCGGTGCCCGCCATGCGGAGGTTGAAGCCGTCTTCCATGTCACCGTGCTGCACATCACCGGTCTGCGCCATGAAGCCGTCGATCACCCGGTGAAAGGCCACGTTGTCGTACTCGCCCGCGCGCGCCAGCTCTTTCATGCGCTCGCAATGCTGGGGTGCCACGTCGGGCAGCAGCTCGATGACGACCTTGCCATCCTTCAGCTCGATGATGATGGTGTTTTCGGGATCCTTGATCTCGGCCATGGGGCTCTCTCCTGTGGAAATGATTTGCGCAAATACCTATGCGCCGGACGCGGGAAAGCCAAGTGAAGCATTGACCTGTCGGCAAAATGCAGGAAAAGAACCGCTGACGTGTGGTGACAACGGCGAGGATGACACGATGGGCTGGAAAACGCTGGACGACATGGACCTGCAGGGCAAACGCGTGCTGGTGCGCGTGGATATCAACGTGCCTGTCGTCGACGGCGCGGTGACCGACGACACGCGCATCCAACGCATCGTGCCCACCGTGCGCGACATCCTGGCCAAGGGCGGCAAACCCATCCTGCTGGCCCATTTCGGGCGCCCCGGCGGCGAGCGGCGGCAGAACCTGTCGCTGAAACATCTGGTTCCCGCGCTGGAAGCGGCCTTTGGCACCAAGGTCCGTTTTGGCGAGGATTGCGTCGGATATGAGGCCGAGCTGGCCGTGGCCAACCAAGGCGAAGGCGAGGTCGTACTGCTGGAGAACACGCGGTTTCACGACGGCGAAACCAAGAACAGCGCCAAACTGGCCGAAGGGATGGCCAAGCTCGGCGATATCTATTGCAACGATGCCTTTTCCGCCGCGCACCGCGCCCATGCCTCGACCGAGGGGCTGGCACGGCTGCTGCCGGCCTGCGCCGGGCGCCTGATGCAGGCCGAGCTGAGCGCGCTTGAAGCCGCGTTGGGCAACCCTCAGCGTCCGGTCACCGCAGTGGTCGCCGGGGCCAAGGTCTCGACCAAGCTGGACCTGCTGGGCAATCTGATCGAGAAGGTCGACAACCTGATTATCGGCGGCGGCATGGCCAACACCTTCCTGCTGGCCAAAGGGTATGACGTTGGCAAATCGCTGGCCGAACACGCCATGACCGACACCGCGGCGCAGATCATGACCAAGGCCGAGGAAACCGGCTGCCGCATCATCCTGCCCAGCGACGTGGTCGTGGCCGAAAAGTTCGAGGCCCACGCCCCGCACAAGGTGGTGCCGGCCGATCAGTGCCCGGCCGATGCGATGATCCTGGACGCGGGGCCGGAAACCGTAGCCACGATCTGCAAGACCTTTGAAGATAGCAAAACACTGATCTGGAACGGCCCGTTGGGCGCTTTTGAGCTCGAGCCCTTCGACGCGGCCACCAACGCCGCCGCGCTGAAAGCGGCCGAGCTGACCCGCGCGGGCAAGCTGGTCTCGGTGGCCGGCGGCGGCGATACGGTCGCCGCGCTGAACGCGTCGGGCGCGGCGCATGATTTCACCTACATCTCGACCGCCGGTGGTGCGTTCCTTGAGTGGATGGAGGGCAAGACCCTACCCGGCGTCGCCGCCTTGGACCAATGATCCAAGGCCGGTGGCGCCCTGCCCGGCGAGGCGCCCTGTTTTTTTGAATCGCTGTCGAGATTTTCGCGTTTTCGGGGATTCACAAGCCGAATCACCTGTGACATAGTGCCGACAGATGCCCGGGAAACGGGCACGATTTTGAGGCAGTATTCATACGGCGGTAAACAGAGTGTCCCGTTCCAGTCGGCCCGGTTTGGGCACAGTCCTGTTCTTTTCAGTGGCGTTTTTGCTGGGTGTGTATTTCACCTTCGCCGCCGTACAGGGCGACTATGGCCTGCTCAGACGGGTCGAGATTGCGGCGGAACGGGATGCTCTGTCGCGCGACCTCGGCGGATTGAACGCCGAAATCGCGCGGATGGAGAACCTGACGCGCAGGCTTTCGGACACCTATCTTGACCTTGATCTTCTGGACGAACAGGCACGCTCGGTTCTGGGCATGATCCGCGCCGACGAAATCGTCATCCGCTGAATGCCAACTCCGGCTGTGGCACGGCGCGCGCCGAGACGCTGCGTCACATTTCCACTCGCCAGACTGCGCGAAATGCATTAAAAGATAGTTTAACGCTAAACTATCTTGCCGGAAGGGGGAGATCGCCACGATGGCTGCGCGAAAAACCACAAAGAAACCAAACGTTTCTGCGGAAGAACTCAAGACCTACTACCGCGAGATGTTGTTGATCCGCCGATTCGAAGAAAAGGCGGGGCAACTGTATGGGATGGGTCTGATCGGCGGTTTCTGCCACCTCTACATCGGTCAGGAAGCCGTCGTCGTGGGGCTCGAAGCCGCTGCCGAGGATGGCGACAAGCGCATCACCTCCTACCGCGACCACGGTCACATGCTGGCCTGCGGCATGGATCCGGGCGGCGTGATGGCCGAGCTTACCGGGCGCATCGGCGGTCTGTCCAAGGGCAAGGGCGGCTCGATGCACATGTTCTCGAAGGAAAAGCATTTCTATGGCGGCCACGGCATCGTGGGCGCGCAAGTACCTCTGGGGGCGGGTCTGGCCTTTGCCGATAAATACAAGGACAACGGCCGCGTGACCTTCACCTATTTCGGCGATGGCGCGGCGAACCAGGGCCAGGTCTACGAAACCTTCAACATGGCCGCCCTGTGGCAGCTACCGGTGGTCTTCGTGATCGAGAACAACCAGTACGCGATGGGAACGGCGCAGTCGCGCTCGACCTCGACCAAGGACATCTATCACCGCGGCGAGGCGTTCGGCATTCCCGGCGAAATCGTCAACGGCATGGACGTGCTGGCAGTGAAAGAGGCCGGAGAGAAAGCAGTGGCCCACTGCCGCGCAGGCAAGGGGCCCTATATCCTTGAGGTCAAGACCTACCGCTATCGCGGCCACTCGATGTCAGACCCGGCCAAGTATCGCACCCGCGAAGAAGTGCAGAAAGTGCGCGAACAGAGCGACCCGATCGAACATGTGCGCGAGCTGCTGCTATCGGGCAAGCACGCCACCGAGGATGACCTGAAGGCGATCGACAAGGAGATCAAGGAAGTCGTCAACAAGGCCGCCGAATTCTCCAAGGAAAGCCCCGAGCCGCCCGTCGAAGAGCTCTGGACCGACATCTACGCCTGAGAGGACGAACAAGACATGGCAACCGAAATTCTCATGCCCGCCCTTTCGCCGACCATGGAGGAAGGCACCCTGGCCAAATGGCTGGTCAAGGAAGGCGACACCGTAAGTTCCGGCGACATACTGGCCGAGATCGAGACCGACAAGGCCACGATGGAGTTCGAGGCCGTCGACGAAGGCATAATCGGCAAGATCCTGATCCCCGAGGGCACCGAAGGGGTCAAGGTCAATACACCCATCGCCGTGCTGGTCGAAGAGGGCGAAGACGTCTCCGCCCTGCCCGAGGCTGCCCCGGCAGCCGACGCGGGCAACGAGGCCGCCGCGCCTGCGGCGGTTGAGGCGTCCGCACCCACCCCTGCGGCGGCTCCTGCCGCGCCCGTCGTGGATCTGTCGCCCGATTGGCCAGCCGACGCGCCGATGAAACAACAGACTGTCCGCGAAGCTCTGCGCGACGCGATGGCAGAAGAGATGCGCGCCGACGAAGACGTCTACCTGATGGGCGAGGAAGTCGGCGAATACCAGGGCGCCTACAAGGTCTCTCAGGGTCTGCTGGACGAGTTCGGCGCAAAACGCGTGATTGATACGCCAATCACCGAGCATGGCTTTACAGGCATCGCCGTCGGCTCGGCCTTTGGCGGGCTGAAGCCGATCGTCGAGTTCATGACCTTCAACTTCGCCATGCAAGCGATCGACCAGATCATCAACTCGGCCGCCAAGACGCTGTACATGTCCGGCGGTCAGATGGGCTGTCCGATCGTGTTCCGCGGCCCCAACGGCGCCGCCGCGCGCGTGGCGGCCCAGCACAGCCAGGACTATGCCGCCTGGTACATGCAGATCCCCGGCCTGAAGGTGGTGATGCCCTATTCGGCAGCCGACGCCAAAGGCCTGCTGAAATCGGCCATCCGCGATCCCAACCCGGTCGTGTTCCTGGAAAACGAAATCCTCTATGGCCGCTCGTTCGACGTGCCGCAGGTCGATGACCTGACCGTGCCGCTGGGCAAAGCCCGCATCTGGCGCGAAGGCACCGACGTGACCATCGTCAGCTTCGGCATCGGCATGCAATACGCCTTGGAAGCTGCCGACAAGTTGGCCGAGGACGGCATCAGCGCCGAGGTGATCGACCTGCGCACCATCCGCCCGATGGACACCGGCGCGATCATCAACTCGGTGATGAAGACCAACCGTCTGGTCACGGTCGAGGAAGGCTGGCCCCAAGGGTCGGTCGGCAGCTACATCAGCTCGGTGGTGATGCAAGAGGCGTTCGACTATCTCGACGCGCCCGTCATCAACCTGACCGGCAAGGACGTACCCATGCCCTATGCCGCGAACCTGGAAAAACTGGCGCTGGTGACCACCGACGAGGTGATCGAAGCCGTCAAACAAGTGACCTATCGGTAAGGAGCGACTGACAGATGCCCACCGAAATTCTGATGCCCGCCCTTTCGCCGACCATGGAGGAAGGCACGCTCGCCAAATGGCTGGTCAAGGAAGGCGATACCGTCTCCTCGGGTGACCTGCTGGCCGAGATCGAGACCGACAAGGCCACGATGGAATTCGAAGCCGTCGACGAAGGCATCGTCGGCAAGATCCTGATCCCCGAAGGCACCGAGGGGGTCAAGGTCAACACCCCGATCGCCGTGCTGCTGGAAGAAGGCGAAAGCGCCGATGACATCGCCGCGGCCCCGGCCAAGGCGCCCGAGGCTGCGCCCGCAGCCGACGCGGGCAACGAGGCTGCCGCCCCCGCGGCATCCGAGGCGCCCGCCCCTGCCCCGGCTCCGGCGGCCCCGGTCAAAGCCGACGGCGGACGCATCTTCGCCTCTCCGCTGGCCCGCCGGATCGCCGCTCAGAAAGGGCTGGACCTGGCGCAGATCAAGGGCTCGGGCCCGCATGGCCGCATCGTCAAGGCGGATGTCGAAGCCGCAACCGCTGCTCCGGCCGCCGCTCCGGCTCCGGCAGCCGCCCCCAGCGCAGCGCCTGCACCCGCGGCGGCCCCCGCCGGCCCCTCGGCCGACATGGTGGCCCGCATGTACGAAGGCCGCGAGTACGAGGAGGTCAAGCTGGACGGCATGCGCAAGACCATCGCCGCCCGTCTGGCCGAGGCCAAGCAGACCATCCCGCATTTCTACCTGCGCCGCGACATCAAGCTGGACGCGCTGCTGAAATTCCGCAGCCAACTGAACAAGCAATTGGAAGCCCGCGGCGTGAAGCTGAGCGTCAACGACTTCATCATCAAGGCCGTCGCCAACGCGCTGCAGCAGGTACCGGAATGCAATGCCGTCTGGGCGGGCGACCGGGTGCTGCAACTGAAACCCTCGGACGTGGCCGTGGCCGTGGCGATCGAAGGCGGGCTGTTCACCCCGGTCCTGAAGGACGCCGACACCAAATCTCTGTCGGCGCTCTCGACCGAAATGAAGGACCTGGCCGCCCGCGCACGCGAGCGCAAGCTGGCCCCGCATGAATACCAGGGCGGCACCTTTGCGGTTTCGAACCTGGGCATGTATGGCATCGACAATTTCGACGCCATCGTGAACCCGCCGCATGCGGGCATCCTGGCCGTCGGCACCGGCGCCAAGAAGCCGGTTGTGGGCGAGGACGGCGAACTGACCGTGGCGACCGTCATGTCGGTCACTATGTCGGTGGATCACCGGGTGATCGACGGCGCGCTTGGGGCTCAATTGCTGCAGGCCATCGTGGACAACCTGGAAAACCCGATGGTCATGCTGGCCTGATCCACGCCGCAAGAATCAAAAAGCCGCCTCGGACCCCGAGGCGGCTTTTTTCGTGCCTGAGAAAAGGCTTACTGATCCTTGCCCAGCATGTGGTCCATCGAGATCGAGGGCTGGTCGCATCCGGCCTCGCCCACGATCTTGGCGGGGATTCCGGCTACGGTTTTGCAGGGCGGCACATCCTGCAGAACCACCGAACCGGCGGCGATACGGCTGCAATGGCCTACGCGGATATTGCCCAGAACCTTGGCGCCAGCGCCGATCAGAACGCCATCCTCGATCTTGGGATGGCGGTCCTCTTCCTCCTTGCCGGTCCCGCCAAGGGTCACCGAATGCAACATCGAGACGTTGTCGCCCACGACCGCGGTTTCACCGATCACGATGGAATGGGCGTGGTCGATCATGATGCCCTTGCCAATCTTCGCGGCGGGGTGGATGTCGACACCGAAAATCTCGGAACAGCGCATCTGCAGAAAATAGGCCAGATCGTGGCGCCCCTTGCGCCACAGCCAATGCGCTACCCGATACGCCTGCATGGCCTGGTAGCCCTTGAAATACAGAATCGGCTGCAGCAGGCGATGGCAGGCCGGATCCCGCTCGTACACGGCCATCAGGTCGGCCCGGGCGGCAGTAAGCAGGCTCTGGTCGTCAGCATAGGCCTCCTCGACGACTTCCCGCAGCACCATCATCGACATTTCGTTCGAGCACAGCTTGGCCGAAATCCGATATGACAAGGCGCGTTCCAGCGATTTGTGGTGCAGAATGCAGGCGTGCACCAGCCCGCCCATCAGCGGTTCTTTCTCGACGGCGGCTTGCGCCTCGGATGTGATCCGGTCCCAGACGGGATCGACCGGAGTGACTTGGGTGCGCGTTTCAAACATGGCTTTTGTTCCTTTTCTGCGCCTAGAATAGCCATCTAGGCCCAAAAAGGCCAAACGCAAACCCTTGATGTGCGACGCAACCGAAAATGAAGCAGGCGGAACTGAAGGAATTCGAAACACTGATCCGCGCCCGGTTGGCCGAATTGGAACAGAATTCCGAAGCCGGGAAACAGGCCCAGTCGGTCGTCCAGCTTGATCAGCAGGCGGTTGGGCGCCTCAGCCGGATGGACGCGCTGCAGAACCAGGCCATGGCCAAGGCCCAACAGACCCGGCGCGACCTTGAAGCCCGCCGGCTAAACGCCGCTCTGACGCGCATCTACGAGGGCGAATTCGGGTATTGCGAAGACTGTGGCGAGGCCATCGCGCGCGGGCGGCTGGAACTGGATCCCGCCGCCGGAAAATGCGTCAGCTGCGCGTCCGGCTGATCTGAAACCGGATCAGGTGGCGCAGAACCGTCTCGAAACACTGGCAGTAATCCGTGTCGTCGAAACCCGGTTCATCCGCCAGAGGTCGGCCACGCGCCGCCGCCATCAACGACCCGTTGCCGAACTGCGGATGCAGCCGCCCGGTGGCCGCGACATGCCGGTCGGCCAGCTCGGCCTCGATGAAAATGCGGGCACACAGGCGGTCCCTTTGGGGCGGCGGCGCGGTCAACAGAACCCGCGCCGCCGCGCTGATGTCTCCGTGCAGAACGGGGCGCATGGCCGACCTAGCCCACGGTCATTCGCGCCGCGGGGCCCGGGCCATAGCTGGCCGAAACCTGCGCGACCTCGACACCATAGGAACCGGTGACACCGTCGGCGGATTTCATCGTGGCCGTATAGGTCCAGGCTGGAGCAGAGACCACCTCTTCGCGCACCAACGCGCCACCGGCGCTGATGCGGATCAGATAGGCCTCGGCTTCCTCGCCCAAGGGCACCTCGAGAAAGCTCCAGTCGTCTCCGTCGATCCGGGTCCGGCGCACCCAGGTCAGATGGTCGTCGCCCGCCGAATTCCGGGCGCGCAGATGCACCGGCGCATAGGGGCGCAGCCCGTTGCCGTCAAAGGTTTCGACCCTGTGGGTGTAGGACTCGTCGTCGTAACCCCGCGTTGCCGGCCCGATCCGGAAGTGCCGCTCGACGCGGCGCTCGGTGCGGGCGAGACTGGCCTGATAAATGCGCTCGTCCAGCAAGACAAAGACCGAACCCACCGGCCAGTAGTCGGGCATCAGGGCATCGGTGCCCAACTGACCCCGCAACCGCCCCGACAGGTCGTAGACCCCGGGTTCCTGCAACTGCGCGTCGGCGAACTGGAACAGCTCCCAGTTACCGGCGGTGCCATCGCCGATGGCCGCCAGGTTCGCCCCGTTCAGCAAGGCAGCCCGCGACTGCGACTGCAGCACCCCGTCAATAAGCCTGACCCGCAAAGGGGCGCCTTCGTCCCAGACCCCGGCCGCGGCCCTGGGCAGTTGGGTTTCGGTAAATCCGATCACGGCCTGCCCCGACAGAACATCCCGCAATTCGTACCCCTCATCCCGGTCCGAGGCATAGACGGCAACGCTGCCCGGCCAGGGGTCGGCCGTCGCCGCAATATACGGAGCGTGGGGCCTTTCCGCACCGGTGATCAGCGGCAGATCCAGGAAATAGAACAGAACCGGCACCGGCGCGGCATAGGGCTTGGCGCTGCCGCCGTCATCTTCCATGTCTGGCCGGTCATAGACCGCCGGCTCGATCCGGACCGCGTCCACCAACTGCAGGTCGGCCTGCTCGACCCGGTCGATGCGATACAGGGCCTTCGACGCCGCATTTGCCGAAGGTAGGCGCACCACGTCTCCGGCGCCCAGATGCAACAGTGATGGCGGCAGCGCAAACCGAGCCGTGTCGCGCGACACGCGTGCCTCGGAAAGCCACCGTTCGACGGTCTGTCGCCCCTCGCCCCGGGTCATCGACAAGGGCATTTCATTCACGGCCACCGAGTGGGTCCGGTCATCGGGCATTACCGCCTCTTCCGACACCAGGTCGTGGTCGGAATCCGACTGCACGAACCGCAGACGCACGCGGCCCGCCATTTCCGCTTCGGCCTCGCGCTGGTACTGCACGCGCCCTTCGATCTCGGGGCTTTCCGCGATCTGGTCCAGTTCAAGGTCGTGTGGATGCCGACCCTCGCGCATACGGAACACCAGCATCCCGTCGCGCTCGACCGCGTCGAACCCATAGCGCAGCATGAGCGGCTGCAAGGCCGAGCGCGCGTCCGACACGTCTTCGACCGCATAGCCCCGCACGACGCCGTAGAGGCCCGACACATCAATGTCGGTCACCCCTGCACCATGGCAGATTTCGGTCACGACCGAGGCCAGAGTGCGCGAACCGGATCGCCCGTTCAGCCAGTGACCGCGCGCATAGTTGGCCCCATCGCTCCATTGCGAGCGCAGATTCGGAAAGGTCGGATAGGGCCGCGCATCCCAGGCCCAGACAAAGGCATTCGACACATCCACCATCGGCCCGCCATAGATCTCGGAGACCGGGTTCACCTGCGGGTCCGCCCAATAGCCCAGGGTAGCCTTGAGGTACTGGATCTGGATGAAGTCATCGCGCAACCCGCTCGAGAACCTGGGCAGGTCCGATTCCGAGGATTTCGGATCGACGAACTTGTTGGGCTGGTTGGTTCCCTTGTCGATGGCCGCGCAGCCCAGTTCGGTGAACCAGATGGGCTTTGACCCGGGCACCCATGCGGTGGGCGCCGGCTGCCGCACCCCGCCGATGCGTTCGTGATGCGGGTTCGACCACCAGTTCCGGATGTCCTTGTACCGCCAGACCCACGGCTCGCCGTGTTCGGCATCCTCGATCGGGGTCCGGATCTGGGCGTCACGCTCCTCCGGCGAGGCATAGTACCAGTCATAGCCCTCGCCGCCTTCGATGTTGGCGCGCAGATACCCAAGGTCATAGATCGACCGCGCACCGGATTTGACGTCAAGATGCCCGTCGCCGTCGCGCCAGTCCGAAATCGGCATGTAGTTGTCGATCCCGACAAAGTCGATGTTGTCGTCGGCCCACAGGGGATCCAGGTGGAAATACCGGTCTCCGCTGCCATCGCTCGGTTGATAGCCGAAATACTCGGACCAGTCGGCCGCATAGCCGATCCGGGTCTGCGGCCCCAGAATCTGGCGCACTTCGGCCGCCAGGGTCCGCAGCCGGGCCACGGCCGGAAACCCTGACGCGCCGCGGATCTGCGTCAGTCCCCGCATCTCGGACCCGATGCAGAACGAGTCGACCCCCCCGGCCGCCTTGCACAGGGCGGCATAGTGCAGGATGAAGCGCGCAAGCCCCCATTCCTGCGGCCCCGAATAGGTGACGGTGCCTACGCCAATTGTGAAATCCGACGCCCTGGCCGCGCCAAAGAAGCTGGCCACCTGCGCATCGGCCTGGGCCGTTCCGTCCACAGACCCGTCCCGACCCGGCGCAACGTCCAACGTGATCCGCCCGCGCCACGGCAGATGTGGCTGATCGCCCGCACTGGACCACGGGTCCGGCAGGCCGTTCCCCGGCAGTTGATCCATCAGGATGAACGGATAGAACATGACCCGCTTGCCCGTGGCCTTCAGGTGCGCGATGGCTTCGTTGACCGACTCATCCGCCGGGGTCCCACCATAAACCGACCGGCCGTCAATCTCCTTGACGACCGCAGCCGCGCTGCGAGCAACCCCGGCCACGTTCCACGGCATGTTCTTGCCATCGACATCCCGTCGCAGAACCTTGGGCCGAATGCTGCACTGGCCGCACCGCAGATCATCCCCGAACCACGACACGACCAACGAGGCTGCCTCGCAAGCGGGCAATTCCCGGCGCATTGCCCGCAGCGAGTCGACCAGATCCGGCTGGCCGGACGGCGCGTTGACATTCGCGGCCCAGGTCCGCCCCTGCCCTTTGCCATAGTTCACCTGGCGGCTGGCAAGCGTGTATTCGCCCGTGCCCGGCATCAGGGCCACGCCCTTCACGATCCGTTGCAGCTCGCTCTCATAGTTCGGCATGTCCTCCTGATCGAGGCGGATCACCTCGAACGAGAACTGCGGCACGCGGTTGCCGAATCTGCCGAGTTGCAGGTCCTCGATCACCACATAAGCCGTGCCGCGATAAGCCGGCACGTTGCCCGTGCCCTCGATCGATTCAATCAACGGGTCGGGCAGTTGAGTATCCGTCCCCCGATAGATCCGCATGTTCACGCTGGTGCGCTCGATTTCCTCACCATCGGCCCAAATGCGCGAAACGTCGGCGATTTTGCCTGCCCCGACCGCAATCGCCAGCGACACCGAGTAGCTGTAACTGTGGGTGGTCGTCGTCACTTCGGCGGGTTTGGGCGTGCCCTTGCCGCCCCCGGCAGACTGCGTCGTGGTCGTGGTCGACCGCGTCTCCAGAAAATCCGAAGCCCAGATGACCTGCCCGCCCACGCGCATCCGGCCGAAAACGGTGGCCAGGGGCGCGCCTTCGCCGGTCTCGGTCAGGCGGAAGCGGTCCAGCCGCCCGGTCTCGACCACTTCGCTGCCGCTTCCCATCACCGATTGGCTCATCAGGCGCTGGTCGATCACACGGCCCAGCGTGGCGCCGATGGCACGGCCGACGATCGCCGTGGACAGGCCGGCCACCGTTCCGCCGATGGACCCGCCCAGCGCGGCCCCGGCCGCCGATAACAGAATGGTCGCCATCAGGTGTCCTCCAAAGGAAAATCAAAACAGGCGACCACCCGGCGGCGCCAAGGATCGCTCAGAGCGTTTTCAACCACCCCATGCCCTGAATAGGCATGGATGAAGCGCGGGACCGGGCCGGTCTCGCTGACGATGCCCAGATGCTTGGCAACGCCTCGGTCGCGCATGCGGAACAGCAGCACCGCTCCGATGGCCAGGCTAAGGTCAGGACGTTCGATCAGGTGGCGTTGGGCAGCCACCCACATCCGCTCCTCGCCCTGTAGCTCGGACCAGTCCTGGCTGTAGGCCGGTACTGCTTCGGGCTCGTCCCCGATTGCGGCGCGCCACACGCCACGCAGCAACCCAAGGCAGTCGGTACCCGCCCCCCTGACCGAGGCCTGGTGGACATACGGTGTCCCCAACCAGCGGCGCGCTTCGCTTACGATGTCATGTCGGGTCGGCATCACCGTCGGCTCCCTCCTTTGTACGGTTTTCCTTTCTTGGGCACGGCCATCACCCAGTCTTCGCCTGGCAGGTCGGGAAATCCCTGAAAGTTCAGAAGATTGTCGAATTTCAACCGGCAGGTTCTCATCCGTTTGTCGCAACCCGCCGTCAGCCGGACGCGATCACCGGCTGAAAGGCGCCCACCGATCCCGGACCACAGCATAACCTCGCGCCCACCCGAGACCGGCCGATCCGTCTTGATCGTCGCCCACAGCCCTTGCGATGCGCCGCTCAGCACATCCAGCCGGCCCCGATCGAACCAGCCCGCGTCAATCTCCTCGGCCCCTTCCAGGCGCAAGACCGGGCCGTCGCCGACCGCGGCGATCGCGACCTCAGCCCAATAACCGGGCGTGGTCGTGTCGAACTTGCAGGCCTTGTCGCCCAAAATCGCGGTGCAGGGTTTTTGGTAGATCCGCCCCAATGGCCGGTTCAGCCGGTCGGTCAGCCCCCGTAATTCGGCATGAAACGCGCGCCCGGCCCTCCGCAACTCGCCGATCGAGCCGCGAAACTGCAGCATCCGCTGGTCCGGCGCGGCCCAGTTGACCAGCCAGGCCCGCACCTCGGCGCCGTCGAACCGGCCGGCCTCGATATCTTCGTCGCGCACGGCCGCATCGGTCAGGGCGCCCATGGCCTCGGAATTGTCGATCGACAGGCCCGTTGCCTGTTCGATCGCCGAGGCCGTCAGACCGGAGCTTGCCTTGAACACCAGTCCGTCAAAGGCCAATTCGCGGTCATGGTCGGTGAACCCGAAGGACACGCCATCGGTTCGAGTGATCGCCCAACAGCGGCAGACCGTAGTCATGCCGGACTGAAGATGGGTCAGCAATGCCTGCTTGTCGCCGCTCATCAGACCCGCACCTCCACCACCGGAACATTGGGTACGTCGCCTGCCTGAAAGCTGGCCACGCTGACCTGGATCCTGTCGGTGTCGAAGCGCACCGGCACGTCGAACTCGAACCCGGCGGTCACTTCGACCCCCTCGGCCGGCGGGACCGCGAATTGAATCAGACCGCGATTCAGGTCCACCTCGAAATCCACGCCCTCTCGGGCCTCGTCCTGATCGAGCCCCACCTTGACCGTACCCAGCACCGGCTTGACGATGGGCCTGACATAGCTGACCCCACCCGAGGCATAGGTCTTGACCAGTTGGAACACGGTCGTGACCCCGTCTCCTTGACCGATCACCTGGTCGCCCATGTCGACCTCGGCAGTGGCGGCGCAGGACTTGTAGTCCGACCAGTCCTTCCAGCGGAACCCGTACATCTGACCCTGACGCGCTTCGAAAAAGGCGATCAGCGTCTGGATGTCGTCCAGCGACCGCATCCCCAAACCGGCGTCATAACGCCGCCGCGAATGCGCCCAGGGCGTGTTGCGTTCTTCGAACCCGTTGGCCAGAGTCACGATATCCGTGCGCCGCTCGGGTCCGCCGACCGAGCCGAAACTCAGGCTGGCGGGAAATCTGATTTCGTGGAAATTCATGTCCTGCTCCCCAAACTACCGGTTGCGATTGCCGCGCCCCAGGGCACGGCTCATCTGGGCTGCGATCTGGCCTTGGCTGCGGCGAAAGCCCTGAACGTCGGGTGTGGTGATGTTCATCACCACGTTCACCGCCCGTCCGCCGCCGGAGTTGCGCACGCCCAGCTTGCCGTCGGGTCCACGCGCCAGCGGCATGATCGCCTCGGGGCCGGCCTCGCCCATCAACCCGGTCGCACCGCGCATCGGAAACATGGTGGGCCCGGTGACCACGCCGCCATTGGCAAAGGGCATGACGCGCCCCTGGGCGAAACTGCCACCGTCGGCAAAGGGCAGCAGCCCCTGCACCAAGCCGCCGACCGTATTGGCCAGCATGCCACCGAAATGATCCGTCACCGGCTTGATCGCTGCCGAATAGGCCGTGCGGATCATCGAATTCTTCAGAACGTCCAGCGCCTCCGACAGGTTCATGCCGTCCAGAACCACGCCGTCGAATGCCTTACGCAGCCCGGTTGACATGCCGCGTTCCAAGGTGGCGACATCCTTCCCGGTCTCTTCAAAAGCGGCGCTGATCCGCTTCATCTGGGCATCGAAGGCCGCCGCCATCGTGGCGGCATCGCCCAGGGCATCGCCCAGCGCCTCGCCGCGCTCCTGCAGGTCGTCAAACCCGTCATTTTCCGCCATCACGCTCTCCTCGTATCTTGTCGGGCCAGGCGGCCAGCAGCTTGTCCAGCCGCGCCCGGTTCATCGCCGGAATCCCGCGTCCCTGCCCCAGCATCAGCCGCAGTTCGGCCGGGGTCAGACGCCAGAACTGATCCGGCGTCAGCCGCAGCCCGTGCAGCCCGGCCCGCATCAGGCCGGGCCAGTCAAAGCCGCTCATGACTCACCCGGCACCATGAAGGCCCGCGCCAGCAGCTCGGCCGCCGCCCGCGCCGCGGCCATCGGGCCGCCCTCGATCTCGGCCCGCAGCATGTCGGCGCGGGTCACATCCGCCCCGCCTCCGCGCAGCCCCGCCAGGATCAGCGCCAGCACGTCACCGCTGGAATAGGCGCCGCTCTCGAACCGCTGCACCAGCTCCACCAGCGACCCTGCGCCCAGCTCCTGCTCCAGCTCGGCCAACGCGCCCAGCGTCAGCTTTAGCAACCGGCGCTGGCCATCGATCACCAGCGCCACTTCTCCCGCCCACGGATTGACCATCACAGCGCCACAAAGGTCAGGGCGCCGGCGCTGGCCAGGCTCATCTCATAGGTCGCCTCGCCATTGTGCGAGCCCGCATACTCGATCCCGGTCACCTGGAACGGGCCTTCGACGATGCCGAAATCGGGGATGATCACCTGGAAGGCGGGCGTTTCACCATCAAAGAACAACTGCCGCGCGCGTTCATCCGTGCCGGCGTCCTTGAACACGCCCGATCCGGAAATCGAGGCCGACTTGACCCCCGCCCCCGACAGCAACTCGCGCCAGCCGCCCTGGCTTTCCAACGTGGTGACATCCACGCTTTCGGCGTTGAAACTGATACGCGTGGCCCGCAGCCCCGCGATTGTTTCGAACAGACCCGTGCCGTTCATGTCCACCTTGACCAGCAGGTCCTTACCGTTCTGGGCACCCATATGCTCTCTCCATTGATTGCTTAGTTGTCTTCCACGCGGGCGCGGAATCTCAGGTCGATCTGCCGGATCGCGCCGCCGGTCCCGGTGCGCCGGGCCGAGGCCCGCTCGAACCACAGCCCCACCAGCCGCCCCCGATCCAGCGTCAATGCGGCGTCGTCCAGCGCGTCGCACACGGCCCCAGCCAGCGTCTTGGCCGCGCCGAACCCGGCGGCCTCCGAGACCACAGATACGGTGAAGCGATGCAAAGTGCCCTGCCCCGTCTTGTCCGAAGCCTCGCGCACCTCTTCGGGGCCAAGCGTCACGTAGGTCTGAGGAACCGTCCCCGAAGGCACCGCGTCATAGATCGCGCCGCCGCTCAGCGCGCCCACCTGGGCATCCGCCACCAATTGCTGGAACACCGCCGCCTGCAGCGCCGCCGAAACGCCATAGCTCATGCCGCCACCTCCTCATCCGCGAAACAGGTCAGATAGCGCCCGGCCGCGTCGTATTCGGCCACGGCACGGATCACGAAGCGCCGCTCGCCCTCGCGAAACCTCTGATCGGGCGCCGGGCGCATCGACGACCCCTCGGGCGCGCCGCGCACAACGATGCGGTAACTCACGCGCGACACTGGCACATTCGCGACCGCGCGCTCGGTGCCGGTCCGGGCGGTCACCTCGGCCCACAGCGTGCCCAGCGGCGTCCATGTCTCGGCATAGCCGCCCGCACCGTCGGCTACCCGCACCGGGGCCTCCAGCACCAGCTGCCGGTTCAGACGGGGCGCGCTCATTGCATCACCCCCGCGCCGAAGCGCACCATGCGATAGCGCTGGATCAGGCTGGTCACGCCGAAAGGCATGCAGCCGTCACTCAGGCTGGTCTCGTCGCGATACTCATAGTAATGCGCCGCCAGCAGCAGCACCGCTTGCCCCAGATCGGCCGGCAGTCCGCCCCAGTCCGCCGCCATCCCGGCCGTCAGCGCGATAGTCGCCTCTCCACCGGTGGGAATGGCGGGCAGGCGAGCCCCCATCGGCCGCAGGCAGGGACGCTGGCTGTCCCGCTCCAGGCGGTAGGTGCCGGGCGCCACCACCTGCTGGGCGCCCAGCGCGTCGGTCAGCATCACCGCGTCGATACTCGTCACCGGCGCAACCGGCAGGACCTCGCCCGCGTCGTTGCGCCACCGGCTTAGCGTCCATGTGAAACTGCGCGATATCAGCACCTTGCCCGTGCGCGCCTCGATCGCGGCCATCGCCGCCCTCAGGAACCCTTTCAACACGTCATCCTGCAGGCTGGGCTCGGCAAATCCCGTGCCCAGCCGCAGATGCGCCTTGAACTGATCCACCGGCAGCGCCGCATCCGCGATGGCGGTTTCTTCGATCAACATCATCCATTCACTCCGCAATCTCGGACCCCTCCGGGGGCCGCATCCTTGGAAAATGGCGGGCACGTGCCGCCCCACGTTGCTCGGACGGAGGGGAGCAGCTAGACAACGCGGGGGATCTCACCCCGGCCCGCG
This sequence comes from Ruegeria sp. BHSC043, assembly GCF_059612985.1. Classification (NCBI taxonomy): domain Bacteria; kingdom Pseudomonadati; phylum Pseudomonadota; class Alphaproteobacteria; order Rhodobacterales; family Roseobacteraceae; genus Ruegeria; species Ruegeria sp. BHSC043. The sequence continues at coordinate 136,460 of NZ_JBXWRS010000002.1, read as the reverse complement.
CCCGCCGCCCGAGGGACCGGCCCACCGGCCCCCCGGATCCGTCACCGCTTAGGCGGTGCCGAATTTCACCAGCTTGATCGCGGCAAAGTCGCTGATGTCGCCACCCACGCGCTTGGTGGCGTAGAACAGGACATGCGGCTTGGCGCTGAACGGGTCGCGCAGCACGCGCAGGTCGGGGCGTTCGGCGATGGTATAGCCGGCCGAGAAGTCACCGAAGGCGATCGAGAAGCTGTCGGTGCCCGGATCCGGCATGTCCTCGGCGATCAGCACCGGATAACCCATCAGTCGCGCAGGCTCACCCGCGGCCAGGCCATCCGACCACAGGAAGCGGCCGTCGGCATCCTTGAGCTTGCGGATTACACCCGCGGTTTTCGAGTTCATCACGAAGGTGCCATTCACGCGGTACTGCGCGCCTAGCGCATAGACCACGTCAACGATCGCATCCGCATCGATGCCGCCCGCGACACCGGTGGGCACATAGCCCAGGTTGCCCCAGGTCCAGACATCATTGTCCACCGCCGGATGGCTCAGAATGCCCTTGGGCTTGTCGATGCCGTCGCCGTTGATGAAGGCCGCCGCCTCGGCGCGGGCGAACTTGTCGGCGATACGGCCCGCCAGCCAGCCCTCGACGTCGAATGCGCTGTCATCCAGCAGCCGCTGCGAGGCCTTGGGCAGCGCGCTCAGCTCGTGCAGCGGGATCGAGATGCGGTCGATCGACGGGGTGCCGGTCTCGGAGGCGGCCGCGGCTTCATCGGCCCAGCCCGCGCCCACATCGGTGTGGTCGATCAGCACGTCGAACGAATTGGCCTCGACATTCACGACCGACGCGATCGAGCGGATCGACGCGGTGGATTTCAGCACCGACTTGATCGTCTCGGCGGTCTGCGGATCGACTAGGTAACCGCCATCGCTGTTGACGGCCGTCGACAGCGACTTGGCCTCCATCTCCAGCCCGCGCAGGGCATCGTCGTCGCCCGAGCGCACATAGGCGTCAAAGGCCTTCTGGTGCGGCGCTTCCTCCAGGGTCGAGGCCGCAAGATGCGGGCGCGCCGCAATGGTTGATTTACGATCCAGCATGGTCAGTCGCTCTTCTGTCTGTTGCAGTTTATGTTGAACTTCAGCCTTCAGGCCCTTGAATTCACTCACGAAGCCAGCCATCGCCTGCTTCACCTCCTGAACCAGGGGCACACCCTCTCCGGTCAAGGCCGCGGTCTCGGTCTTGCTCATCAGCACTTCCTTTCTGGGTGGGGGTTGAGGCGCGCTAGGTTCGCGCCAGCTCCTGCCGGGCGTTCTCGAACACCTCGGCAATACTGCGCCAGGTGTCCTCGGCATCGGGGTCCGTCCCCTTTGCCGCCACCCGCGCACTGGGCAGCATCGGGAAGGTCACCAGCGACACCTCCCACAGCTCCAGTTCCGTCAAGAGCCGCCGGCCCTTGTCATCCTTCACGGCCCGCTTTGTGCGATAGCCGATCGACAGCCCGTCCAGCGCACCCGCGCGGATCAGCTCGGCCGCTTCGCGCCCCTTTTGGGTGCTTTCCAGCAACCGCCCCTTGACCCACAGGCCGCGCTCGTCCTCGCGCACCTCGTCCCACACGCCGATGGGCTGCGTCGGATCGTGCTGCCAGAGCATCTTGACCCGCTGACCGGCCGCCCTCAGCCCGGCCAGCGATACGGCATAGGCACCTTTCTGCACCACGTCGCGGCCTTGATCGACCAGGCCGAACAGGCTGGCATAGCCCTCGATCACCGCGTCCTCGGTCACCGACAGCCCATCGCCGAACCGCGCGAACTTGCGTTCCAAATCCATGAAAAACTCCTCGTAAGCCACTGAATTCATGGCGCTACCGTCAGGAATGACTGGAACGCCTGCGCTAGGATCACCGCCGCCACGCCATAGACCGTCAGCCACAACCGCCGCTCCAGCCGTTCCATCATTTCCTCGATCTGATCCAGCCGCCTGCACAGATGCGCATGCTGGATCTCGGCCACCCTCTCGTGCGCGGCCAGGCGCAGGCCCGGCGCGCAGTCAAAGGGCGGGTATCCCGGCGTGTCAGCCATCCGCCGTCTCCGCCAGCGCCGGCAGGCCCAGCAGAGCGCGCTTTTCGGCATCGGTCAGGAAATCGGCATTGGCCACCCGCGCCCATTGCGCATCGCGTTCCGCCGCCAGCGCCGGCACCTGGTCCAGATCGGGCTTCAGCACCAGATCTTCGCCGGTAAAGCCCGACAGCCAGTCCGACAACGCCGCCGCCACCCGCGTCACCAGGGGCAGAACGGTCAGGCGATAGAACGCCCGGTTGGCCTCCTGATAGTTCGAATAGGTCGCGTCGCCCTGGATCCCCAGCAGCATCGGCGGGACACCAAAGGCCAGCGCGATCTCGCGGGCGGCGGCTTCCTTGGTCTTCTGAAACTCCATGTCCGAGGGCGAAAAGCCCATCGGCTTCCAATCCAGCCCGCCTTCCAGAACCATCGGACGCCCGGCGTTGCGCGCGCCGCGATAGTTTGCCTCGATCTCGTCGCTCAGACGGCGGAATTGTTCCTCGGCCATCACGCCCTGCCCGTCGCCGCCCTTCCACACCAGCGCCCCCGAGGGCCGCGCGGCATTGTCCAACAGCGATTTCGACCAGCGCGAGGCGCTGTTGTGCACGTCGATCGCCATCGCCGCCGCCTGCAGGGGCGAAAAGCCATAGTGGTCATCCTGCGGGTGGAACGACTTGATGTGGCAGATGGCCTCGGCCGGGAACCGGTGCGTCTTGCCCCCGGCGGTGTAGTCATAGGCCCTGGGCCAGCCATCCGCCCCCGGCACCACACTCATCCGGTCCGAGCGCAGCACATGCAGCTCGACCGGCAGCCCGCCCTCGGCCTGCACCGCCTCGACATAGGCGTTGCCCGACAGCAGCAACTGCCCGAACAGCGCCTCCAGCAGCTCGGCCTTGCCCTGCGCCGCGTTCGGACGGCGCATCAGACGCAGAACCGGGTGCGTCTCGTACCGTTGCGCGTCGTCCTGCAGCACCAGAGGCAGCGCCGCCGCGGCCTCGGCAATCAGCTTGACCGACCGGAACCCCACCGGGTTGCCGGAAAACCCCGAGCGCGTCAGCGAGGCTGTGTCCCGCAGGCTCCAGGCAACGCGACCGCCGGTCTGCCAAGCCACCACCGGCCCGGCTGCGCTTACTTTTGCCTCGGGGGCCTTCTCAGCCGATCCACGACGCAAGAAATCGAATACCATGTCCAGATGCTCCTTTCTGCCGCCGCTCTGCCCGGCTTGTTGAAAGGAGTTATGACGGAAAGATCTTTAAGCCTCGGGAATGGGGCGTACGGCGGTTGCGCAACGGCGTCGGAGCCTATGCCTTCAGGTTTTACCTCGGCATCAACCAGAAATGCGCTACCCTCGTCGTCAATCTATCAGGAGGGACCAGTCATGTACAAACGTGCAATTGAAACCGGCGGGATCGCCGTCGTGACCGGCGCCGCCAGCGGAGTCGGGCGCGTCGCGGCACAGCGTTTTGCTCAAGCCGGGCTGGACGTCATACTCGCCGACCTTCCGGGACAGGCGCTCGACGAAACGACGGAAGACCTCAAAGCAGGCTTTGACGCGGTAAACATCACCGCGGTGCCGACGGATGTCACCTCTCAAGCCGACATGGAAAACCTGGCTGATACAGCTCTCGCCGCCGGGCAAGTCGCCGTTTTGATGAACAATGCAGGGATCAGCCTGCCGACGAAAACATGGGAGTCATTCGACAACTGGCAGAAAATTCTCGACGTGAACTTTCTGGGTGTGCTGCGCGGCGTCCAAGCCTTTTTGCCCCACATGATCGAGGCTGACCGCCCGGCGGTCGTCATCAACACCGGGTCAAAGCAGGGGATCACCACCCCGCCGGGCAACCCCGGCTACAACGTGTCCAAGGCCGCCGTCAAAACGCTGACCGAACAGCTCGCGCACGAGCTGCGCGAGGCCGGCGCACCGATCTCCGCGCATCTCTTCGTTCCGGGCTTTACCTATACCGGCATGGTCGCGTCATTCCTGCCGGAAAAACCAGCCGCCGCCTGGACCAGCGAGCAGACCGTCGACTATTTCCTGGACCGCATCGCCCAGGGCGATTTCTACATCCTCTGCCCCGACAACGACGTCGATGCCGAACGCGACCGCCGTCGCGTTCAATGGGCCGCCGAGGACATCATTCACAACCGCCCCGCCCTCTCGCGCTGGCACCCCGACTATGCCGAGGCCTTCGCGAAGTTCGAAAAGCGCGAGGGCTGATCACAAAACCCGCACCCTCGGCCGCTGGTAGGCCGCTGCCGGCCCCACCACCAACTCATGCAGCGCCCAGACCAGCGCATCGACCCGATCGGGCGAGCCCTGCCCCTCGAACCCACGCGCGGTCATCTGGCACATCTGCTCCTCGAGCGCGTCCAGCCCGGCCGCATGGAACACCCGCCCCTGCTCATACAGCGCCGCCACCGGCTCGGCCCGCGCCACCTTCCCACGCGAGGCCCGCACCGCCCGGAACGGGACCAGAGGGTCCACCTGCCGCACCACCTCTTCGACCAACTGCCCGCCTTGGTTGACCTCGGCCACCAGCCGCTCGGCCCCGAATTCGTCCATCGCATCAATCGCCGCGCGCGCCCAGCCCGCCGGGCCAACGCCCTGCACCGTCCGGTCGGCCAGCACATAGGCGCGCCAGTCCTCGGGCGGCCCCTGCACCTGCGCGCCGACCACCACGATCCCGCAGGCATCCGCGCCCGATCCGCCCGTCACCGCCGGGTCCAGCGCCACCACCACGCGGTCCAGCTCGGGCACCGCCTTGACCCGCGCCGCATCCAGCATCGAACCGGTCCACAACGCCCCCTCGGCATCGGCCAGCAGCACCCCGTCCAACTCCTGCCGCCCCAGCCGCGTGCCCGCATAACGCGCCCGTACCTCCTGCAAAAAGGATTCCGCCAGGTTGGCCCGGTTCGCCTCGGTCGGCGCATGGGTCATCACCGTCGACGGCGCCGCCAGCAGATCCTTCAAAACCTTCACGTTGCGCGGCGTCGTGGTCACGCAGACCCGCGGCCGCTCGCCCAGCCGCAACGCGAATTGCAGCATGTCCCAGGTCTCGCCCGCCTTTTTCCACTTGGCCAGCTCATCCACCCAGGCCGCGTCAAACTGCGGCCCCCGCAGCCCCTCGGGATCATGCGCCGAAAAGGCCTGCGCCTCGGCCCCGTTGGGCCAGACCAGCTTGCGTTCCGATGCCTTCCACTGCGGCCGCCGGTCGGGCGGAGAGCACTGCATGATCCCGCTGTCGCCAAAGATCATCACGTCGCGCACCTGGTCAAAGGTCTCGCCCACCAGCGCCACGCGCCGGGCCTCACCCTCATCAAACGGCTTGGCCCCCTCGACCATGGATCGCACCCATTCAGCCCCGGCGCGCGTCTTGCCCGCGCCGCGCCCGCCCATGATCACCCAGGACCGCCAGTCACCCTCGGGCGGCAGCTGATGCGGCAGCGCCCAGAACTCGAACAGGAAAGGGAGGGCACACAGCCCCCCCTCCCCGATCTCACTCAGAAATCTGTCCCGCACCGCAGCAGGCGCGGAGGCGAGCCAATCGGCACCCGATCTCAGATCGGGCCCGCTCCAGGTCGAGCGCATAGCCGCCTTGGGCAATTCCCGCTTGTCTGTGACATTGTTCGACAAAGCTTGTCTCCACTTTCTGGCAACTTCGGATCAGCCCCTCTAGCTGCCCGAGTTGTCTGGCTGAACTCGCCAGGTCTGCATCCTCCCCGGCCTCGATCCGCCTGCGCAGGTCTTCCGCCGCTTGCCGCAAACCGCGAATGGATACCTCCAACGACTGCAACAGCTCGGCCGTCCGGGACATCCGCTCTTCCGGGGTAATCAAAGTCATGTTTGCCTGTGACCTCATGCGTGAGTGATCTCCGCACGAGAGAAATGAAAAACGGCCGCCGGGTTGCCCCGGGGCCGTCGCCCACTTCTTCTAGCATGACACAACTTATACGCGAAACAGTGCGCCATGTCAAGGTGACGCGCAACAGCGCGCAACGGGTAGCGCACTGTCGGGGTTAACAAAATCTCAATTTCCACCCCCTCACACGGCACAGCCCAGATACCACACAAGCCGCCGCTCCACACCAATCCGCCGACGCGGCTTGACATTCCACGCCGCAGCCCTCATGTGTCCCGCAGCGCTGCCGCGTGAGCACGCGGACCAGAACCGAGGTCCGACAGCGCCCCATATCTCCAGTTCCCATTCACGCAGGGTTCTCGACGCGTCGGCCGGATGCCGCAGGATTCGCCTGCTGATCCCGAGGCCACGCACAACCCCTGCCGGTCGCGCATCCCGCGCGATCAGTGACTCTCTTCGCGCGTTGCAGATGCAGGCGCGGACCACAAAGGAAGACTACTTGTTCGATTTCGACATGCTTGGCCTTGCGCCAGCACTGAACGACGCGCTTGAACGCGCCAAATTCACCCAACCGACCCCGATCCAGAACCAGGCCATCCCGCTGGCCCTGGAAGGTCATGACATCCTGGGCCTCGCCCAGACCGGCACCGGCAAGACGCTGGCCTTTGGCCTGCCGCTGATCGACCACCTTCTGGCCCAGCCCGGCAAACCGGCGCCGAAAACCGCCAAGGCCCTGATCCTCGCCCCCACCCGCGAGCTGGTGAACCAGATCGCCGACAGCCTGCGCACGCTCACCAAAAAGACGAAACTGCGCGTGGCTACCGTCGTCGGCGGGCAGTCGATCAACAAGCAGGTCATGTTCCTGTCGCGCGGCACCGACATCCTCGTCGCCACCCCCGGGCGCCTGATCGACCTGATGGAGCGCGGCGCGGTGGATCTCGGCCAAGTCCGGCACTTGGTGCTGGACGAGGCCGACCAGATGCTCGACATGGGCTTCATCCACGCGCTGCGCCGGATCGCGCCCGAACTGGGCACGCCGCGCCAGACCATGCTGTTCTCGGCCACCATGCCGAAACAGATGGAGGAGCTCAGCCGCGCCTACCTGACCAACCCGCAACGGGTGCAGGTCTCGCCTCCGGGCAAGGCGGCCGACAAGATCACCCAGTCGGTGCATTTCGTTGAAAAGCCGGGAAAACCCGCCAAGCTGCGCGAGATCCTCTCGCGCGACACCGAGGCCCTGACGCTGGTGTTTTCGCGCACCAAGCACGGCGCGGAAAAGCTGATGAAGGGGCTGGTGGCCGACGGCTACAACGCCGCCTCGATCCACGGCAACAAAAGCCAGGGCCAGCGCGACCGCGCCATCAAAGCCTTCCGCGAGGGCGAGATCACCGTGCTGGTCGCCACCGATGTGGCAGCCCGCGGCATCGACATTCCGGGGGTGGCCTATGTGATCAACTATGACCTGCCCGAGGTGCCCGACAACTATGTCCACCGAATCGGCCGCACCGCGCGTGCGGGTCGCGAAGGCGAAGCCATCGCCTTCTGCGCCCCGGATGAATACGATCTGCTGCGTCAAATTCAGAAGCTGATGAAGATCGAAATTCCCGTGGCCAGCGGAACGGCCCCCGAGGCCGCGGCCACTGCCAAACCCGGTGGACGTCAGCGCAATCGGCGCCGTGGGCCAAAGCCGCAAGGCGCAAATTGCGCTGCGAACCGTCGGCGCCGTCCGCGCCGCAAATCGGCGGCGTAACAAAAGACCGGCGCGCATGCCCCCATGCGCGCCGGCCATCGAGTCCTGAATACTCGTCGAACGTTCAAACCAGACAGATCGTCTTATTCGGCCTGATCACCCTTGCTCGGGCCCGCGCGGATCAGTTCCCCGACCCGTTCCTTTCGGCCTCGATCTCACGCCACTTGGCGACATTGCGGTTGTGCTCCTGCAGAGTTTCCGCAAAGGCATGTCCGCCGGTTCCATCAGCCACGAAGAAGACATAGTCGGTCTCGTCCGGTGCGACGGCGGCCTGCAAGCTGGCCAGTCCCGGGTTGGCAATCGGCGTGGGCGGCAATCCATCGATCAGATAGGTGTTCCACGGGGTCGCCCGCCGCAGTTCGCTGCGCCGCAGACCCCGGCCCAGAACGCCCTGCCCCTTGGTCACACCATAGATCACCGTGGGATCGGTCTGCAGCTTCATGCCCTTGCGCAAACGGTTGATGAACACGCTGGCCACCTGGCCGCGCTCTTCCGGGATGCCGGTCTCCTTCTCGATGATCGAGGCCAGGATCAGCATCTCCTCCGGCGTCTCGATCGGCAGACCGTCTTGACGGGTCTCCCAGACCTGAGCGATGCGGGTCTGCTGTTTGTCCTGCATCTGTTGCAGCAGCGCGGTGCGGTCGTCACCGGGCGAAATCTCATAGCTGTCGGGGGCCAGCATGCCTTCGGGCGGCAGTTCGGCCACCTCTCCGGTCAACGCGTCCGCCGCCTTCAGCCCCTCGACCACCTGCCAGCTGGTCACACCCTCGGCCACGGACACGCGATAGCGCGTGTCAGGATTGTTCCGCTTTTCCTGGTAGATCTCCGGCGCGTCCTCTTCACCCACCACGAACAAGGCGATCTCGACAAACTCCAGCGTCGCCGGGTCCAGTTCACGCACGCGGATCTGCGTCCGGGTCACGCCGATGCGATATTCGATCTCGGTGCCACAGGTGCTGGCGCCGCTGCGGGTGATCTCGTCGATGATCTCGGCCATCGAGGCACCTTCGGGGATCAGAAAGCTGCCCGCCTTCAGCCGCTGCGCCTTGTCTGTGTAGTCGGCGGCCAAGCGAAAGATCGTGGCACTGCTGATCGCGCCCTGATCTTCCAACTGGCGGCTGACGCCGGTCATGTTGCTACCGCTTTTGACCTGCAGGCAGATCGCGGTTTCCAGAGGGCCTTCAGCCTTGTACTGCGACTGCCCCCACAGGATCAGCCCGCCCAGCAGGAACATCCCGACCACCAGCAGGGTCAGCATGTTCGAGGCCAGCGCGCGCCACATCTATTTCGCCTTTCCGAAAATCACACTGGCATTGGTACCGCCGAACCCAAACGAGTTCGACAGCGCCACGTTTATTTCACGCTCGCGCTTGGTATTCGGCGCCAGGTCAATCGGCGTTTCCACCTCGGGGTTGTCCAGGTTTATCGTCGGCGGGGCCACCTGATCGCGGATCGCCAGGATCGAGAAGATCGCCTCGATCGCGCCTGCGGCCCCCAGCAGGTGACCGGTGGCCGATTTGGTCGAACTCATCGTCGCCTTGCTAGCGTATTCGCCCAGCAGGCGTTCAACCGCGGCCAATTCGATCGTGTCGGCCATGGTCGAGGTGCCATGCGCGTTGATATAGTCCAGATCCTTCGGCTCGAGCCCCGCGTTGCGCAGCGCCGCCTTCATCGAGCGCTCCGCCCCGTCGCCATCCTCGGCCGGCGCGGTGATGTGATAGGCGTCGCCCGACATGCCATAGCCCAGAACCTCGGCATAGATCTTGGCGCCGCGGGCCACGGCGTGCTCGTATTCTTCCAAAACCACGATTCCGGCGCCCTCGCCCATCACGAAACCGTCGCGATCGACGTCATAGGGGCGGCTGGCGGCCTTGGGGTTATCGGCATATTTGGTCGACAATGCCTTACAGGCGTTGAAGCCGGCAATACCGATCTCGCAGATGCAGCCCTCGCCGCCGCCGGCGATCATCACGTCGGCATCGCCCGAGCGGATGATACGGCTGGCATCGCCGATCGCGTGGGCACCGGTCGAACAGGCGGTCACGACCGAATGGTTCGGACCCTTGAAGCCAAAGCGGATCGAGACCTGACCCGAGGCCAGGTTGATCAGCGCGCCCGGGATGAAAAACGGGGACACGCGGCGCGGACCCTTGTCGCGGATCAGATTGGCCGTCTCAGCGATCGAGCCCAGACCGCCGATGCCTGACCCGATCAGAACGCCGGTGCGCAGACGCTCTTCCTCGTCCTCGGGCAGCCAGTTCGCGTCCTTGCAGGCCATCTCGGCCGCAGCGATCGAATACAGGATGAAATCCTCGATCTTGCGCTGTTCCTTGGGCGGCATCCAGTCATCGGGGTTGAAGGTCCCGTCGGTGCCATCGCCACGCGGCACTTCGCAGGCATAGGTCGTGGTGACCCCTGCGGCTTCGGCATCGAACAAGGTGATCGGGCCGGCACCCGACTCGCCGGCCAGCAGCCGCGACCAGGTTTCCTCGACCCCGCTGGCCAGTGGAGTGACCAATCCCAGACCGGTTACAACGACTCTGCGCATGAAATGCCTCTTGCCTGCTTGCTGTTTGAGACACGCTCATACCCCGGCCCGGGGTCCGGGGGCAAGAGCAACAGCGTATTCCGCGCCGGCAGCTTGCCGCCTGCTCTCGCAGCGCACACCGCGCACGGCAAAGGCAAAACTACAGGAACTGCCCCCGACAACCTGTCAGAGGCGGCCCGGACGGATTTGTTGCGTTACTGGAATTGCGCTACAGGTTCATGGGCGGTTTTGGCTACCGCCAAAGCCTCGGACAAGTCGACCGTCTTGCGGAACAGCGCCCGCCCGACCAACGCACCCGAGATATTGGGGATGTACGCCAGACGCGAGATGTCGTCGCTGCTGCGCACGACGCCGCTGGCGATCACCGGTGTGCGCGAATGCGCGGCCAGCCCCGAAATCAGGCCCAACTGCGCCTCGACATCCTCCATGTCGCTGTCGATATCGGTGACCAGAATGGCAGCCAGCGGAGCATCGGCAAACGCTTCGATGAAAGCCTCCGGGGTGAACGCACTTTGGGTGCGCCAGCCGTCCGTCATCACGTAACCCTGCCACACGTCCACGGCCAACACGATCTGGTCTGGGTATAGCTTGGCCAACTCTTTGAACAGATGGGGATCACGCGCCGCCAGGGTGCCGATTACGATGCGGCCCGCCCCTTTGTCGATCCAACGCTCGACCTGCTCGCGCGAGCGGAACCCGCCCGCCAGTTGAACAGGCAGTTCGGCGCTGCGGATGATCTGCTCGACAAGCACAGAGTTCGTGTCGCAACCTTCGATCGCGTCGAAATCGGTCAGGTGCATCCATTCCGCCCCCGCCGCGGCCCAGCCTTGGGCGGTTTCTACCGGATCGACATGCCAGATCAGCGCCTCGTCCAGGCGGCCCTTTTCCAGGGTTACGCACCGCCCATTCTGCAATTCCATCGTGGGATAGATCCTCATCAGCCAACTCCTCTGCCCAGTCGTTGCGGATTTCCACGATAGCATAGGCGGCCGCCAACGGCCTTCGCTTCCCAGTTTCGGCAAACTGAGAGCCATTTGCGGCAACAAGCGGAAAGTTGCGTTTCAGAAACGCGCGGGCGGGCCATCCCGACGAAACAGTTTGACGGTCGTGTCGCGAAACCGGGTTTCGCGCAGTGCGACATAGCCCAGCCTGGCGGCCAGTCGCTGCGACGGCTGATGATCGGCATCTATCATCGCCACCAGCGGGCCCGGCATGATCCGGTCGAACCAGTCATGCGCGGCCTGCGCGGCCTCGAACCCGTAGCCTTGCCCATGCGCCTCGGGCGCCAGGACCCAGCCGGCTTCGGGGAAGGTGTCGAAGTCCTCGCCCAGACAGCGGTTGCCGAAAAAGAACCCCGCCTGACCTATCAAAGTGCGATTCGATTGCAGCAGCACGCCCCATTGGCCGAACCCGGCCATCTGCCAATGGCCCGCATTGCGCAGAAAGGAATCCCAGGCCTCGCCGCGTGTGCGGGGCTTGCCGCCGATATGACGCACGACATCCGGGTCGCGCCAAATGTGGGCGAACCGCTCGAAATCCTCGGGTCGCATCCCGCGCAGGGTCAGCCGCGCGGTATTGATCGTCGGGGTGGATCTTATCATGCCCTTGCCCGTTCAGAACCTGCCTACATCCAGAGCAGAGCAAATCCTGGCCGTGCGAGGCAAGCCGGAAATGGCCGGCGCAAAGAAAAACGGCGCCTCCGTTGCCCGGAAGCGCCGTTTTCCCAATAATTCAAAGCGATCAGGAAGCTTCGCTGATGAACTTCACGGCGTCGCCGAAGGTCTGGATGGTTTCGGCTGCATCATCGGGGATCTCGATGCCGAACTCTTCTTCGAAAGCCATGACCAGTTCAACGGTGTCCAGGCTGTCCGCGCCCAGATCGTCGATGAAGGACGCGTTCTCGGTGACTTTGTCCTCTTCAACACCCAGGTGCTCAACAACGATCTTTTTAACGCGATCTGCGACGTCGCTCATGTCTATTCCTCATTCCATTTCAGGGCGGTCTGCCCGGTTCTGCCCTTGCCCGCTCGGGGTGGCCTTGATTTGCCCGATCCGGGCGGTTTGGGTCCCGGGTCTCCGGGAAAGTAGAAGGCCGACCTGAACGCCCGGCCCCTAATTACATGCGCCGCCTATAGCACAGACGACGCAAGAGGCAAACGCTTTCGCACCTGCCCCGCGATGCGCCTACAACATGGCCATGCCGCCGTTCACATGCAAGGTGGTTCCGGTCACATAGCCCGCCTCGGGGCTTGCCAGATACAGCACGGCCGCCGCGATTTCCGACGGTTCGCCCATCCGACCGGCGGGCACCTGCGCCAGGATGCCGGCCTTCTGGTCGTCGGTCAGCTTTTCGGTCATCGCGGTCGTGATGAAACCCGGCGCAACCGCATTTGCTGTTATGCCCCGGCTTGCGACCTCGTAGGCCAGCGACTTGGTCATGCCGACCATGCCCGCCTTGGACGCGGCATAGTTCACCTGACCCGGGTTGCCGGTTGCACCGACAACGGACGAGATGTTGATGATGCGCCCCCAACGCGCCTTCATCATGCCCCGCAGAACGCCTTTGCACAGCTTGGCGGTCGCGGTCAGGTTCACGTCGATCACGCTCTGCCATTCCTCATCAGACATGCGCATGAAAATGTTGTCGCGGGTTATCCCTGCGTTGTTGACCAGAATATCAACGGACCCCATGGCCTCGGCGGCCTGCTTCGGCAGCGCGGCCACGGCCTCGGCGTCACCCAGGTTGCACGGCAGGACATGAGCACGCTCGCCCAGTTCATCCGCCAGTTTCTGCAGCGGCTCTACGCGCGTGCCCGACAGGCCCACAGTGGCCCCTGCGGCGTGCAAGGTGCGTGCGATCTCGCCCCCGATCCCGCCCGAAGCCCCGGTGATCAGGGCGCATTTTCCAGTCAAATCAAACATACCTGCATCCTTTTCGAGTGTCCTGTCGGACCAACTTTAGGTTATTCGCCTGCCTGCAGCGCTTTTTGAACGTCTTCCGGCGTGCCAACGGCGGTGCAGGCCACGGCCCGATCGATCTTGCGGATCATGCCCGACAGCGCCTTGCCCGCGCCTATCTCCCAAGCTTCGGTCACGCCCTGGGCCACCATGTACTGAACGGATTCGCGCCAGCGGACCGAACCGGTGACCTGTTCGACCAGCAATTGACGGATCAGGTCGGGATCGGTCACCGCCTCGGCGCGGACATTGGCCACCAGAGGAACAGCCGGCGCCTTGATTTCGACGCTTGCCAGCGCTTCGGCCATCACTTCGGCGGCGGGCTGCATTAGGGCGCAATGGAACGGGGCGCTGACCGGCAGCATCACGGCGCGCTTGGCGCCCTTTGCCTTCGCGATCTCGGCCGCGCGTTCGACGGCAGCCTTCGCCCCCGACACCACGACCTGCGTGGGATCGTTGTCGTTGGCGGCTTGGCACACGTCGCCCTGTGCCGCTTCCTCGGCCACGGCACGCACCGCATCCAGGTCCAGCCCCAAGATCGCAGCCATCGCGCCCTCGCCCACCGGCACGGCGCTTTGCATGGCCTGACCGCGGGTGCGCAACAGGCGAGCCGTGTCGGCCACGCTGAGCGCGCCGGCCGCAGCCAGAGCCGAATATTCACCCAAGGAATGGCCCGCGACGAAAGCCGCCCGAGTGACCTGAACGCCCTCGGACTCCAGCGCGCGTATCGCCGCAATCGACGTGGCCATCAGCGCCGGCTGCGCGTTCTGCGTCAGGGTCAGGGTTTCGATGTCGCCCTCCCAGATCAGGGTACTCAGCTTCTCGCCCAGCGCCTCGTCCACCTCGTCGAACACGGCTTTGGCGGCGGGATAGGTATCGGCCAGCGCCTTGCCCATGCCGATGGTCTGGGCGCCCTGCCCCGGAAAAACAAACGCGATTGTCATTGCGACCTCTTGGATGACGTCAGGTTGCGCGGGGTGTAAACCGAGTGGCGGTCTGGCACAAGCTTTGCCTGCACTCTGCATTATGGCACCCTGTCTGTGCGCAGCACGCTATTGTGTCGCCCCGCGGGGCCGCTACCTTGGCGCAGAAGCCAATTCCGGAGCGTACCACCCATGCCCCTGACCAACACCCCTGCTAGCTATGGCAGCGTGACCAAGACCTTTCACTGGGTGACAGCCCTGCTGATCTTTACCGCGCTACCGCTCGGCTGGATCGCCAATGACCTGGCACATGCGATCTCAGACCCGGCGATCCCCTCGTCCGAGGCCGACATCGCCCGCGCCGCCCGCCTGTTTTCGCTGCACAAGACCGTCGGGATCACGGTGTTCTTCGTGGCACTGGCGCGCATCCTGTGGGCGCTCAGCCAACCCAAGCCGGGTCTGCTGAACGCCGACAACAAGCCCGAGGCCTTCGCCGCCGATGCGGTGCATTGGCTGCTGTACGGGTCTTTGGTGCTGGTTCCGCTGTCGGGCTGGATCGACCATGCCGCGACCGAGGGCTTTGCGCCCATCCTGTGGCCATTCGGACAGAACCTGCCGCTGGTGCCGAAATCTCCGCACCTCGCCGAATTGATGGCCGCGCTGCATTGGCTGTTCATGCTGGTGCTGGTGGTCGCCGTGTTTCTGCACGTGGCGGGAGCGCTCAAGCACCACGTCATCGATAAGGATTCGACCCTGCGCCGGATGCTGCCGGGGCGGTCCGACGCGCCGACCCCGCCCGACCAGACACATTCTGCGGCGCCGGCAGCCGCGGCAGCGGTCGTCTGGGTCGCGGTACTGGCGGGCGGCTGGGCGACCGGGATGCTTGGCGCCGGGACTCAGGCCGATGCTGGCTCTACAGAATTGGCAGAGGTTCAATCGGACTGGCAGGTGCAGGACGGCGAACTGGCGATCACGATCACCCAGTTGGGCAACCCGGTGACCGGCCGGTTTGCCGATTGGACGGCCGCCATCACCTTCGACGACCCTGGTGCGCCGGGGCCGGCGGGGACCGTGGACGTGACGGTGTCGATCGGCTCGCTGAGCCTGGGCAGCGTGACAGATCAGGCCATGGCCCCCGATTTCTTCGACGCTGCCCAATTTCCCACCGCCCGGTTCCAGGCCGATCTGGTCAAGACCGAGACAGGCTACGAGGCGCGTGGCCCTTTAACCATCCGCGACCAGTCCGTCGACATCGTGCTGCCCTTCGCCCTTGACCTGCAGGGCGACACAGCGCGGATGTCAGGCTCGGTCGATCTGAATCGGCTGGATTTCGGCATTGGCAAGACCCTGCCACAGGAGGATTCGCTGGCCTTTGGCGTTACCGTCGCGGCCAATCTGACCGCCACGCGCAGCGCCGAATAAGCGCACCGCGTGCATGAAAAAACCGCCGAGGCGCAGGCCGCCGGCGGTTTTCTCTTTCACATCCTGGAACGGATCAGTCGGCCTTCTGCGCCTCGATCGAAATCTGGATTGCAACTTCATCACTGACGAACGGCGCGAACTTTCCCAGGCCGAAGTCGCTGCGCACCAGTGTCGTGGTCGCATCAAAGCCTGCCCAGGGCTTGCCGGCCATCGGGTGCTCGCCCACCTGGTTCAGCTTGGCGTCCAGAACAACCGGCTTGGTCACGCCGTTCAACGTCAGGTCGCCGGTGATCTTGGCGGTGGTCTCACCGGTCACCTCGATGCTGGTCGAGGTGAAAGTTACCATCTCGTCCTCGGTCGCTGCAAAGAAGTCTTCGGACATGAAGTGATCTTCGCGCGGCTTCCAGCCGGTGATCATCGACATGACCGGCATCGACACGGTCACGCTAGACGCGGCGGGGTCTTCCTGGTCGAACATGATCTCGCCCTCAAAGCCCGAGAACATGCCGGTGGTGGTCGAAAAGCCCAGATGATTGTAGCTGAAGATCA
The DNA here is from genome assembly GCF_059612985.1 of Ruegeria sp. BHSC043. Lineage (NCBI taxonomy): Bacteria > Pseudomonadati > Pseudomonadota > Alphaproteobacteria > Rhodobacterales > Roseobacteraceae > Ruegeria > Ruegeria sp. BHSC043. The sequence continues at coordinate 120,410 of NZ_JBXWRS010000002.1, read as the reverse complement.
CCTGGCTGTGGCTGGAGTCCAGAACGTATTTCTCGGGCGCGGCGAAGGCAGCGGTGGCAGTGGCGGCAAGCGCGGCTGCAAGAAGGGTGGTTTTCATGTCGATCTCCAAAAATAATGTAAACGCAAACCCACTGGGTTGCTTGCCAAAGAAAATGTGCCGCCCATGGGCGGCACACAATCCATTTAAATCTCACAAGTTCTGTTCTTTTTTGAACAGACCGAGTTTCAGGCGAAAATCGTCACGTTTCCGCTCAGTTGACCCTTGAGCGCTCGGCTGACATCCGCCGATTGCAAGGGCAGCTTCATCAACAGGCTGCCATCCACCTCGAACAGTTCGACCTGGTCGTCGGCAAAGCGGGCGCCGCCCAGGCTTTCGTAGGACCGGCGCAGAACGGTTTTGGGGCGACCGTTTTCATTTTTTTGCAAAACCCGCACTTCGCGACGGATCGGATCGAAATAGGCGTCGGGACGCGGGTCCAGCACTTCTATCGTCAGCAGGCTGACCCCCAACAGTAGGAACAGCATCGAGACGGTCAGCTTGAACCCCCAGACCTCTGCACCGGAAATCGACCCCGGCATCAGCCACATCGAGAAAGCCGCGATGATCAGCGCTGCGCCGACCACGCGAAACAGCACCAGCCGCGCCTTCCAGTTTGGAGCGAAGGTGATCAGCACCGGCACCGATTTTTCATAGGCCTTGCCGGTCTGTGCCTGCTGGAACGTGTTGGTGTTCGTGACCGCCATCTTCTTTTACCCTGTCCATGTCCGTGTTCAGTGGCCCCAGTGGGTGCCGGATTTGTCGAAAGAGTCGGCTCGAAAAGCGTCAGGAATTGGGCGGCGGGGTGTTAATGGGGTGGAAAAACGGCGGCCCCAGACGCAAACCCCGACAGGTCTTGCCCCCCCGCCAGAAACGTGTATACCGAGCCATCCTTCGCAAATCGCATGAATCGCGCAGCCTCTCGTGGCAGGGTCGCGAAGGTTTCTGGCCCCGCCTATGAAATGCGCCTTGATACAAACAGGAGTGAACATGCCACTGTATGAGCATGTAATGATCGCGCGTCAGGACCTGTCCAACGCGCAGGCCGAGGGCCTGATCGAACACTTTGGCACCGTACTGGCTGACAACGGCGGCAAGCTCGTCGACAGCGAGTACTGGGGCGTCAAGACGATGGCCTACAAGATCAACAAGAACCGCAAGGGCCACTATGCCTTCCTGAAGACCGACGCCCCCGCCGGCGCCGTTCAGGAAATGGAGCGCCTGATGCGCCTGCATGACGACGTGATGCGCGTTCTGACCATCAAGGTCGATGAACACGAAGAAGGCCCGTCGGTTCAGATGCAGAAGCGCGACGAGCGCGAAGGCCGCCGCGAGCGCCGTTGATCAACGCCTGAGGAAAGGACACCAAACCATGGCCGCAAAACCGTTTTTCCGCCGCCGCAAGGTCTGCCCGTTCTCGGGCGACAACGCGCCCAAGATCGATTACAAGGACACCCGTCTGCTGCAGCGCTACATTTCCGAGCGCGGTAAGATCGTTCCGTCGCGCATCACCGCCGTTTCGGCCAAGAAGCAGCGTGAACTGGCCCGCGCCATCAAGCGCGCCCGCTTCCTCGCCCTGCTGCCCTACGCCGTGAAGTAAGGAGAGACTGACATGCAAGTTATCCTTCTGGAACGCGTCGCGAAACTGGGTCAGATGGGCGATGTCGTCGACGTCAAGCCCGGCTACGCGCGCAACTACCTGCTGCCCCAGGGCAAGGCTCTGAGCGCATCGGAAGCCAACATCGCATCCTTCGAAGCCCAGAAAGCGCAGCTGGAAGCGCGCAACCTGGAAACCAAGAAAGAAGCCGAAGCCCTGGCCGAAAAGCTGGACGGTCAGCAGTTCATCGTGATTCGCTCGGCGTCGGACGCTGGCGCGCTGTACGGCTCGGTCACCCCGCGTGACGCCGCCGAAGCCGCAACCGCAGCCGGTTTCAGCGTCGACAAGAAGCAGGTCGCGCTGGTTGCCCCGATCAAGGAACTGGGCCTGCACACCGTTGCAGTGCGCCTGCACCCCGAGGTTGAGGTCGAGATCAAGCTGAACGTCGCCCGTTCGGAAGAAGAAGCCGAACTGCAGGCCTCGGGCAAATCGATCCAGGAACTGGCCGCCGAGGAAGAGGCAGCTGCCGATTTCGAGATCGCCGAACTGTTCGACGACATCGGCTCTGCCGCTTCGGACGATGAAGATCTGGCCGCTGAGGCCCCGGCCGAAGGCGACGAAGCCAAGGCCTGAGTTCTCGACGAACCTGTTTTGGGAAAGGCCGCGCAGACGCGTGGCCTTTTTCTTTTGCTGGCCGATCGGGCAGCATTCAGCCGACGCCCTGCCCTCTGCTTGCAGCGCGGTGTTGCAATCTTATCATGGTCGCAAAGTGACAGGAGAGCCCCATGCCCGACAAATATCGCCGCGGTTTTCTGAAATTGCTTATGGTTGCGCCTTTGGCTGCGTGCGGCACCCCGAACCCGGACGTGGTATCGCGCACCGCGACATTCGATCCGCCGCTCTACCCGAACGAAACACCCCAATTGAGGGCATCGATCAACAAGTGGGCCGACCACTACGGGCTGCCACGGGAATTGGTGCACAAACTGGCAATCCGCGAGAGTACCCACCGCCCTTGGGCCGTGAACCGACCGTATTACGGCCTGCTGCAGATCCTGCCTGCGACTGCAAGATCAATGGGTTACAAGGGCAAGCCCGAGGGGTTGCTGGATGCCGACACCAATCTCGAGTTTGCCGGGAAATACCTGCGGGGCGCCTGGATGCTGTCGGACGGCGACATGGATCGGGCCATATTTCTTTATGCCAAGGGCTACTACCCCGAGGCCAAGGCGCGCGGCATGCTGGTGGAAACGGGACTGCGTCCCGACTTATCGGGGTCACCAGGCTACGGCGCGATCCGATCATGACGATCCGCAATGCGGCGATCCCGCTCGGCGGTTTCAAAAAATTCGCTCCGACCGTTGGCAATGGCACCCAAAACGACAATATGATATGCACAAAAAGCTTGCGTCTTGCTCAACACTTGACGCAACGTCGATACATTAAAGGGACAGAACCGGCATTTCGGGGGAAAATGCCAACGGAACAAAGGTTGGACTGGTGAAACTTATCGACTTGGCCGCGATTGACCATGGGGAACGGTCGGCCTTCGACATCATTGATTCTGTCTGTAACGAACTCGGCTTCGACTATGCGTCCTATGCCACCACGCATCCCGTGAAGGGTGACGTGCAAGGCTATGCCAACTATCCAGAAGAATGGAAGATACACTATGGGACGCAGGGCTATCATCATCTTGATCCCACTCTGTACCAATCGGCCCTGAGCATCGCGCCGGTCGATTGGAGCCGTTTCAACCACGATGACAAGTTCAATGCGGTATTCCGCGATGCACATGATTTTGGAATCACCGACCGAGGCCTGACCGTCCCCGTCCGCGGTCCTTACGGCGAGTGCGGGCTGCTGAGCGTCACCAAAGACTGCTCGGATTCGGAATGGAAGAAGCTCAAACGCCATGTCATGGGCGACCTTCAGATGGCGGCGGTTCAGGCGCATGACACGGTGATGCAATCGGGGGTTCTGGCCAAAGCCTTGTACCTGCCAACTCTGTCCTCGCGCGAAAAAGAGATTCTGCAATGGGTTGCCGAAGGCAAGTCACAGCAGGATATCGGAGATATTCTGTGCATTTCTCATCGTACGGTCGAAGTCCACTTGCGGTCCGGACGCGAGAAACTTGGCGCTCTGACCACTGCGCAGGCGATCGGCCGAGCCATCGGCCTGGGCTTGATCTACCCCGGCTGACCGAATTAAGGCAGAAAATTACGGGAAATCCCCAATAGTCATGTTTCCAAAGTTGGTTAATCTCAACTTCACGGTAACCAGACTGTAGGGGGATGGAATGATCATCGTAATTGATGGTATCAACCAGCACAAATTCAAAGACGTCCTGGACGAAATGTTCAAGCTGCGCGCACGCGTTTTCGGGGATCGCTTGGGCTGGGAAGTAAACATTAAGGATGGCCGGGAACGCGATCATTTCGACGACCTCAATCCTGCCCATGTTGTCAGCATCAGCGACGAGGGCGATGTTGTCGGCTGTATGCGTCTCTTGCAGACGACCGGTCCGCATATGCTGGCCGATGTGTTCAACTCGATCTTGGATGGTGAGCCGCCGATCCGCAGCGCCCAAGTGTGGGAAGCGACGCGTTTCTGTGTCGATACAAAGAAACTTGGTCGCGGACGGGGCAAGAACTCAGTGTCCTATGTTACCAGCGAGGTCATGATCGGTTCCTTCGAATACGCGATGGAAGCCGGCGTCATGGACGCAGTGGCCGTCATCGACCCGGTCATGAACCGCGTCCTGCAACGTTCGGGAAATGCGCCGTATGACTATGTCGGAACAGCCAAACCGATGGGCAAGGTTGTAGCCATGGCTGCCCTGATGGATTGCTCGGAAGAGCGGATCACGTCCATCCGGAACTACGCGGGAATCGACCATGACGTGTTCCTGAGCGACCAGCAGGCCCGCGACCTGTTCGACAGAATCGAGACAACGCAATTGTCGCCGGCGAACCGGGATCACAAACCCCTGTCCGAGCTCGAAACCTATTTCGTCGAACAGATGGCCGCGGCCAAGACCGAATCTGAACGCCAGGCCGTGCTGAACCTTATCGAGGCGCTGTCGGACCAGTTCACGCCCGAACAGAAAACAGCTCTCCTTCAGACCCCCCGTGCTTTTGCTCATGAGGCCTGACCCCCTCACCTCATAAGAACAAAAGCCACCCATGCGGAGCCGCCCCATTCCAGGCGGCTCCGCTTTTTATTTGGGGGGGTCTTCTGACACGGGGCAGACAAAAGAAAAGGCCCCCTGCGCGGGGGCCTTTGAACATTACGGTCAATCGGTTTCCGGCTGACGGAGATTGTTATTCCTCTTCCAGCGCTTCGACGGCCTTCTGCAGGTCGTCCTTGCCGACCTCCTTCTCGGTGACATCGGCCAGTTCGACCACATAGTCGACGACCTTGTCTTCGAAGATCGGCGCGCGCAGTTGCTGCTGCATCTGAGCATTCTGCTGAACGAATTCGAAGAACTGGCGCTCTTGCCCCGGATACTGGCGGGCCTGGTTCATGATCGCCTGGGTCATCTCGGCATCGGTGACCTCCACCTCGGCCTTCTGGCCCAGTTCGGCAAGCAGCAGGCCCAAGCGCACGCGGCGCTCGGCCAGCTTGGTGTGCTCTTCGGTGGGCTCGATCTCTTCGTGATCATGGCCCTGGACGTCGGGGTTCTCTTCGTGCCACAGCTGGTGCGCGATCTGCTTGGCTTCAGCCTCGACAAGGGTCGGCGGCAGATCGAACGACACCATCTTATCCAGCTCGTCCAGCAGGGCGCGCTTCATCACCGCTCGCGAGGCGCCGGCATATTCGGCTTCCAGGCGCTCGGCTATCTGCTTTTTCAGCGCGTCCAGATCCTCGGCACCGAATTTCTGGGCCAGCTCGTCGTTGATCTCGGCTGCGACGGGCTCTTTCACCTCTTTCACGGTGCAGGTGAACACGGCCTCTTTGCCGGCCAGGTGCTCGGCTCCGTATTCCTCAGGGAAGGACACGGTCACGTCCTTCACCTCTTCGGCCTTCACGCCGACCAGTTGATCCTCGAAACCGGGGATGAAGCTGTTCGATCCCAGAACCAGCGGATAGTCTTCGGCCGAACCGCCTTCGAAGGGCTCACCGTCAATCTTGCCGACAAAATCGATGACGACCTGATCGCCCTCTTTCGCCTTCGAGCCCTTGCGGCGGGCTTTGAAATCCTGCGCGGTTTCGGCCAGGTTCTTCAGAGCCTCTTCCACGGCGGCGTCGTCGGCCTTGACCACCAGCTTTTCCAGCTTAACGGACTTCAGATCAACCTCGGGGATTTCCGGCAGCGCCTCATAGGTCATCTCGACGTGAACGTCGTCGCCTTCTTTCCAGTCCTCGTTGGTCATCTTGACCTGGGGCTGCAGGGCGGGACGGTCGCCGCTCTCCTCGAAATGCTTGTTCATGGCGCCGTCGATGGTCTCTTGCATGGCTTCGCCAAGCAGACGCTGGCCGAACTGCTTTTTCAGCAGCGCCATCGGCACCTTGCCTTTGCGGAAACCTTTCATCTCGATTTCCGGCTGGGCTTCGGCCAGTTTCTCGTTGACCTTCTCGTCCAGCTCGGCGGCGGTGACAACGATGTTGTAGCCGCGTTTCAGACCTTCGTTCAGCGTCTCGGTAACCTGCATTCTGGTAGTCCCCATAGGATTCGGGGCGCGCAAAACGGGCGCGCCGGGCAAATTTGACGCCTTCTATTTGCCCAGCCGCCGAAGGGCAAGGGGCAAGGTGCCTGTTCGGCTCCGATTTGCCGCCCTGCCCTACAAAAAACGCCCCGGACCGGGCCGGGGCGCTTGGATTGACGGTTTGACGCGATCAGAACTTCCAGCGCGCGCCCAGAACCCAGGCTTCGTTCTTGTCGAACGATGTGCCGTCGTCGAAATCGTGGTTGCGGTATTTCAGGTAGGCATCGGTGTTGATGCTGTCGATCCGCTGGACCACGGCGATGCCCCAGGAGTCAGTGCTGGAGCCGTCAGTGTCGAAGTCCGAGCCGTCATAATAGTCGATGCCGACGCCCGTCTTGCCCCAGGACACCCAGTCGCCTTCATAGGCGATCTTGGTGTACCAGAAACTCGGGTCGCTCTGGCCTGCGACGTTGTCACGGCTGCCGGCCGCCGCGGTAAAGCTGAACCCGCTGGGCAGCAGCACCGAGGCCGACCCCACGGTATCGTTGCGCTCGCCCGACCCATTGTCGAAGTCGCGCACGGCATAGGCGAGGCTGGCCGCAAACTCGACACCACCGGCGAAGGTGTTGTTGTAGTTCACCGCCACGTCGTAATAGTCGTCGTCATCGCTGCTGGACAGGATGTTTTGGCCATAGGCGAAGCTGGCCGAGAATCCGCTGAAGTCAGGGGTGTCATACCGCACGCGGCCACGGCGCGCGCCGTCAAAGTTGCTGGTGCTATCGCCCACGGTTATGCCACTCAGAGCCCCGTTGGTTCCACGGTAGAAGAAGCCCGAGTTTTCGTCGGCCGTATAGGAATACAGCGCCGTCCCCACATAGGACAGGTCGGTTTGCGCCGCCCCGTCCGATGCCATGCTGCCCTGACCGGCCGAGAATTTACCCCAGCTGCCCTTCAGCCCGAAATCGACATAGCGGATGTCTTCACGGGTCCAGCCGCTGAAATTGGTGCCGTTCTGGTTCCACTCGGTCGAGTTCGGCAGACCCAGCGCGGTCTCGAAGCGAAAGGTGAACTCGTTCTGTCCGAAGGGCTGCATCAGGCTCAGGCCGACGCGGCTGTTGGACAGGTCGTTGTCCAGAAGGCGGGTATCAGTATCCTGACCATCATCCACCGAGATGATTGCCGGGCTAAGTTGCCCGTACAGAAGGACATATCCGCCCGAGTTGTTTTCATATTTCATTTCAGCCGCGGCGGGGATCGCCGTGGTGGCCGCCAGCAGCGCTGCTGCCGAGGGAAGTCTGAGATTGAGTGTCATGTCGTTCACCATAAATGCTTCCGGTTTCGGATACTGCTCAGATGTTCAGTCGAACCTTGCGGTTCCAGTGGTCCTCCGCCCACCATGGCCGGACATTGCAATTTCGCCACACACTGCGACGCGATTACGCCAAGATACAAAGTTTTTTCAATGCTTTAGCTTTTCCACTTCGCAACATCATCAAAGCTGCGAATGAATTCTGCCACTTGGCCATGCATATAGCAAACACTGGCTCTGCAATTGCGCAGGCTTGACGGCAGAAATTCGCCGGAAATCCGATGATTTGTACTGGAAATGTCACCCAGAGTTCATACCTGCAACAGTCTAAGCACCTCCGGCAGCTGTTCGGGCAGATCCTCGGCAATCAGGCCAGGCCCGAAACTGCGGGCGCACTCGACATGCAGCCAGGCGGCGATCTCGGCCGCCGTCGGCGCGGAGATCCCGCGCGCCAGCAGCCCTGCGATGAACCCCGACAACACATCACCGGCCCCGGCCGTCGCCAGCCAGGGAACGGCGCGGTCGTGGTGGGCCGAATTGACGATACAGCGGCCATCCGACGCGGCGATGACCGTATCCGCGCCCTTGAACAGAACTGTGCAACCCGCACGCTTTGCAGCGTCGCGCACGGCATCGACCTTGGAATAGGCCGGCCCCTTGATCGGAATTTCGGCCAGCCGGACCGCAAGATCCGGGAACAGGCGCGCGAACTCGCCACCATGGGGGGTCAGAACGCAATTCTCGCGAAGAAGGCGGAACAGTGCTGCGGGCGCGTCGGCGAAGGCGGTCAGCGCATCCGCGTCCAGTACTGCCGGCCGAGGCGATACATCGCCGCCCCCAAGAGCCACCGGCACCAGTTCGCGCGCACGCTCAAGCCCCAACCCCGGCCCGATGCAGAGCGCATTCAGGCGCTCATCCCCCAGAACCTCGGTCAGGCCCGCCGCCCCGTCGACCCGCCGCAACATCAGCGCGGTGATTTGGCCGGCCACCTCCGACTGGGCAGACGGCGGCACCGCCAGAGTCACCAACCCCGCCCCGATCCTCAGTGCCGCGCGCGCGGCCAGCCGCGCGGCTCCGGTCTTGCCGGAGCCACCAGTCAGGACGAGTGCATGACCATGCGCATATTTGTGCCCGGCACCGGCCTTGGTCAGCAGATGCGGCAGCACTCGGCAGTCTCGCGCGATCGGCGTCTTGCTGTTGTACAGCGCACCGCCTTCGCGGCGCCGGATCCCCAGCGGCTTGACCGCCACCTTGCCCGAGACGGCCGCCGCTTCGGCCAACCGATGCCCCAGCCGGGGGCATTCGAAGGTCACCGTCAGGTCGGCGCCCGAATTGGCGTGCGCTTCGAACAACGGGCGGCCGCTGTCTGCGCAATATCCCGACGGCATGTCCACCGCGACCACCCGAACCGGAGAAGGCCCCTGACGCATCACTCCCAGCAACCCGAGCACTTGCGTGACTGCCGAGTCGAGCCTGCGGGACAAGCCCGTTCCGAACAGGGCATCCACCACCACCGAGGGACGCTCCGGTGGCGGACCAGTAAAGGCCTCGACGGCCTGAACGGTCCCGCCCAGCGCCGTCCACCTGTCAAAATTCACCTTGGCGTCCGGCGGCAGTTTTCGAGGTTCGCCAAAAAGATACACACCGACCTCCCACCCCCAGTCCCGCATCAGACGCGCCACCACGAATCCGTCGCCGCCATTGTTGCCCGGGCCGCACAGAACAACCGCACGCTGGGGTTCTTTGGCAAGATCGGGCCATTCTTCTAAAATCGCCTCGAAAATGCCACGCCCGGCCGTCTCCATCAGATCCAGCCCGGTGGCCTGACCAGACTCGATTGCCTCTTGCTCGATCGCCCGCATCTGCGCTGCCGTCAGCAATTCCGCCATGTCATGCCTCCTGCCGATTCAGTTTCGTCCATTTTTTGTGCAAGTCGCCCATTTTTTAAACCGCCCTTCGTTTTGCACCGCCCGGCTGGCTCGCAAACCCGCATTCGGATTGCCCCGTGATCTTAGACGTGGTGACTGCGGTTCTGACAACCATGCGAGGTGAGCCGGAATGAAAAAGATCGAAGCGATCATCAAGCCGTTCAAGCTGGATGAAGTGAAAGAAGCGCTCCAAGACGTGGGCGTGCAGGGCCTCAGCGTCATCGAGGTCAAGGGGTTCGGTCGTCAGAAAGGGCATACCGAACTGTACCGCGGCGCCGAATACGTCGTCGACTTTCTTCCCAAGGTGAAGGTCGAGGTCGTTCTGGAAGACGATCAGGTCGATGCCGCCATCGAGGCCATCGTCGCGGCCGCCAAGACCGACAAGATCGGCGACGGCAAGATCTTCGTCTCGCCCGTCGAACAAGCCATTCGCATCCGCACCGGAGAAACCGGCCCGGACGCGTTGTAATCGCAATTCTGCAAATCTAGAGGAACAGTATTATGAGCAAGGACGCAGTTCTTCAGCTGATCAAGGAAGAGGGTGCCGAATATGTCGACATCCGCTTCACCGACCCGCGCGGCAAGCTGCAGCACGTGACCGTGATGGCGGATCAGGTCGATGAGGACTTCCTGGACGAAGGCTTCATGTTCGACGGATCGTCGATCGCCGGCTGGAAGTCGATCGAAGCATCGGACATGAAACTGATGCCCGACACCGAAAGCGCCTATGTCGATCCGTTCTACGCGGAAAAGACCATCTGCATTCACTGCTCGGTGGTCGAGCCCGACACCGGCGAACCCTACGAGCGTGACCCGCGCGGCACCGCGCAGAAGGCCGAGGCCTACCTGAAGTCGTCGGGCATCGGCGACGCGGCGTTCTTCGGCCCCGAAGCAGAATTCTTCCTGTTCGATGACGTGCGTTTCTCGAACAGCATCAACAAGGTATCCTACGAAGTTGATGCTACCGACGCATCGTGGAACACCGACACCGAATACGAGATGGGCAACATGGGCCATCGTCCGGGCGTCAAGGGTGGCTACTTCCCGGTGAACCCGATCGACGAAGCCCAGGACCTGCGTTCGGAAATGCTGTCGACCATGAAACGTCTGGGCATGAAGGTCGACAAGCACCACCACGAAGTGGCCTCGTGCCAGCACGAGCTGGGGCTCATCTTTGACAGCCTGACCAAACAGGCCGACGAGCTGCAGAAATACAAGTATGTCATCCACAACGTGGCGCACGCCTACGGCAAATCGGCCACCTTCATGCCCAAGCCGATCGCGGGCGACAACGGCACTGGCATGCACGTGAACATGTCGATCTGGAAAGACGGCAAGCCGCTGTTTGCTGGCGACAAATATGCCGACCTGTCGGACGAGGCCCTGTGGTTCATTGGCGGCATCCTCAAGCACGCCAAAACCCTCAACGCCTTCACCAACCCGTCGACCAACAGCTACAAGCGCCTGATCCCGGGCTTCGAAGCCCCCGTTCTGCGCGCCTACTCGGCCCGCAACCGTTCGGGTTGTGTCCGTATTCCGTGGACAGAATCGCCGAAAGCCAAGCGCGTCGAGGCCCGTTTCCCCGACCCGTCGGCAAACCCCTACCTGGCCTTTGCAGCCCTGCTGATGGCCGGCCTGGACGGCATCAAGAACAAGATCGATCCGGGCGAGGCGATGGACAAGAACCTCTACGATCTGCCCGCCGAAGAGTTGGCCGGTATCCCGACCGTCTGCGGCAGCCTGCGCGAAGCTCTGGAGAGCCTGGCAGCCGACCACGACTTCCTGCTGCAGGGCGACGTGTTCACCAAGGATCAGATCGACGGCTACATCGCGCTGAAGATGGAAGAGGTCGAAACCTACGAGCACACCCCGCACCCGGTCGAGTACGGCATGTACTACAGCTGCTGATCGCAGCAGGTTGATGCTACCTTTTCAAGGGCGCCCTGCGGGGCGCCCTTTTTTTGATTTGGGCGCTCCGGGTTCAGCAAAGCGCTTTGTAGTGTTGCCGACAGGCTCTAACCTTGGTCTCAGTCATTTTTTGAACGGATTGATGCTATGATGCGCGCAGCCCTGCTTGTTTCGGCCCTGTCCCTCGCTCCGGCGACTGCTCTGGCCGCCCCCTGCGGCAATGACGGCAGCGGTTTCGAAACGTGGAAAACCAGTTTCGCCCAACAGGCCCGCAGGGCTGGCGTCAGGAAGAAGGGGCTGCAGGCATTGGCCCAGACCCGGTATGCGGCCGGCACGATCGCCGCCGACCGCAATCAAAAAAGCTTCAGATATTCGCTGGGCAAATTCCTGCAGATCCGTGGCGCCGACACGATCGTCGCGCAGGGCCGCAAACGCAAGGCTCGCAACCCGCAATTCTATGCCGCGCTCGAACGCCAATACGGCGTGCCGGCCGGTGTTCTGATCGCCATTCACGGCATGGAAACCGGGTTTGGCCGCTTTATGGGAGACAGCCAGGTCGTTTCCGCAATTACAACACTGGCCTATGATTGTCGCCGATCCGAGTTCTTCATTCCACACGCCATCGGCGCCCTGAAACTGGTCGACCAAGGCAGTATTTCGATGGCAACAAAAGGGGCAAAACATGGCGAGTTGGGCCACACGCAGTTTCTTCCCGGGAACGCCCTGCGCTATGGCGTAGACGCCACCGGAGACGGCAGGGTCGATTTCTATAACCCGACCGACGCGCTTGCCTCGACCGCGAATTTCCTGCGCAAGAAAGGGTGGAAACCCGGCCGCGGCTACCAACCGGGAGAGCCGAATTTCGCGGTGTTGCAGCAGTGGAACGCGGCCAGCGTCTATCAGCAGGCCATCGCGATCATGGCTGCCCGAATCGATAAATGATACCCGGCGGGCGCTACCGACCGCGCCCCCAATTTCGCCATAATGTCGCCACAGTACCTAAGATTTTGGTCTAATTTCTTGGTTTCCAAAGCGTAATCAATCATCGGATTTCCGTTCTTTTTTGCAGAATGGTCAAATTTCCTCCCCGATGTCCTGCTACATTTGTTTTCAACGATGCCGACTTGAAGGAAAGTCTTGTGACCTCGAAGCACTCATATCACGGCGGCCTGCAGTTCCAGGGAGACCCGGATGGCGCGCTCGAACGCTTCGGCGAGATCGTTGCCGCCACGCTCGAGGATTACGGCCATCTGGTCGAGCGCAAGGCTCTGCTCAGCGCGACCGAGGCAAGTATCGTAACCAGCCAATATCTGGTTTCCCTCATCGTCGAAACGGAAAGCCCGGAAACGCCCCCGCAATGCCGTCGCGATCAGATGGCCGGGCTGAAAACGATCATCCGTCCCGCCGCGGCCCGTCCCAGAAACCGTCTGACTGTATCACTGTTGCCCGTGTCCGGGCTGCTCGACGATTCCGAGATCTCGGAACTGATGCTGGTGGTGATGCTGTACCGGATGGTCGACATCTGCACCACCCAGCGCGTGGAATGGCTGTCGCCGAAAACCGTTCTGACGACCGAGCAGTTCATGAGCGCGTTTGATACGTTCATGCCGCGCAAGATCCGCAGTCGGCACGACGCATTTCGCGTCGTCAGCGGCCCGTTCGCCGGTCTACGGACCGAAAACACCGACGTCGAGGTCGACGAAGTGCCAGCCCCGAAGGCAACCAGCGGCCGCCCGATCCAGCTGACGGATGATCAATTGCTGAGCATCGCCTTCAGGACTGAGGCCAACGAACCGCAAGAACAGGTGACCGAGGACGAGGACCGCCCCAGCGATGCGCTGCGCCTGAGCAGCTGGGCCATGACCGGAATCGTGGCCAGCATGTCGGCGCCTCTTGCCCTGTCGCTGGCAGCTGTGAACCTGATCAAGGGCGAGGATTTCCGCCTGAACACTCAGGTAATGGTCTTTACCGTGGCCATCGTTTCGCTGAGTTCCAGCAAGGTGTTCGCCGGAGCGGCCAACGCGCTGGGCATGTAGCCGAAATTCAAAGAACCCTCCTTGGAGGCCCCGCCGTCAGGCGGGGTTTTCCATTTCTGGCAGCCGCTCGACCGGCAAGACATAGGTGTGGATCGAGAACACAACTGCCTGCGACTGCGGCAGCCGCACCAAGGTCTGACGCTCGCTGCGCAGGTACCGTGCAGTTCCGCGGTTGCGGATCTCGCGCGGGGCGCTGGCACTGCGGGGCTGGTGCAACTCGGGGTCATCGTACCACAGCGCGTTGAACCGCCACAAAGGCCGAGCAATTTGAATCCCGTCAAACAGGCGCTGCACCCGGCGCGCGATGTTGGGATCATAGCTGTCGACCGGCTCGTGAATGGCGATCAGTGGTCGCATGAATTTCTCGGACAGACGCCAGCTGGCGGGAAAGCACAGGATGGCCCCGGTCAGCACATGCTCGTCGCCCCGTTTCTGCAGGATGCAGAAATCCTCCTGCGCCAGCAGGCAAAGCGTATCCAAAGGATTGTCGCGGTCAATCGGCACGGCGGCCCCATCCGGGCGCTGCGCGGTGTCGGCCGCCTCGGGATAGGCCTGCGCCAAGACCAGATCCAGCAGTTCGACGGCGGCCGGGTGGGCGTGCGGGTCCAGCGCCAGCACGTCGTCCCGACGGGTTTCAAGCAGGTGCTGGCGGTGGCGCATCTGCGCGGCGAAGGCATCATCGCGATGAAGCCAGTCCTCCATCGTGGTCGGCGCGATCCCCGGCAGCGGTCGCTGTTGGGTCGGATCGTAGGGCAGAGTCTGTTGCAGAATGGCTGTCATGGCCTTGGGTTAGCACTCCAAACAGGCCTTGTCGGTCAAAAAGCGACTGGCAAATCGTCGCAATTCACCCAGACGGGGCCGCCCTGCCCCTTCAGGCTGAACCGGCAAGCAGGGAGGCGCGCCGTGAACCACCACTACCGAGACACCCGCAAGATCGACCCCAGCCGCGGCGCGACGCTTGGCGACGGTACGCCGAACGACAATGACCGGATCGAGATCGGCCCCACCCAACTTGCATTCAGCGAATGGGCCGCCGCCGGGTTGCAACTGCCCAACCTGGACCGGATGCGCGAATATCGCTGGAAACGGCTGACCCAGGCAATCGTCGATCGAGGCTATGGCGGGCTGCTGATGTTCGACCCGCTCAACATCCGCTATGCGACCGACAGCACCAACATGCAGCTGTGGAACACACACAACCCGTTCCGGGCGGTGCTGCTGTGCGCCGATGGCTACATGGTGATCTGGGACTACAAGAACTCGCCCTTTTTGTCGAAATTCAACCCGCTGGTGCGGGAACAGCGCTCGGGCGCGGACTTGTTCTATTTCGACAGGGGCGACAAGGTGGACGTACAGGCGGACGTGTTCGCCAACGAGGTGCGCATACTGATGCAGGACCACGCCCCCGGCCACACCCGGCTGGCGGTGGACAAGATCATGCTGCACGGCCTCCGCGCGCTCGAGGCACAGGGCTTCGAGATCATGGAGGGCGAGGAAGTCACCGAAAAGACCCGCGCCATCAAGGGCCCTGACGAGATCCTTGCCATGCGTTGCGCCAGCAACGCCTGCGAAACCGCCGTGGCCAAGATGGAGAAGTTCGCCCGCACCTATGTTGGTGACGGCAAGACCTCCGAGGATGACATCTGGGCCGTTTTGCACGCCGAAAACATCAAGCGCGGCGGCGAGTGGATCGAAACGCGCCTGCTGGCCTCGGGGCCGCGCACCAACCCGTGGTTTCAGGAATGCGGGCCGCGGATCACTCAGAAGAATGAAATCATTGCCTTTGACACCGATCTGATCGGCAGCTACGGCATTTGCGTCGACATCTCGCGCACTTGGTGGATCGGGGATGAAAAACCCCGGCCCGACATGGTCTATGCCATGCAGCACGCGCATGAGCACATCATGACCAACATGGACATGCTGAAGCCCGGCGTGATGATCCCCGAGTTGACCGCCAACTGCCACAGGCTGGACGACAAGTTCCAGGCGCAGAAATACGGCTGCCTGATGCATGGCGTGGGCCTGTGCGACGAGTGGCCTTTGGTGGCCTATCCCGACAAGGCGGTGCCCGGCGCCTATGACTATCCGCTGGAACCCGGCATGGTGCTGTGCGTCGAGGCAGCCGTGGGCGAAGTCGGCGGCGATTTCTCGATCAAGCTCGAGGATCAGGTGCTGATCACCGAGGATGGATACGAAAACCTGACCACCTACCCGTTCGATGCCGCTCTCATGGGGCTCGAATAGGTCTCAATCCGTCCAGTACGAGCGGCGCACATTTCCGCGCCAATCCTCGGGCGCGGGCTGCTCGATGCCGGCTTGTTCGGAGTCCAGCGGCCAGGTCTGGCCCGCGGCAAAATCCAGCGTAGCAGTCAGCAGCAGCCCCGGCAGAAGCCCGAGGTGATGGCGGTGACAGTGATGGATCGGTTCAACATGTGTCATCGTAGAAATCCTGTTTCATTGTTCGACGAAACATGAGCATGGGGATATCCGAACCATTTACGAAACGAATATCCGATCGCTGCGACACCACAATCCCTGAAGTTTTACCTTCCCGAGACAAGCAAGCCGCAACACCTTCAAGATTCAACGCTCCCCTCTCACCTTGGCGTGACGCGCCTGACACAGGGGTTGAGGCCCCCGCGCCCGGCCCCCAGTATTGCCGGAACCCGATCAACGGAAGGAGCGGCCATGCCCACCGAACGCATCACCTTTGCCGGACACGACGGCAGTCAATTGGCTGCACGCTTGGATCTGCCCGACGGGCCGGTGCTGGCGACGGCGCTGTTTGCCCATTGCTTCACCTGCTCAAAGGACATCCCCGCCGCCCGGCGGATCAGCGCGCGGCTGGCGGCGATGGGCTTTGCGGTGCTGCGGTTCGATTTCACGGGCCTTGGCCATTCCGAAGGCGAGTTTGCCAACACCACCTTTACCACGAACGTGCAGGACCTGATCGCGGCGGCTCAGTATCTGGCCGAGCGGAACATGGCGCCGGATCTGCTGATCGGGCATTCCCTGGGTGGGGCGGCCGTGTTGCGGGCTCGGGCCGGGATCCCCTCGGTCAAGGCGGTGGTCACCATCGGCGCCCCGGCCGACCCCGGCCATGTGGCCCATCACTTCGAGGGCGCACGCACGCAGATCGAACAGGATGGCAGCGCCGAGGTGCTTTTGGGCGGACGGCCGATCCGCATCGGGCGCGACTTCGTGCGCGACATATCGGAATCGGCGCTGATCCCGGCAATCGAGCGCCTGAAGGCCGCTCTGCTGATCCTGCATGCCCCGCTCGATGAAACCGTGGGCATCAACAATGCCAGCACGATCTTTCTGGCCGCCAAGCACCCCAAGAGCTTTGTCACGCTGGATGATGCCGACCACCTGATCACCCGCCCCAGGGACGCGGACTATGCCGCCGACGTCATTGCCGCCTGGGTGTCGCGCTATGTGCCACTGTCGCCACCCGCACCACCGCCGGGCGCCCCCGAAGGCGTCGTGCGCGTAACCGAGGTGGACCCGAACGGATTCCTGCAAGACATCCAGTCAGGCCCGAACCATCATGCCGTGGCCGATGAACCGGCTTCCTACGGCGGCACCGATCGCGGCATGTCACCCTATGGGTTCGTGTCGGCCGGGCTGGGCGCCTGTACCTCAATGACCATCCGCATGTACGCCCGGCGCAAACAATGGCCGCTGACCGGGGTCACCGTGGATGTCTGCCACGACAAATTGCACGCGCAGGATGCGGGGCTGGCCGGCGATGGCAAGGTGGACCAGTTCCGCCGCAAGATCCGCCTGGCTGGGCCTCTGGATGAGGCCCAGCGGGCCAAGCTCCTCGAAATCGCCGACAAATGCCCGGTGCACCGCACGCTCGAGAACTCGGCCCATATCACGACCGAACTGCTGCCGGCCCAGGACCCGGTCGTTACGGTCTGACCCGGCCCAAGGCCGCGACAGGGCACAGACAGACCGGGGATCGGCGGACGGTCGGCCAGAACGGCGCTTGTGCGGGGGCAAACCGTCTCAGTAGGTCCTTCGCGGCTTGCCGGATGTGCCGGACAAGGCTATGACCCGCGCCGACACCCATTGCCAATCACGAAGGTCCTGCCGCCCATGATCCCCCGCTATTCCCGCCCCGAAATGGTCGCCGTCTGGTCGCCCGAGACCAAGTTCCGCATCTGGTACGAGATCGAGGCCCATGCCTGCGACGCGATGGCCGACCTGGGCGTCATCCCGCGCGAAAACGCCGAGGCCGTCTGGAAGGCCAAGGACGTGGAATTCGACGTGGCCCGTATCGACGAGATCGAGGCCGTCACCAAGCATGACGTCATCGCCTTTCTGACCCATCTGGCCGAGCACGTCGGCAGCGAAGAGGCCCGTTTCGTCCATCAGGGCATGACCAGCTCGGACGTGCTCGACACCTGCTTCAACGTGCAGTTGACCCGCGCCGCTGACATCCTGATCGCCGATCTCGAAGGCCTGCTGGCCGCGCTCAAGCGCCGCGCCTACGAGCACAAGGACACTGTCCGCATCGGCCGCAGCCACGGCATTCATGCCGAGCCCACCACCATGGGCCTGACCTTCGCGCGCTTCTACGCCGAGATGGACCGCAACCTGTCTCGGATGCGCGACGCCCGCGCCGAGATCGCCACCGGCGCCATCAGCGGCGCGGTCGGCACCTTCGCCAATATCGACCCGCGTGTCGAAGAACATGTCTGCGAAAAACTTGGCCTGGTGCCCGAGCCGATCAGCACGCAGGTCATCCCGCGCGACCGCCACGCGGCCTTCTTTGCCACGCTGGGCGTGATTGCCAGCAGCATCGAGAACATCGCCATCGAAATCCGCCACATGCAGCGCACCGAGGTTCTGGAAGCCGAGGAGTTTTTTTCCAAAGGCCAGAAGGGCTCGTCGGCGATGCCGCACAAGCGCAACCCGGTTCTGACCGAAAACCTGACCGGCCTGGCCCGGCTGGTGCGCATGACCGTGATCCCGGCGATGGAGAACGTGGCCCTGTGGCACGAGCGCGACATCAGCCACAGCTCGGTCGAGCGCAACATCGGCCCTGACGCAACCGTAACGCTAGACTTCGCCCTGCACCGCCTGACCGGGGTGATCGACAAGCTGGTGGTCTATCCGGACAACATGCTGGCCAACATGAACAAGTTCCGCGGTCTGGTCATGAGCCAGCGCGTGCTGCTGGCCCTGACCCAGGCCGGCGTCAGCCGCGAGGACGCCTATCGCCTGGTGCAGCGCAACGCGATGAAGGTCTGGGAAGAAGGCAAGGACTTCAAGACCGAACTGCTGGCAGACCCGGACGTGACGGCAGTGCTGAGCAAGGAAGAGATCGAAGAAAAATTCGATCTCGGCTATCACACCAAGCATGTCGACACGATCTTCGAGCGGGTGTTCGGCGAGTAACCCTCGATGCATGAACGGCTTTTTTGGGGCCCGGATCGCACAGTACGATCCGGGCCCCTGTCTTTTGCGAAAACATCCGAAATCGGCTATGCTGGATGGGCAATTTCCGTTCAAGGAGAGCCCACCATGATCCGCACGACCCTCTGCGCACTTGCCCTTGCCCTGTCCGCCTCGTCCGCATTCGCCTGCCAAGCCCACAGCAAGCAATCGCAATCCTGTGCGCCCGGCACGACTTGGGATTCGGCCTCGGAAAGTTGTGTGAAAAACGCCAGCAGCTGAGCATCTGACCCAGTTGTGAACTGATCCGGGCGATTTCCTGTTAGCTTTTCCTCGGAACGCGCTATGCTTTGCCCAAGCGAATTTCGAGATGGAGTTTGACATGCGCCTTTTGTTGGCCTCGGCGATTGCCCTTCAAAGTTTTGCCTTTGCCCCCGCGGTCAGTGCCGCAGGCGGGGACAGCAGCCCCCCGAAACCGACAAACACCACCAAGAAATGCCTGTTCGGCAGAGTCTATGACGAGGCGGCGGGCCGCTGCGTCAAACCCAACAAGACCAATTTCACCGACGACCAACTGTATCAGGCCGTGCGCGAGATGGCCTATGCCGGCCAATACGAAAACGCCCAATCCGTGTTGCGCATCATGGATCAAGACGACGACCGCGTCCTGACCTATTGGGGCTTCACCTACCGCAAGATGGGCAAGGTCGATCTGGCCAACGCCCATTACATGCGCGCGATTGCGGCGAACCCCGACAACATCCTGGCACGCAGCTACATGGGCCAAGGTTTCGTGGCCGAGGGCAAGACCGACCTGGCCATCGCCCAATGGCGCGAGATCAAGGCCCGGGGCGGTGAAGGCAGCTGGGCCGAAGCGTCGCTGCGACAAGCGATCCGCACAGGGTTGACCTACAGTTACTAGAGTTCAGCTTTTCTTTACGCGACTCTCGCTAATCTGCCTGCGCAACGAATTTGACAGCACAGGCAGATGCAAGACTCCAACGCTTTGGTTCAGAAGGCCCTGGGCGCCGCGCCGCTGGCGGCCGAACAACAGGACGACGCGCCGCGCGTGGTTCCCCGTCACCTGACACCCGGACAAAAGGCCGCGATCATCGTGCGCCTGCTATTGAACGAGGGTGCGGATTTCCCGCTCGAGGAACTGCCCGACGAACTGCAGGAACGGCTGACCGTGCAACTGGGTCAGATGGGGCTGGTCGATCGGGTGACGCTGGCGGCGGTGGCTCAGGAATTCGCCGATGCGCTCGACAGTATCGGCCTGGCGTTTCCGCACGGGCTGGCGGGTGCGCTGGACGCGGTGAACGGCAAGATCGCCCCCACGACGGCCGCACGGCTGCGCAAGGTGGCGGGCATGCGCCAGGTCGGTGACCCGTGGCAGCGCCTGCGCGACGTGCCGGTCGAGGATCTGGCCCGCATGGCCCAGGCCGAAAGCACCGAGGTGGCGGCGGTCATGCTTTCCAAGCTGGATACAGCGACGGCCGCGAAACTGCTGGGGCATCTTCCCGGCCCGGTGGCACGCCGGATCACCTATGCGGTCTCGAAAACCACCAATGTCTCGCCCGAGGCGGTCGAACGTATCGGCTGGTCGCTGGCCGCGCAGTTGGATCAGCGCCCGACCCCGGCCTTCGGAGACGACCCCGGAGCGCGGGTGGGGGCGATTCTGAATCAATCCTCGGCGGCCACCCGGGACGAGTTGTTGAGCGCCCTCGAAGAAGAAGACAAGAGCTTTGCACAAGCGGTGCGCCGCTCGATCTTCACCTTTGCCCACATCGCCAAACGCATCGCGCCGCGGGATGTTCCCGCGGTCTTGCGCGGGATTGACCAGCCCGTTCTTGTCACCGCGCTGGCTGGTGCAAACAGCGACGAAGACAAAGCCTCTGCCGAGTTCCTGCTTTCCAACATGTCGTCGCGCATGGCCGACAACCTGCGCGAAGAAATCGCCGAGCGTGGCAAGGTCAAGCAAGCCGACGCCGAAGAAGCCATGACCCAGGTCGTGGGCGCCATCCGCGCGCTGGTCGATGAAGGCACGATCACCTTGAACGAAGAGGAGGCCGAGGGCGGGGACTGATCCCCTGCCCGACCGTCCGCCCATACGGTGCTTGTGGTTGCCCGGCGCCCTCTGTATGTCTGGCCCCGCAAATCACATAACCCGTCGAGACCCTCGCATGCCCGCCGAAAAGTCGGAACTGAGCCGCGTTCAGCTTGCAAAATATTATGTCGCCAACCTGTTTCTGAAAGGCGTGATCGGTACCATGCGCTTGCTGCCCTACGAGCGGCGGATCGCCACGATGGGCGCGATTGCACGAGCGCTGTCGCCGCTGGTGGGGTTCACCAAGCGGGTGCGCAGCAACCTGAGACTGACCTGCCCCGAACTGACCGAGAGCGAAGTCAAACGCATCTGCCGTGCAGTACCCGACAATGCGGGCCGCGCGATCATGGAGCATTTCTCGCCCGAGGATTTCACCAAAAGGCAAAAGGCTGCCGTCGTGACCGGGCCGGGCTTGGCCGCATTTGACCGTGCCGTCGCCGAGGGCCGCCCGGTGATGATGATCACCGCGCATTTCGGGCATTACCTAGCCGCGCGGATCGCGTTGCAGGCGCACAGCGGCAAACCGATCGGCTGCTTGTACCGGCGCATGGCCAACCCCTATTTCAACGAGATGTATGTCGAAGCCTTTCATAGGACCGGCAAGCCGATGTTCGAACAGGGGCGCCGGGGCATGGTGGAAATGGTGCGGTCGTTGAAGAATGGCGGCATCATCGCCATCGTGTCCGACCTGCACGCCCATGGCGGCGAAGAGCTGACGTTTTTCGGCAAACCGGCGGTGACCTCGGTTCTGAATGCTGAACTGGCCATGAAATACGATGCAGTGCTGATCCCCTGCTATGCGGTGCGCCAACCCAATGGCATCGATTTCCAGATCGTTCTGCATGACCCGGTGCCGCATTCCGACCCCAAGACCATGACCCAGTTCATCAATGATGATCTGGAGGGGATGGTGCGCCAGCACATGGGTCAGTGGTTCTGGATTCACCGGCGCTGGAAAGCCTGGAACGGCCTGGGCGTTCAGCCTGAAGACATGCCCTGAGCCCTCAATCCACCCGCGCGGCCGCGATGATCGGCCCGTGCCCGGCCTGTTGCAGCAAGACCACGGCCGGCAACTCAGACGCCACCGAGACCTGGAACACCTGCGGCCCGGCCCCATCCCATTGCCCGCCGACATGCCAGGCGTCGATCACGTTGGCATAGTCCAACTCGCGTCCGGCCAATTCACCCCGGTGGATCGAAGCGTGACGCAATGGCGTGTATTGCACGACCCGGACGTCATAGACTGTGCCCGATGGCAGATCGACCGGGGCAACTTGGACTGAAACGGTATCACCGGTTCGCGTCGCCGACACCTGCGCCATGGGCGGCGCGCTCAGATGGCTATCGATCACCCGTTCCAACTGTTCGCGTCTGGCCCCGACGATATCCTGCTCCCCGTTGACCACCATCTGCGGCGTATAGATCATGTCGCGCCCGCCCCGGCGCGCATAGGTGCGCTGGCGTGTGGTGTGGAACGGGTTGGCGTATTCGTCCTTCCAGCCGATATAGTCCCAGTAGTCCACATGCAGGGCCAGGCCGATCACGTCATCACGCTTGGCCAGATCGTGCATGATCGCATCCGCCGGCGGACACGAAGAACAGCCCTGCGAGGTGAAAAGCTCGACCACCACCGGACCGTCGGCCGCGGCCGGGACGGCGAGAAACAGGGACAGAAGGGTGGCGGTCAGTCGATGTCGTGGCATGGTCGGCTCAAGGCTCGTGGTTTACGGGAACCGGTTTACGGCCCGTCCGCGTCAAGGGCCAATCAAGGTTTCTTGAGACCGGTTTCGGCGGCAATCCGCAAAAATGTGTGCAATGGTATACAAAAATTGCCGCACCCGCCCTGTTGGACCTTGAACCGCAGGCCTTGGTGATGCAGATACCGCTCAGCGAATCCCAATTCCACGTCATTTGAGAGGGAGGCCACAGATGCCCATCAAAGTCGGACAGGATACCGCCAAGACACGCCGCAGCCTGAGCGTGAATGGCAAGTCCATCTCGTATTACTCGATCCCCGCCGCGCAAGAGGCCGGTCTGGGCGATTTCTCCAAGCTTCCCGCCGCGCTGAAAGTGGTGCTGGAAAACATGCTTCGGTTCGAGGACGGCGGTTTCTCGGTCTCGGTCGATGACATCAAAGCTTTTGCCGAATGGGGCGCAAACGGCGGCAAGAACCCGCGCGAGATCGCCTATCGCCCGGCCCGCGTGCTGATGCAGGACTTTACCGGCGTCCCCGCCGTGGTGGACCTGGCCGCGATGCGCGACGGCATCAAGAACCTCGGTGGCGATCCGCAGAAGATCAACCCGCTGAACCCGGTTGACCTGGTCATTGACCACTCGGTCATGATCGACGAGTTCGGCAACCCGCGCGCTTTCCAGATGAACGTGGACCGCGAATACGAACGGAACATGGAGCGCTACCAGTTCCTGAAATGGGGCCAGAACGCGTTCAATAACTTCCGCGTCGTGCCTCCGGGAACCGGCATCTGCCACCAGGTGAACTTGGAGTACCTAGCCCAGACCGTCTGGACCGACACCGACCAGAACGGTGAAGAGGTCGCCTATCCCGATACGCTGGTCGGCACCGACAGCCACACCACCATGGTCAACGGCATGGCCGTTCTGGGCTGGGGCGTCGGCGGGATCGAGGCCGAGGCCGCGATGCTGGGTCAGCCGATCTCGATGCTGATCCCCGAGGTCGTCGGTTTTGAACTGACCGGCGAGATGGTCGAAGGCACCACCGGCACCGACTTGGTTCTGAAGGTCGTGGAAATGCTGCGCGCCAAAGGCGTGGTGGGCAAGTTCGTAGAATTCTACGGCGAAGGCCTGGACCGTCTTCCGCTGGCTGACCGCGCAACCATCGCCAACATGGCGCCTGAATACGGCGCGACCTGTGGCTTCTTCCCGATCGACAACGAAACCCTGCGCTACCTGCGCAACACCGGCCGCGACGAGGACCGCATCGCGCTGGTCGAAGCCTATGCCAAGGAAAACGGTTTCTGGCGCGACGAGAATTATGCCCCGGTCTACACCGACACTCTGTCGCTGGACATGGGCACCATCGTCCCTGCCATCTCGGGCCCCAAGCGCCCGCAGGACTATGTGCCGCTGACCAACGCCAAGGCCGCCTTCCGCAAGGAAATGGAAAACACTTTCAAACGCCCGATGGGCAAGGAAGTGCCGGTCAAGGGCGAAGACTACACGATGGAATCGGGCAAGGTCGTGATCGCCTCGATCACCTCGTGCACCAACACCTCGAACCCCTATGTGATGATCGGCGCCGGTCTGGTTGCGAAAAAGGCGCATGAGCTGGGACTGAACCGCAAGCCCTGGGTGAAAACCTCGCTGGCGCCGGGATCGCAGGTCGTGTCCGAATACCTCGAGGCCGCCGGCCTGCAGGAGCATCTGGACGCCATCGGCTTCAACCTGGTGGGTTACGGCTGCACCACCTGTATCGGCAACTCGGGCCCGATCCAGAAAGAGATCTCGGAAGCCATCTCCGAAGGCGACCTGGTGGCAACCTCGGTCCTGTCGGGCAACCGCAACTTCGAAGGCCGGATCTCGCCCGACGTGCGCGCCAACTACTTGGCCTCACCGCCGCTGGTGGTGGTCTATGCGCTGGCCGGCACGCTGGACATCGACCTGACCTCGGAACCGATCGGTCAGGACAAGGACGGCAACGACGTCTACATGAAGGATCTCTGGCCGAGCCAGAAAGAGATCTCGGATCTGGTCGAAGCTACCGTGACCCGCGAGGCGTTCCAGTCGAAATACGCCGATGTCTTCAAGGGCGACGAGAAATGGCAATCGGTGGAAACCACCGATGCCGAGACCTATGACTGGCCGCCGACGTCGACCTACATCCAGAACCCGCCCTACTTCCAAGGTATGGGGGCACAGCCGGGCACCATCTCGAACATTGAAGGCGCCAAGGTTCTGGCTATTCTGGGCGACATGGTCACCACTGACCACATCTCGCCGGCTGGTTCGTTTGCAACCACCAGCCCCGCAGGCAAATACTTGCTGGAGCGCCAGGTGCAACCGCGCGAGTTCAACTCGTACGGGTCGCGCCGGGGCAACCATGAGGTCATGATGCGCGGCACCTTCGCCAACATCCGCATCAAGAACGAGATGCTGGACGGCGTCGAGGGTGGTTACACCAAAGGCCCCGATGGTCAGCAGACCTCGATCTATGACGCATCGATGGCCTATCAGGCAGAAGGCACGCCGCTGGTCGTGATCGGTGGCGAGCAGTATGGCGCCGGTTCCTCGCGGGACTGGGCGGCAAAGGGCACCGCGCTGCTGGGGGTCAAGGCCGTGATCGCAGAAAGCTTCGAGCGTATCCACCGTTCGAACCTGGTGGGCATGGGTGTCATCCCGTTCGAGTTCACCGCTGGCGACAACCGCAAGACGCTGGGCTTGAAAGGCGACGAGACCTTCTCGATCCACGGTCTGGACACGATCCAGCCGCTGCAGGAGGTGCCCTGCACCATCACCTATGCGGACGGGACCGAGAAGACCATCACGCTCAAGTGCCGCATCGATACCGCGCCCGAGATCGAATACATCGAAAACGGCGGCGTGCTGCACTACGTGCTGCGGAACCTGGCCAAGGCGAGCTAAGCCGGCACAAAGCCAAGAACACAAGGGCGCCCCGACCGGGCGCCCTTTTTCATTTCAGGCATTTCAACTATCGCGTTGTGTTTTCTGCAGACTGCCGGTCTGTTTGCGACATGGAAAAAGTTGCATTGATAACCGGCGGCGCGCGTGGAATTGGCCGGGCCATCGCGGTTGATCTGGCCGCGGATCATCGTGTCGCCCTGACGTGGCACACGACCGAACCACAGCCCCTGCCCGATGACCGACCGGCGCTGACCCTGCACAGCAATCTGACGCAAGAAGGTCAGCCCGAAGACGTGGTGCGCCGCGTCATCGACAGATACGGCCGGCTGGATGTCATCATCAACAATGCCGGGCTGGTTCAGGCCACCCCGAAGGACCGGTTCAGCCAAAAGGATCACCAGGCCATTCTTGATCTCAACCTGTTGGTACCGGCCGCCCTGCTGGCCGCCGCGTTGCCTTACCTGCAGCGGGGAGCGTCGATCGTCAGTATCTCGTCAGTCAACGCCGCGCTTCCCCCGCACGACGCCGCGACCTATGGGGCCAGCAAGGCTGCGCTGAACTTGTGGACCCGCGCCATGGCGAAAGAACTGGGTCCTGACGGCATTCGCGTCAACCCGGTGGCTCCTGGAGCGATCAACATCCCCGAAGCCCCCAGACCCGACGATCTGACCGACCTGTTCGTTCAGAACACGGCGCTGGGGCGTGTTGGGACACCAGAAGACATAGCGCGCGCAGTTCGCTTTCTCGCATCCGAAGACGCGTCCTTCATCACCGGAGAGGTGCTGACCGTCTCTGGCGGGTATCGCCTGTAGCCCCGGCGCTACTGCGCGGCGGCTTTCTCCAGCGCCGGGCGAATGGTGTTTTCGATCACGCGCTGGGTGATCGGGCCGGCAAACCGCAGGATGATCGTGCCGTCACCGTCGATCACGTAGGTCTCGGGCACGCCGTAGACGCCCCAGTCCAACCCCATGCGGCCGTTTTCATCGCGCCCGATGGCGGCATAGGGATCGCCCAGCTCGGCCAGGAACGCATCGGCATTGGCAAGCTTGTCTTTGTAGTTGATGCCGTAGACCGGAATACCTTCCTGCGCCAGTTTCTCGAGGTTCGGATGCTCGGCACGGCAGGGTGCACACCAGCTGGCCCAATAGTTCACCAGCTTGACCTGACCGTCGCGCAGGGTTGCGTCGTCGAACCCCTGTTTGCCCGGAAACTCGGTCAGGACAACGGTCGGCGCGGGCTGGCCTTCGCGGGCCGAGGGAAGCGCGTTGGGATCTTCGCGGAACATGCCGATGGCCGCCAGCACGGCGAAGGCGCCGAAAATCAGGGGCGGAGCAATCATCAAGGGCGAGATCTTAGCCATTGCGCGACATCCTCTGTTCGATCTTTTCCATCTCGGCCCGAACCTTGCGCCCACGCAGTATGCTGAAAACCACCAGCGCCACCAGCAGGACGATCGAGGCCGCGTAGGAGGACAGAACCGTTTCGGCGT
Organism: Ruegeria sp. BHSC043; assembly: GCF_059612985.1. NCBI lineage: Bacteria > Pseudomonadati > Pseudomonadota > Alphaproteobacteria > Rhodobacterales > Roseobacteraceae > Ruegeria > Ruegeria sp. BHSC043. Next base: position 93,321 of record NZ_JBXWRS010000002.1, on the reverse strand, counting down.
ATTTTCCCAGATCAGGCATCATCCGTTTACCCTTTCCCGTGCCAGCAGCGCCTTGATGCGCCGCGCACGGATTTCGGTGCCGGTCCGATACAGGACCAGCGCGATGAACAGCAGCACGAAGCCGATGATGCAGGTCAGCAGCGGGTAGAAGAACACGTTGCTGACCTTTTCCTCGGTATCCGCGCCGGTGACCGCCCCGACCCGCATGACCGAGGCACCCTGATGCAGGCCTTGATTCCAGAAATTGACCGCATAGCGGCTGAGGAAGGCAAAGACCGAACCGACCAGACATAGAACCGAGGTCAGGTCGGCCGCAGTATCCGGATCCTCGATCGCCTCCCACAGGGCGACGTAGCCCAAATAGAAAAGGAACAGGATCAGGAACGAGGTCAGGCGCGGATCCCAGGCCCACCAGGTGCCCCACATGGGCTGTCCCCAGATGGCCCCGGTCGCCAGCGCGATCAGCGTCATTACGATGCCTACCGGCGCGGCGGCGCGTGCTGCAAGCGCGCTGACATGGTGACGGCGCACCAGCCAGACCAGCGACGTGACCAGCATCATAATCCAGCAATTGATCGCCATCAGGGCCGATGGCACATGCAGGTAGATGATCTTGACCGTCGACCCTTGCTTGTAGTCGTCAGGCGTGAAGAAAAAACCCCAGACAAGACCGATCACCAGACAGACGGCAGAGCTGATCCAGAAGAACGGCAGCACGCGCTCGGTCGTGGTGAGGAACTTCTTGGGGTTTGCGTATTCCCAGAGGGCGTTGGCTTTGGATGCTATGGACATGTCGCTTATCTAGTCCGTCTCGGGGCGGTTCTCAATTGACATCGGTCAACGCAGATTGACGCGGAGAACCGCGGCGCTGGCAAAGGGCAGCAGGGCGATGGTTGCGGCGGTGATCCCGGCCAGCATCAGCAGAGGCGTGGCGGTCTCCATCCCGGTGGCGCCGCGACGGGCCACCTCGGCTCCGAAGATCAGCGTGGGCACGTAAAGCGGCAGCACCAGCAGCGACAGCAGAAGGCCGCCGCGCTTGAGCCCCACGGTCAGGGCTGCGCCGAAAGTGCCGATCACGCTGAGCGCGGGCGTGCCGATCAACAGCGAGACGACCAGCCAGCCAAAACCGGGGCCAGGCAGGTTCAGCAGCACCCCAAGCACCGGCGCGGCCAGCACCAGCGGCAGACCGGTGGTGATCCAATGTGCCAAGGCCTTGATCGCGGCCACCGACTCCAGCGGCAGCGGCGCGGTGGCCAGCAGGTCGAGCGACCCGTCCTCCCAATCCAAGGCCAGCAGGCGATCGAGCGACAGCAGACAGGCCAGCAATGCACCCAGCCACAGCACCCCCGGCGCGATGGTCGCCAGCAGTGATGATTGCGGACCTACAGAGAACGGCACCAGAACGGTGACGATCAGGAAGAAGGCCAGCCCGAGGCCGAACCCTCCCCCCGCGCGGAAGGACAGTTTCAGGTCACGCAACAGCAGGGCGATCACAGGAAGCCTCCGTCGAAGTCATCCAGCGCCTTGGGGCGCGCCTTGTTGGGGCCGACATCCAAGACCTCACCATCGAGGCCCAGGTCGATATGGGTGGCAATCAGGGCCGAGCCCCCCTGCCCCAGATGCGCCCGCACCGCATCGGCGAACATCGCCACCGCGGTCTTGTCCAGTGACACGGTGGGTTCGTCCAGCATCCAGATCGGGCGGCCGGTCACCAGCATTCGGGCCAAACCCAGCCGGCGTTTCTGACCCGCCGACAGGTTGCCTGCGTGACGATCAGCCAGTTCGTTCAGCGCAAAGGCATCCAGCGCGGGCTGGATGTCGCGCGTGCCAAAGACCGAGGCCCAGAAGGTCAGGTTCTCGGTCACGGTCAGGGTGGGTTTCAGCCCGTCGGAATGGGCGGCATAGGCGATCCGGTCCTCTGCCCCCTCAATCCGTCCCGAAAGCGGCGGTTGCAGCCCGGCCAGCGTGCGCAGAAGGGTGGTCTTGCCGATTCCGTTCGGGCCGCGCAGGATCAGCGCCTTCCCCGGGGGCAGCGCGAAACTGAGGCCTTCGAGCACGGGGAGGCCCCCTCGGGCGATGGCAAGATCGGTCACGGTCAGTGTCATGAGACCCGCTTATCCGATTGGTTGCGGGGGAAAAAGGACGGATTTGCCGCAGGGCCTGTTGGCGGGTGGGATGTGAGGGGCCAGCCCCTCACGCACCCCGGGATATTTGGGGCCAAATGAAGGGGTCAGACTGGCAACAGGGCCAGAGCGATCCGGCGGCCTTCGGACAACAGCACGTTGTAGGTGCGGCAGGCGGCGGGCGAGTTCATGATCTCAACCCCGATGCTGGCCTCCTCGAGGGCTGTGCGCAATTCGAACGGGATCTGCGACAGATCGGCGCCGGTGCCGATGAACAGCACGTCAATCTGCGCGGCGAGTCCCAGCAAGGGCGCCGGGTCCTGCAGGCCTGACCAAGGGCCGGTTCCGCTGGGGCCCGTCAGGACGGCGCCGTGGAACACCTGACCGCCGATGCGGAAGAATCCGGGGCCGTAGCCGTCTATTGGGGCGGCGTCGGTGAAAGTGATCTCGTTCAAGCGCATAAGGTCTTTTAGCCCCAAAGCGGCAGGCCCGACAAGGCCGATGCGGCGATGGCGACATAGGCAATAGCGCGGTAGAGGCGGTCTCGCGTCGGACGGAACAGCCATCCGCCCAGCCAATTGCCCAGCAAGTTCGGGATCGCAAGCGCCAGGCCCAGCGCGGTCGTTGCAACCGTGAGGCGGCCCATCAAGCCGAGATATCCGAAGATCAGGAAATCGAAGGCAAACAGAAACAGAAGAACCGTCGCGCGAATGACCGCCACCGGCAGCGGCCGCGACATGTAGAACAGGATGACGGCAGGCCCGGGCAACCCCGCGACACCACCGAGGAAGCCCGCCGCCGCGCCGATGGCCGTGACCATGCCACGCCGGACCGGTCCGGTGTAGCGCAGGCCAAGGACCAGCGCCGCCAGCATGGAAAGACTGAGCGTGCTCACAGTATATCGGAACACCTCGGGCGGGACCTGCGACAGCACCCACAGACCCACCGGCAAGGTCAGGGCGCATCCCGTGATCAGGCGTGTCAGATCGGAGCGTTCGACATGGGCCCAGGCGCGGCGCAGGTTCGGCAGAGGGCCAAACACATCCATGCAGGTCAGGGCGATCAGGGCGCCGAAAGGACCCAGATGCGGCGTTGCGAGGGGCAGAAAAACCAGCGCGGTGCCAAACCCAGTGAACCCGCGTACGATGCCGCCCAGAAGCGCCGCAAAAACGACAATGGCCAGCCCCGCAGGGGGCTGGCCGAACAGATCAAGCGTCGATATTGGCAAACTGGTTTCCGGCCGTGTTCGACGGCTTGGACCAGTCACGTTTGACCCCCAGCCACAGCAGGATGGTCGAGGCAACGAAGACCGACGAATAGGTCCCCACGATCACGCCCCAGATCATTGCGAAGACGAACCCACGGATCACGTCGCCGCCCAGGACATAGAGCGAGATCAGCGCCAACAGGGTGGTGACCGAGGTCATTACCGTCCGGCTGAGAGTCTCGTTGATCGAGAGGTTCAGAACCTCTTTCAGGTCTTTTTTCTTGTATTTGCGCAGATTTTCGCGCACCCGGTCGAAAACGACTACGGTGTCGTTCAGCGAATAGCCGACGATGGTCAGCAGGGCGGCGATGATCGCCAGATCGAAGCGGATCTGCAGTTCCGAGAAGATGCCGATCGTCAGCAGCACGTCATGCACCAGCGCGGCCACAGCACCCAGCGCGAACTGCCATTCGAAGCGCAGCCAGATGTAGACCAGCACCGCCCCGATCGCCAGAACCACGGCGATCACGGCGGTCTGGATCAACTCGCCCGAGACCTTGGGACCCACCGATTCGACTGACACGAACTGGATATCGGGCACGACGGCCCGCAACGCATCTTCGACCGCGGTGATGGTCGCGGCCGAGACGGCCTCGGCGTCGTCCTGTGCCTGAATGCGGATCATGGCCACGTTTTCATCCGGGCCGAAGGTGGGATCAAACACTTCGGTGATCGACACGTCGCCCAGGCCCAGCGGGGTGATCGCATCCCGGTACAGACCCACATCGATTTCCTGCGCACTTTGCGTACGGATCGTGGTGCCGCCGCGGAAGTCGATGCCAAAGTTCAGGCCCTGGAGCAGGAACGACGTGAAGGCGATGACCATCATCAGCCCTGAGATGCCCAGCCACAGCTTCCAGCGGCTGAAAAAATCGAACGAGGTGCTTTCGGGTACGAGTTTCAGTCTCATGTCAAACCTCGATCGTTTTCGGGCGGCGGCGTTCGAACCACATGACCACCATCAAGCGCGTCACGAAGATCGCGGTGAACACCGACGTCAGGATGCCGAGGCCCAATGTGATGGCAAAGCCGCGTACCGGACCACTGCCCATGGCGAACAGGATCACGGCGGTGATAAAAGTGGTGACGTTGGCGTCCAGAATGGCCGACAGCGCCTTTTCATAGCCCAGCTCGATCGCGCGGGCGGGGCCTTTCGACGATTTCAGTTCCTCGCGGATGCGCTCGAAGATCAGAACGTTGGCGTCCACCGCCATGCCCACCGTCAGAACGATGCCCGCAATGCCCGGCAGGGTCAGCGTTGCCCCGATCAGGGACAGAAGGCCAAAGATCAAGCCCACGTTGATCAGCAGCGCAATGTTGGCGAAGATGCCGAATAAGCCATAGCTGAGGGCCATGAAGACCAGTACCGCCGCGAAGGCAACGATGGTGGCCACCTTGCCCGCCTCGATGCTGTCCTGCCCCAATTCGGGGCCGATGGTGCGTTCTTCCAGGAACTCCAGCCCCGCGGGCAGTGCACCGGCTCGCAGCAGGACGGCCAGGTTGGTGCTTTCCTCGACGGTGAAATTGCCGGTAATGATGCCCGAGCCGCCGGGGATGTGGCTCTGGATGACCGGGGCCGAGATGACTTCGTCGTCCAGCACGATGGCGAAGGGCGCACCGATATTGTCACGGGTATAGTCGCCGAACTTGCGTGCACCAGTAGTATTGAACCGGAAACTGACGGCCGGGCGGCCGTTCTGGTCGAAGGACGGCTGCGCGTCCACCAGTTCCTCGCCAGTCACGACGGGGGCGGCCTCGATGGTGTAGTAAACGCCGTTTTCGTCGATCGAGGGCACGACCTTTTCGCCGATGCCCGCCGGGGCGTCAGGGTCCGTCCCGCGCGAGACCACGGGGTTGAAGGTCAACTGTGCGGTGGTGCCGATGATCTCTTTCAGTTCGCTGGCGCTGCCGATTCCGGGCACCTGGATCAGGATTCGGTCGGTGCCCTGGCGCTGGATCGTGGGTTCGCGGGTACCGACCTCGTCGATCCGGCGGCGCACGATCTCCAGCGCCTGGCGCACGGTGCGGTCGTCAGAGGCCAGTTTCTCGGCCTCGGACAATTGCACCACGATGGTGTCGCCCTCGGCGCGTACGTCGATATCGGTGGCGCCCGCCCCGGTCAGGGATTGGATCGGGCGGGCCAGGCCACGCACCACCTCCAAAGCGCGGGGCATGCCTTCGGGCTGACTGATGCGGATGCGAATCTGATCGGGCTCTGACGGCTGCCGGCGGATGGTGCCGACCTCGGAGCGCACGTCGCGCAGCGCGTTGCGGATTTCCGGCCACATGGCCTCCATCCGGGTTTCGTACACGTCGCTGACCTGCACTTCGGCCAACAGATGCGCACCGCCGCGCAGATCAAGCCCAAGGTTGACCAGCGACGAGGGCATCCAATTCGGCCATTGCGCGGCCTGCGTCTGCATCTCAGGGGTGTCGTTACCCAACTCAATAGCCGCCTTGGCGTCGTTCGATTGCTCGACCCGCGTGTAGAAGGCGTTCGGCAGGGCCAACAGCAAGCCAACCACGCAGACCAGCCAGATCAGGACCCGCTTCCAGGTGTCAATTTGCAGCATTACCCTGCCTTTTCCGTCGATTGTCGCGCGAAGTTACTTCGCCGGCTCGGTCTTGTTCAGAACCTGAGCGATGGTCGATTTGATCACGCGGACCTTCACGCCATCGGCGATTTCGACCTCGATCTCGTTCTCGCCTTCCTTGACCTTCGACACCTTGCCGATCAGGCCGCCCTGCGTGACCACCTGATCGCCACGGCGCACGGCCTCGACCATGGCCTGATGTTCCTTCATCTTCTTCTGCTGCGGACGGATCAGCAGGAAGTACATGATCGCAAAGATCAGAATGAGCGGGAGAAACTGGGCGATTGCGCCACCTTCCATGGGATATTCCTTTTTTCTTGAGGTCGCGGTCGGAGCGCCGCGAATTTGGCGGGAAACTATGCCCTGCAATCGACCTTTGCAAGCAACGCCGCCCCGGATTCGCGCGGTCATGGGGCAACGGCAGGGCACACCAAGGCAAAACGTTGCAGGAATACACTATGAACACCATTCGCCTCAGCTATATTCGAGCCGAGTGGAGGGCCCATGCGACATTTTTTCAAACCGCTGTTCAGATTGGCTCTTTTGCTGTGCACCCTCACCCTGACAGCGGTGGAGTCGCCCCCTGCCACCGCGCAAGAGGCCCCGCCCCAGCCTACCGATGCCGAGATCGCACAGGCCGAAGCATTCCGGGCCCCGGTGATCGTGGACGGCGATACGCTGTTTCACATTCGTGGGTCCAGCGCCCTGCCCGCCCCCGAACGGGCCGAGAACATCCAGAACACCATCGTCACCGTGGCCGAGTCGTCGGACCGGCCTGACGTCAGCATCACCTTCGAAGAAACCGAGCTAGGCACCCGCATCCTGGCCGATGGGGTGATTGTCACGATCGTCACCGAGGCCGATGCCGAACTGGACCAGATTGACCTGAAGGTCTTGACCGCCCTGCATGCCGACGCGATCCGCGAGGCGATCCGGTCTTATCGCGCCAACCGCACCGACGAGGCGCGCGTGTCCAGTGCGATCGAGGCCGGTGCCTGGACGCTGGGCTTTGCGGTGTTTGTCGTGACCATCCTGTGGCTACACCGGCGCATCCGGCGCCGCACCTTGAGTGTTGTCCGGCGCTATCTGCGCGATGTCGAGGAAGCCACCGCCAAAAGCGTACAGGCCGAGGCCATCGCCGCCCTGATCCGGTACGCGCTGAGCTTCGTGCTTTTGGTCATCTTTTTCCTGGGCTTCTACTATTACCTGTCCTTCGTCCTTCTGGCTTTTGCCGAGACCCGGTATTTCGCCAATTTGCTGCTCACCTATCTGACCGAACCCGTGCTGCTGATCTTCAGGGGTATCATCAGCTATGTCCCGAACCTGATCATGCTGGCGCTGATCGCCTGGGTGACGATGTACATCATCAAGGGCATGCGCGTGTTCTTCGACGCGGTCGAGGCCGGAACCTTCGACTTGGGCGATTTCGAGAAACACTGGGTCAACCCCACGTTCAATATCGCCCGCGTCGTGGTGATCCTGATCGCGCTGGTCTTTGCCGTGCCCTACATACCGGGCTCGGATTCGGCTGCCTTCCAGGGGCTGACGATCCTGGTGGGCGCGATGCTGTCGCTGGGCGCGAATTCTGTGGTCAGCAACATGCTGGCGGGGCTGTTCGTGATCTACCGCCGGTCGACCTCGATCGGGGACCGCATCCAGATCGGCGACCATATCGGCGACGTCGTGCAGATCAAACTGATGGAAACCCATCTGAAATCCATCAAGAACGAATTGATCTCGATCCCTAACGCGCAATTGATGAACTCAGACGTGATCAATTTCTCCAAACCGACAGACGGCAACGGCCTTTTGGTGCACACCACCGTAGGGATCGGCTATGAGGAACCGCCCGAAATGATCGAGGCGATGCTGATCGAGGCGGCGCGGCGCACCAAGGGGCTCAAGGCCCGCCCAGCCCCGTTCGTTCTGTGGGCCGCGCTGGCCGACTATGCCATCAACTACCAGATCAACGCCTATACGACCCGCGGCAATTCGATCCCCAGGATACGCTCGGATCTCCACCGCAACATCGTGGCGGTGTTCAATGAAAACGGCGTGCAGATCATGACCCCGTCCTACATGGCCGATCCGCCCGAACCCAAGATTCCCTCGGCGCCATGGGATGGCCACCTTGCGCATGAAGCGCGCGAAGACACAGAGGATTGAGGCCAATCCGGTGCTACACCCCGCGCGCCAGATGGTGCATAAGCGGGCAAAGTGATTCATTTGCCAGGGATCTGAGCCATGCATGACATCCGCGCAATCCGCGAAAACCCAGCCGCTTTCGACGCTGCCCTTGCCCGCCGGGGCGAAGCGCCGATCTCGGCCGAGCTGTTGCGCTTGGATGAAGCCCGCCGCGCCAAGATCCTGGCCGCCGAAACCGCTCAGGCCGAGCAGAACAAGGCGAGCAAGGAAGTGGGCGCCGCCAAGGCCCGCGGCGACGAGGCCGAGTTCCAGCGCCTGCGCGCGCTGGTGGCCGAGAAGAAGGCCGAGATCGCCCGCATGCAGACCGAGGCCAAGGATCTGGACGCGCTGCTGACCGACCAGTTGATCCGCATTCCCAACCTGCCGGCCGAGGACGTGCCGGACGGCAAGGACGAAAACGACAATGTCGAGGTGAACCGCTGGGGCACCCCGCCCGAATTCAATTTCGACGCCAAAGAGCATTTCGAGATCGAAGCGGTCCAGAACGGCATGGATTTCGAAACCGCGGCCAAGTTGGCGGGCTCGCGTTTCGTGCTGCTTTCGGGGGGCGTCGCACGCATTCATCGGGCGCTGGCGCAATTCATGCTGGACACGCATATCAACGAGAACGGCCTGACCGAGGTAAACGCTCCGGTTCTGGTTCTGTCCGAGATGATGATGGGCACCGGCCAGTTGCCGAAATTCGGCGAGGATAGCTATCAGACCCGCGAGGGGTGGTGGCTGATTCCGACCTCCGAGGTTTCGCTGACCAATATCGTCAACGATACCATCGTCGAGGAAAGCTATCTGCCGCGCCGCTACACCGCGCATTCGCTGTGCTTCCGGTCCGAGGCCGGATCGGCGGGCAAGGACACGCGCGGGATGCTGCGCCAGCACCAGTTCGAAAAGGTCGAGATGGTCTCGGTCACGCATCCGGACAAGTCGGACGAAGAGCAAAAGCGCATGCTGCGCTGCGCCGAGGGCATCCTGGAAAAGCTGGGCGTGCCCTATCGTACCGTAATCCTGTGCACCGGCGACATGGGCTTTGGCGCGCGCCGCACCTATGACATCGAAGCCTGGCTGCCGGGGCAGAACACCTATCGCGAGATCAGCTCGGTTTCCACCTGCGGTGATTTCCAGGCCCGCCGGATGAATGCGCGCTTCCGCCCCGAGGGCGGCGGCAAGCCGGAATACGTGCACACACTGAACGGCTCGGGGCTGGCCGTGGGACGCTGCCTGATCGCAGTTTTGGAAAACGGCCAGCAGGCCGACGGGACCGTGGTCCTGCCCCAGGTGCTGGCCCCCTATCTGGGTGGCAAGCTGACCCTGCAAAAGGACGGCACGCTGGCCTGATCCGACACGGATCGCGACCTGACGACAGAAGGCGGAGAAGTTATTTCTTCTTCGCCTTTTTCTTTTCTTTCTTGGATTTCTTGGACTTACCGTCCTTTTTTGACGCCTTGCCGTCTTTCTTCGACTTCTTGTCCTTTTTTGTCTTGGACTTGATCTTTTCTTTGGCATTCTGGATTGCCGCCTCCATCTCCTTCTTCTTTTTGGCGGCTTTCTCGGCTTTGGCCTTGGCCTTGGCTTTCTTGCGGGCCTTGGCGTCCGCGGCGGCTTTCTCGGCGTCGTCTTCAGCGACTTGCGTCGGTGCCTGTGACTTGCCTGAAACCGCGCGGCCCGAGTTCGGCCTCGGCTTGGTTGTTGTTCGGGCGTTTGGCTTGGCGGGCGTTGCGCCATCTGAAACCGCTTGGTTTGCAGCCAAGATCAGTGCTTGCGCGCGCCGTTTGCCGATACGCGGAACAGCGATCAGGTTTTCAGGATCAGCGCTGGCAAGGTCCTGCGCGGTCTTGATTCCCTGACGTGACAGCTCCTGACCCAAAGCCTTGCCCACACCACGCACGTTCGTCACTGATGTCATTCAAATGTCCTTTCAAGTTCGAGGGCAGCGATCCAGTCCGCGCGCCATGCCAAACACTACGCCCAACGGATGGCATCTGCGGCCCGAATATCAATTGACGGGTGCGAAGCTGCCCGAGTTGTTCTTTTTTGGGAATGGAACCAAACGCTTTGCATCTTCGTCCCAAAGTTTCAGGTTCAGCGCGGCCAGGGCCTCGGGGAACTTGATCCGGCGCGGCGTGTATTCCTCCGGCAGGTTGTAGTGGCAGGCTCGCAACCGATAGGACGGGATGCGCGCGTTGAAGTGGTGGATGTCGTGCAAGGTGATGCAAGCCACCGCCATGTCGAACCACCATCCGAAATCCAGCGCCGACGACCCCTGCAGCGCCGCAAGCTGCGGATCCAGATCCGGGCGGCGATCCCAGTAGGTATCCTCGAAATTGTGCTGCAGATAAACTAGGAACACGCCCAGCATGCCGCCCAACAGTGAAAACACTAGCCAGACCAGAATGCCGGTCAGTCCGGCAATCCAGTAAAGCAACCCCAGGAACACCACGATCGATAGGTTGTGCAGCAGCACGCCGCGTACCCCGAACCGCATCGTGTTCTTGGGCCAGCGATAGCGGATGAAATAGGTGAACAACGCCCCGACCGGCACCAGGATGAACGGGTTTCGGTACAGACGATAAAACAGCCGCGTCTTCCAGTCGGCCGCGTTCCATTCGCGCAGGGTCATGGTGTGGATCTCACCGGTTTCGCGATGTTCCAGATTGCCGATGCCCGCATGGTGCAGATTGTGGTTCTGTTTCATCACCTCGAACGGCGCAAAGGTGAACGGCGACAGGACATGGCCGGCCCATTCGTTCTGCCGTCGGGTTTCAAACAGAGAATGATGCCCGCAGTCGTGCTGCAGCACGTACAGCCGAACGGCGGAAAACGCGAACACCACCCCGGCCGGGATCAGGATGTACCAGCGGTCGACATGGGCGATCGCCAGCGCCAGCGACGCGAAATAAACCGCAAAGGTTCCAAAGTAACTCAGTGCAGCAAGCCGATTGTCCTGCACCGCATATTGCCTTGTGTACTCTCTCAGATCCATCCAGCCCGCTCCCCACGATGGTCCGGTTCAATAGTTCCTTCGAAAACAAGCACGCGAGTCCCGCGCACAAGCTGCACGCGAAATGGGTGCGCACCAGCAAATGCTAGCGCGATGTGTGGGGCCTGTCACGTCCCACACCTGAAAATGCATAAAATTGGCGCGGTTACGCCCTGCCCTTGAGATGTTTGGCCAGCGCGCCGGCATTTTTCTTTCGCCGGCCCTTGTACGGGTTCTTGTCCCCTTGGCCGCGCAGGGTCAGACGGATCGGGGTGCCCGGCATGTCGAAATCATCGCGCAGGCCGTTGACCAGATAGCGCGTATAGCTGGCCGGCATCTTGTCGGGGTGCGAGCACATCACCACGAACCCCGGCGGGCGGGTCTTGGCCTGGGTCATGTAACGCAGCTTGATCCGGCGACCCTGCGGGGCGGGCGGCGGGTGCTGTTCCAGCATCGCCGTCAGCCAGCGGTTCAGGGCCGCGGTCGGAATGCGGCGGTTCCAGACATCATGGGCGCGCAGGATCGCGTCGTGCAGGCGGTCCAGCCCGCGCCCGGTCTTGGCCGAGACCGTCACCAGCGGCGCGCCGCGCAGTTGCGGTAGCAGGCGCTCGAAGGCCTCCTTGAGCTCGCGCAGCTTTTCCTGCTTGTGCTCTTCGACGTCCCACTTGTTGACCGCGACCACCACGGCGCGGCCCTCGCGCTCGGCCAGGTCGGCGATGCGCAAATCCTGCTGTTCGAACGGGATCGCGGCGTCCAGCAGCACCACGACGACCTCGGCGAATTTGACGGCGCGCAGCCCGTCCGAGACCGACAGCTTTTCCAGCTTTTCCTGCACTTTGGCCTTCTTGCGCATGCCTGCAGTGTCAAAGATGCGCATGGGCGTACCGTTCCAGTCGATGCGCAGGCTGATTGCATCGCGGGTGATCCCGGCCTCGGGGCCGGTCAGCAGACGGTCTTCGCCCAAGATCTTGTTGATCAACGTGGACTTGCCCGCATTGGGTCGGCCGACCACGGCCACTTGCAGAGGCTTCGCGGCGGTGATCGCGGGGGTCTCGCCCTCGGTCTCTCCGGCCTCGTCCAGATCAACGTCGGTATCGGGGGCCTCCTCGGCCTGCTTTTCCTCCATAGCGTCGGCCAAAGGCATCAACGCAGCGTAGAGGTCGGTCATGCCCTCGCCATGTTCCCCCGACAAACGGATCGGCTCGCCCAGTCCAAGGCCGTAGGCCTCGAGCACGCCAGCATCGGCCGCCGCGCCCTCGGCCTTGTTGGCCGCCAGGATCACGTGCTTTGAGCGTTTGCGCAGGATCTCGGCGAACAGCTCGTCGGTGGGGGTGACGCCCGTGCGCGCGTCGATCATGAACAGGCAGACATCGACCATATCCACCGCGCGTTCGGTCAGGCGCCGCATCCGGCCCTGAAGGCTGTCGTCAGTGGCGTCCTCCAGCCCCGCGGTGTCGATCACGGTAAAGCGCAGGTCGCCCAGCCGCCCCTCGCCCTCGCGGAGGTCGCGGGTGACGCCGGGCTGGTCATCGACCAGCGCAAGGCGCTTACCCACAAGGCGGTTGAACAGGGTGGATTTGCCCACATTGGGGCGCCCCACGATGGCGAGGGTCAAAGACATGATACTCAACTTTCAAGACTCAGACGCGCCCTTTAGCGCATCTTGCCGTTAACGGAAAGCGTGCAGTTGCCCCTTGGTCGAAACCACATAGAGGGTCTGCCCGGCAACGACCGGGGTCGTGGTGGCGCCGCCCGGCACCTCGACCTGGTGCACCAGGGCACCTTCCACCGGATTGAAGAACCGCAAATACCCGTCATTCGAAGCGACGACGATCCGACTGCCGGCCATGATCGGGCCGTAATGCGCGAAGATCGGGCCACGCTTGCCGGGCTTGTCCTTGACGAAGCCCGGAAGATCAACGGCCCAGATCACCGAACCGTCGGCGGCATCGAGCCGCACCAGTTGGCTGCGGTCGCTGATCAGGAACACGCTGTTGCCGGCCGGCCAGACGGTATCGACCGCGCCCTCGAAAGCCGTCCACTTGCGCTCGCCGGATTCGGCCTCGAGCGCGACGGTGCGGCCGGAATGGTTGCCGATGTAGATCGTGTTTCCTGCCACGATCGGCCCGCCGGTCACATCCAGGATCTGCGCCGCGGCGCGCCCGCGCCGCCCACCGGCGACCGAGCTGTTCCAGCGGCGGATGCCGCCCTTGCGGAAGGCCGCGGCGACGTCGCCGGACCCGAAGGCAAAGACCACGAATTCCGAGGCCAGCACCGGCGCCGGCGCCCCCAAAACGTTGCCAACGCTGGGGATGCCCTCGATCTGCCACAGAACGCGCCCGTCCTTTATGTCGATGGCCCAGCCGGTCTGGTCTCCGGCGACCAGATACAGCAGACCGCCGGACACCAGCGGTGCGCCGCTGCCGGTCGCGTCCAGTTTCTGCTGCCAGCGGATCGCGCCCGTCTTGGCGTCAAGCGCCGTCAGCCGGCCAAAGCCCGACGAGACGTACAGAACGCCGTCGGCATGGGCCAGACCGCCACCGGTGGCCTGATCGTCCCGCTCGGTCGGCGGTACCAGGTTGGTGCTCCACGCCACCTGCCCCTGCGGAGACACCGCTGAGACCGTCGCACCGGAATCCAACGTGTAGATCAGGCCGCCCGCCACCACCGGCTCGGCTGTGATACGCTGTTTGCGCCCATCACCTTTGCCGATATCGACGGACCAGACACGCTGAGGTGTGGCCGACAGCGCCGCATTCGTGGTGCGGAAGGACTGGGTGCCGGGGGTTTGCGCCCAGGCAGTGTTGCGCTGCGATGCAGGCAGGCTGATCGGTTTGGCCCCGCCGCGCTGGACGGTTTCAAGATCCTGGGACGGGCGGATGTCTTCGCGCTCTCCGGGCAGAATGACTTCGGGCTCTTCGCAGGCACTCAAAGCAGTCAGGGCGATTGCCGCAACCGTCAAGCCAACGCGGGAAATAAGTGGTTTTGACATGGAAATCGGTACTCGCCTGTCTTGCGTTGCGTGCTGGCTGTCGCGCCTCAACCCTGTTGAGCCACGACCGGTTCGGGCGTGCCGCCCAGTGCAACGATCAGTTGCCCGGCCCGCTGCCGGATTTCGGTTCCGGCCTCGGCATCCTGGCGCAAAGCCTGCAGCCGGTCCAGCGCGGCCTGTACGTCACCCTCGGCGACGTCGATCAGGGCCAGCTGCTCTTGGGCCAGCAGGCGCAACGGCGCGCCCGGCACGGCCAGCGCCTCGAACTGCTGACGCCGATCCGCCGCCGGCAAGGTATCGGCCTGCAGCAACAGCGCCTTGAAGCTAGCGATCGCGCGATAGATCTCTGGCAGGTCACCCTGCACGGCGATGGCGTTCAGACGCTCGACCGCTTGGGGAACCGACCCCGCCTCGGCCCGCGAGGCCGACAGAAGGAAGTTCACCACCGCGTCGCCGCCGGGCGCATGGGCCTCGATCCCCTCGAGCGTCGCCGCGCGGTCCGCGGGTTCGTTTTGAACCATCGCCGCCACAATCGCGTCGCCCAGGTCCTGGGCCTGAGCGGTGCTGCGGGCCTTGCGGTATTCGTTGAAGGCGGCGCCCCCGACGATCAGCACCACCAAGGCCACGCCGACCCAGCCCCACCGGCGCAACAGCATGTAAAGCCTGTCGCGGCGCACCTCTTCGGTGACTTCATCAATGAAACTGTCGACGTCGCTCATTCCTGCCCCCGGGGGATTTCGTCATCTGTCTGGCGACATGTCATACCCCGCCGCCACCATCAAGCCAAGTGGCACAAATGCACAAATGCATGGCGTGCGGCCCCTCTTGCGAAAGAAATTGAACCGAACTATTCAGTTCAGTATGGACAAGTGGCCCGGTCCACCCCATCTCTTGCCACACGTTTGTGGATTTTACGCCCCAATTTCAAGGAGAGACACGGCATGCGGTTGATATCCCTGATCAACGCCGTTCTGGTCATAGTAGCGTTGTATTTTCTGGTATTTGAACGCGATGCCCTGTTTGCCTTTGCCGGCCGCGAAGGTCCGGCCACTCAGACCGAGGCCTCGGCCGAGGCCGTTGAAACCGCCCCGACCAAGGCCATTCGGGTCGTGGCCCTGCGCTCGACCGCCCGCGAGATCGACAGCGCCGTTCTGCTGCGTGGCCAGACCAAGGCCAACCGCCAGGTGCAGGTCCTGGCCGAAACCACGTCGACCGTGATCTCGGAACCGATGCGCAAGGGCGCCTTCGTCGAGCCCGGCGACGTTATGTGCCAGCTTGATCCCGGCCCGCGCCCGGCCCAACTGGAGCAGGCCAAGGCCGCCCTGGCCGAGGCGCAAAGCCGCATCCCCGAGGCCGAGGCCAAGTTGCAAGAGGCCACTGCGCGCGTCGCCGAGGCTGAAATCAATCTGCGCGCCGCCCGCAAACTGTCCGAGACCGGATTTGGATCGGAAACCCGCAAGATTTCCGCCGAAGCAGAAATGGCCGCCGCTCTGGCCGGAGTTAAATCGGCCGAGGCACAACTGAAATCGACCCAAGCCAGCATCGAGGGCGCCGAAGCCGCGGTGGACGCGGCCCAGCTTGAGGTGGACCGCCTGACGATCAAGGCGCCGTTCCGGGGCCTGCTGGAAAGCGACGCCGCCGAGCTGGGCAGTCTGATGCAACCCGGATCGCTGTGCGCAACCGTGATCCAGCTGGACCCGATCAAGTTGGTCGGGTTCGTCCCCGAAACCTCGGTCAACCGCATCACGGTCGGCGCCCCCGCGCAGGCGCAGCTGGTGACCGGCCTGCAGGTCGAGGGCCGCGTGACCTTCCTCAGCAGGTCCGCCGACGAGACCACCCGCACCTTCGAGGTGGAAATCACCGTGCCCAACCCCGAACTGCTGATCCGCGACGGGCAGACCGCCAGCATCCAGATCGCCGCCGAAGGTGCAAAGGCGCATCTGCTGCCGCAATCGGCGCTGACCCTCAACAACGAGGGTCAATTGGGCGTGCGCACCGTCGGATCGGGCAACATCGTGAACTTCCTGCCCATCCGCCTGCTGCGCGACAGCGCCGACGGGGTTTGGGTGGGCGGACTGCCTGAAACCGCCGACGTCATCGTGGTCGGCCAGGAATTCGTGACCGCCGGCGTTGCCGTCGAGCCGACCTATCGGGATGCGTCGCAATGACCGGTATCGTCTCCTGGGCCGCCGATCGGGCCCGCATGGTTCTGGCGTTCATCGCAATCTCGCTGATCATCGGCGGCTATGCCTATGTCGGCCTGCCCAAAGAGGGCGAGCCGGACATCGAGATTCCCGCCTTGTTCGTGTCGGTGCAGTTTCCCGGCATATCGGCCGAGGACAGTGAAAACCTGCTGATCAAGCCGATGGAAACCGAGCTTGCGGATCTGGACGGCCTGAAGGAAATGACCGCCACCGCCGCCGAAGGTTACGCCGGGATCGCGCTCGAGTTCGACTTTGGTTGGGACAAGACCGCCATCACCGCAGACGTGCGCGACGCGATGAACAGCGCCCAGGCCAAGTTCCCCGAAGGCGCCGAGCAATACACGCTGACCGAGATCAACTTCTCGGAATTCCCGATCGTCATCGTGAACCTGTCGGGCCCGGTGCCCGAACGCACCATGGCGCGCATCGCGAAAGATCTGCAGGATGACCTCGAAGCACTGGATTCCGTGCTCGAGGCCGGGATCGCGGGCAACCGGGACGAGATGCTGGAAGTGATCATCGATCCGCTGCGGCTTGAGGCGTACAACGTCACCGCAGCAGAGCTGATCAACGTGGTACGGAACAACAACCAGCTGATCGCCGCGGGCGAAGTCGAAACCGAACAAGGTGCGTTTTCGGTCAAGATCCCATCGTCGTTCAAGACGCCCGAAGACGTCTACGGCCTGCCGATAAAGGTCAATGGCGACCGGGTCGTGACCCTGGGCGAACTGGCCGAGATCAACTACACCTTCGAAGACCGCGAAGGGACCGCCCGGTTCAACGGCGAACCGACCGTGGCGCTGCAGGTGGTCAAGCGCAAAGGCTTCAACCTGATCGACACCGTGGCCCAAGTGAAGGAAACCGTCGCCAAGGCCGAAACGAAATGGCCCCCCGAGTTGCAGGCGGCGGTGGATGTCGGCACGTCGAACGACCAGAGCCGCATCGTGGGTTCGATGGTCAGCCAGCTGGAAGGCTCGGTCCTGACGGCCATCGCACTGGTGATGATCGTGGTTCTGGCTTCTTTGGGTACCCGGGCGGCGCTGCTGGTGGGCTTCGCGATTCCGACCTCGTTCCTCTTGTGCTTTGCCTTCCTGGCGATCATGGGGGTCAGCATCTCGAACATCGTGATGTTCGGCCTGATCCTGGCCGTGGGGATGTTGGTCGATGGCGCGATCGTGGTGGTGGAATATGCCGACAAGCGCATCGCCGAGGGTGTCGGCCCCATGCACGCCTATGTCGAGGCCGCGCAGCGGATGTTCTGGCCTATCGTCTCGTCCACCGCGACGACGCTGTGCGCCTTTCTGCCCATGCTGTTCTGGCCCGGCATTCCGGGCGAGTTCATGGGGATGCTGCCGGTCACGCTGATCTTCGTTCTGTCGGCCTCGCTGATCGTGGCGCTGATCTATCTGCCGGTGATGGGCGGTGTATCTGGCCGGTTGAGCCGCGTGTTCGACCGCAGCTCGAACTGGCTGCGCGCGCGGACGCCCTGGTGGGTGCGTGCCATCATGGTGCCGCCGGCGGTCTACATGATCTTCCTGGGCGCGATGCAGTTGCTGAATCCCACGTATCTGTTGCCGGAAGGCGCAGGCGGTGGGTTCTTGCTGGGCGTGGTGCTATTCCTGTTCGGCGCCTTTGCCGGATCGGTCACGCTCAGCGCGGCCCGGATCGAGCGCAAGCCGGATGAGCGCGTGCAAACGGCCAAGGAACATACGCCCTTTGGTTATGTCATCAAGTTTCTTGTCGGCAATCCGATCATGCCCATCGTCTCGATCGTGGCAGTAGGATTCGCGGTGATGACAGTGATGACCATGTACGGCCAGAACAACCGCGGTGTCGAATTCTTCGTCGAAAGCGAGCCGGAACAGGCCACCGCCTATGTCCGCGCACGGGGCAACCTGTCGCTGGCCGAAAAGGACGCGCTGGTCTTCGAAGCAGAACAGGTGATCAGCCAGCATCCGGCGGTGATCAACGTGTTCTCGTTCGCCGGTGAAGGCGGCCTGAACCAGAACACCGGCGGGGCGCAGGCTCCGGCGGACACGGTGGGCCGCGTGCAGTTCGAGATCATCCCGTGGGAGGATCGCCCGAACGTGTCAGAACCTGTCGCAGGCGGATTGTTCGAGAAGCACACTGTCGCACCCGAGTATGACGGCGATTTCGTGATCGACCAGTTGAACGCCGAACTGGCCAAGCTGCCGGGTTTCGTGGTCGAGATCCTGCCTCTGGAACAGGGTCCGGCCTCGGCCAAGCCCGTGCACCTGCGGATCAAGGGTGACGACTGGGATGACCTGACCAGCGCGACGCTGACCGCGCGCGAAATGTTCGAAAACACCCCGGGCCTGATCAAGATCGAGGACACCCTGCCCCTGCCCGGCATCGACTGGCAGATCGACGTCGACGTGGCCAAGGCCGGCCGGTTCGGTGCCGACGTGGCCACCGTCGGAGCGATGGTGCAGTTGGTGACCCGTGGCATCCTGCTGGGCGAAATGCGCCCCGAAAGCGTGGATGAAGAAATCGAGATCCGCGTGCGTCTGCCCGATCAGGATCGGGTCCTGTCCACGTTGGATACGCTCAAGGTGCGTACTCCGGACGGGCTGGTGCCTTTGTCGAACTTCATCACCCGCAAACCGGTGGCAAAGCTGGCCCAGATCAATCGGGTGGATCAAGAGCGCTACTACGACGTCAAGGCCGACGTGGAGTCCGGTCTGAGCAAAGTGGTGATCGACACCCCGGACGGAGAACAGCGGCTGACCGTTGTACGCGAAGTGACCGAAGGCTCGGAACCTGAAGGTGCGACAATCAACGGTGCCAATGGTACGGCCTATTCTCTGGTTCAGTTGACCGGCGCGGACACCTTGCAGGAGGTGCAGACCGCCATTGATGACGGCGACGCCCGCCTAACGCTGATCAACCCGAACGAACGGATCGCGGTACTGACCGAGTGGCTGGACACTCAGCCCTTTGCCAACACGATCACCTGGGAATGGACCGGAGATCAGGAAGACCAGGCCGAAAGCCAGGCCTTCCTATCCAGCGCCTTCCTGGCCGCGCTGGGTCTGATGTTCGTGATCCTGCTGGCACAGTTCAACTCGTTCTACAACTCGGTGCTGGTGCTGCTGGCGGTGGTTCTGTCCACCACCGGCGTGCTGATCGGGATGATGGTGATGCAACAACCCTTCTCGATCATCATGACCGGGACGGGCATCGTGGCGCTGGCGGGGATCGTGGTGAACAACAACATCGTTCTGATCGACACCTACCAGGAATACAGCCGCTACATGCCCCGGATCGACGCCATCGTGCGCACGGCCGAGGCGCGAATTCGTCCGGTTCTGCTGACCACGTTGACCACGATGGCCGGCCTGACACCGATGATGTTCGGCCTGTCGCTGGACTTCATCAATGGCGGCTATTCGATCGACAGCCCCACCGCGTTGTGGTGGAAACAGCTGGCGACGGCGGTGGTGTTCGGCTTGGGTATCGCCACGGTTCTGACACTGATCGTGACGCCCTCGTTCTTGGCGTTGCGGGTGTGGGTGACCACCTATGCCATATGGCTGGGCAAGCTGTTGGCCCGCGTGACCGCCGGCCGATCCAGCCAGATCGCGCAGGACATGGCGATCGGAGACACGGCCCGCCGGATGCAGGCGACGGAAATCGTCTGGACCGAGGATGAGGGTGCCGATGCAGATGCCGAGCAAAACCCGGGCGACACACCGGGGCATCCGCTGAAAGCGGCAGAGTAACACAGGAAACGGGCCGGTTCTGCCGGCCCGTTTTCGTTTAATCCATAACCGCAGGGGTTTCAGGCCGCTTGAGTATCCGATTGCTGGCGGTTCCACAGCTGGGCATAACGCCCTTCACGGCGCAACAGTTCGTCGTGGGTGCCCTGCTCGATGATCTCGCCCTTTTCCAGAACAACGATCTGGTCGGCCTCGGCAATCGTGCTCAGGCGGTGGGCGATGGTGATCACCGTGCGCCCCTCGCCTGCGCGGGCCAAGGCATCCTTGATGTCCTGCTCGGTGTCGGTATCCAGCGCGCTCGTGGCCTCGTCCAACAGCAAGATCGGAGGGTTCTTCAACAGTGTACGCGCAATGCCCACGCGCTGTTTCTCGCCGCCTGACAGCTTCAGGCCACGCTCACCCACCTTGGTATCGTACCCCTCGGGCAGCGAGGTGATGAATTCGTGGATCTGGGCGGCCTGTGCGGCGGCTTCGATCTCGGCCTGCGAGGCCCCCTCGCGGCCATAGGCGATGTTGTACCGGATCGTGTCGTTGAACAGCACCGTGTCCTGCGGCACCACGCCGATGGCGGCGTGCAGGCTTTCCTGCGTCACGTCGCGCACATCCTGCCCGTCGATCCGCAACGCGCCTTGGGTCACGTCATAAAACCGGAACAGCAGGCGCCCTATGGTGGATTTGCCCGAGCCGGTCGCGCCCACGATAGCCACGGTCTGCCCCCCCGGCACCACCAGAGAGACACCGCGCAGGATCTCGCGGTCCGGGTCATAGCCAAAATGCACATGGTCCAGTTCGACCCGGCCTTCGGTGATCTGCAGGGGCTTGGCGTCTGGCCTGTCCACCACTTCGGCCGGCTGCTCCAGCAGCTGAAACATCTGGCCCATGTCAACGAGGGCCTGACGGATCTCGCGGTAGACGGTGCCCAGAAAATTCAGCGGCACGGTGATCTGGATCATGTAGGCGTTGACCATCACGAAATCGCCCACAGTTAGCGACCCGTTCTGAACGCCGATCGCGGCCAGAACCATCACCCCGATCAACCCACAGGTGATCAGGAAGGACTGACCGAAATTCAGGAAGGCCAGCGAATATGCCGTTTTCAACGCGGCCTGCGCATAAGCCTTCATCGACACGTCATATCGTTCAGCTTCGCGCCGCTCGGCGTTGAAATACTTGACGGTTTCGAAATTCAGCAGGCTGTCGATGGCGCGCTGGTTGGCCTCGGTGTCCTGGTCATTCATCTCGCGCCGCAGCTTCACGCGCCATTCGGTGACTGTGAAGGTGAACCAGATGTAAAGCGCGATGGTGACAGCCACCACGACCAGATACCAGACGTCGAACAGCCACATCAAAACCACCGCCACCAGCAGCAGTTCAAGGATCAGCGGGCCGATCGAAAACAGCAGGAAGCGCAGCAGGAACTCCACGCCCTTGACCCCGCGCTCGATGATCCGGCTGAGGCCGCCCGTCCGGCGGGTCACATGGTAGCGCATCGACAGCTGGTGGATGTGC
Organism: Ruegeria sp. BHSC043; assembly: GCF_059612985.1. NCBI lineage: Bacteria > Pseudomonadati > Pseudomonadota > Alphaproteobacteria > Rhodobacterales > Roseobacteraceae > Ruegeria > Ruegeria sp. BHSC043. Next base: position 71,713 of record NZ_JBXWRS010000002.1, on the reverse strand, counting down.
TGGAAGGTTTCCAGCGCCAGAGCCCGCAGAGCGCGTTGCCCCACCGGCGCGAACAGCGCATCGCGCAACTGCTGAAACCCCACGGTCATCATCCGCGCCATACCATAGGCCACGGTCAGCCCAACGGCGCCCAGCGCCAGCGGCGGCACACCCTCGCCCGCCAAGGCATCGACCGCGCCCTTATACAGGATCGGCGTATAGACCGCGATCAGCTTGGCCAGCACCAGCATGGCCATGGCCAACACCACGCGCCGCTTGACCCAGGGCTCGTCCGCCGGCCACAGATAGGGAGCGACCTTGCGGATGGTTATCCATCCCGACTTGCGTTCGTCCATCTGTGGCAGGTCATCGGAATGCATCGGCGCAAGTCTTCTCATGTGGCTACTTAAACACGGTTGCGGCCGGGAAGCCCCGGCCGGCACCAGACCTACGCCTTTATTCGGGAATGGTGAAGACCTGCCCCGGGTAAATCAGATCCGGGTCGCGTATCAGGTCGCGGTTGGCCTCGACCAGGCGCACGTACAGTATCCCATCGCCAAACCGCTCGCGCGAGATCGCCCACAGGGTGTCGCCCTTTTGCACCGTGACGGACCGGATCGGAGCCGACGGTTCGACACCGGCTTCCGGCCCTTGCGCACCTGCCGCGCGCAGAGCTTCGACCGGCTCGCGCTTGAACGGAGTTTCCACGCGGCTAAGCACCGTGCCGTCCGTGTCCACCTCGTCGACGCGCAGGGTATATAGGCCGGGATCGATCCCCTCGATCTGGCCGCGCCAATCGCCGTCCTGCTCTGGCGTGATATCGGCGACCAGGCGGTTGTTCAGGTACAGTCGCACCGCGGCACCCTCGGCGACGCGGCCCGTCAATTGAACGTCGCCCAGTTCGGAATAACCGATCGTATCCAAGGCAACCTGATCGGGCGCCTGACTTCGGACCGAAGGCGATTGCACCACCGATACCCCCTCTTCCCCCGAGCGCAGAACCGCAACCTGCCGCTCTTCGTCGGCATCTTCGGGCGTCACCGCAGGCGGTGCCTCGGGGGCCTGATCCGCAGGCTGGGCTGCCTCGGCGGTCGTGTCCTCGGTCTGGGTCGCACCCGTCGCAGCGGGGACCGGGTGCTCTTCGGTTTCGTTGGTGGTCGAGCCATCGGCGCTGGCGATATCGTCGCCGACCGGGGCCGCCTCTGCCGGTTTTGGCAGGGCCGCGATCAGATAGTCGTCCGACCGCGCCGTTCGGTCACCATCGGTGGTTTCCAGTACCAGGCCGCGCGCGGTCTCGCTGAAGGGAATGGCTACGAATTCGGCAAACTGTCCGCTGCCATCGACGGTGAAACTGTGCACCGGCGCCCCGTCCAGCAGGATCCGAACCCGGCTGCCGGGCTGGGCCGAGCCGGACAGCAGGGCGGTGCCATCGGGTTCAACGAAGATCTGGTCCAGCACGGGGTGGGGCAAGTCAGCCTGCGTGTTCTCGTTTTCGGATTCGGTTTCGGTCGCGCCCGCCTGTTCCGCGCTTTTGGCCGCTGCTTCGACCCGTGTATCGTCGGGCGTCGTTTCGTCGGCCTCTGACGGTACGACGGCGACTGCGTCCTCGTCCTGTTTCTGCGGCGTTTCGGTCAGCGGCTTCGGCTGCACAGATCCGGCTTGCTGGGGCTGTTCCTCCGTCGAAACCGAGGCGTCTTCGGGCGCCGACGGCGAAGACCCAGAGAACACACCCAAAAGATAAAGCCCGGCAGCAACCAGGATCGCCAGAACACCGGCCAGAACCCCCAGGATGAAGGATCCTGACCGTCCGCTTCCCGATTTGGCGTCCATGTTTCCCCTTTCACTCTGCCGCGCAACCGCTTTGTCTGAAAAGCATTCCTGCGGGCGGTTGAGCCAATCTATCAATCCCGCTATCACGGGTCAAAACCTCTGACACAACCCCGGAGTCGCCTTTCCATGCCCCAGAAATCCGTCTGTGTGTACTGCGGGTCACGCAATGGCGCCCGCCCCGCCTATTCCGAACAGGCCCGGAGCTTTGGTACACTTCTGGCCCGCGAAGGCTGGCGGCTGGTCTATGGTGCGGGCGACGTGGGCCTGATGGGCGAGGTTGCCCGCGCCGCGCAGGCCGCCGGAGGCGACACATTCGGCGTGATTCCGGTGCACCTGCTGCGCCGCGAGGTCGGCAAGACCGACCTGACACGTTTCGTGGTCACCGAAACCATGCACGAACGCAAGAAGGTGATGATCATGAACGCCGACGCGGTGGTGGTGCTGCCCGGCGGACCGGGGTCTTTGGACGAGCTGTTCGAGGCCCTGACCTGGCGCCAACTGGGCCTGCATGACAAGCCCATTCTCGTGATGAATGTCGAAGGGTACTGGGACAATCTGCACAGCCTACTGGATCAAGTGATCGACCAGGGCTTTGCAGACGGTTCCTTAGCGCGGTTCATCACTTGGGTCGACGATGCGCCCTCGGCCATGGCGGCGCTGCGCCAGATGCTGGCCTGAAGCTCAGGGCGTGTGATCGGCCAGCACTTTCTCGATCTTCCCCAGCGGATGATTGGTCAGGGTCTTGTCGATCTCGGCCACGATCTTTGTCTGAACACCGTCATGCAGACTGCGGCGCAGCAGCCCCAGAACCTGAGGGCTTGCGATCAGCACCAGATGCGAAAAGGCGCCCTTGTGCCCTTCGCGGTTCAGCAGATCGGCCAAGTCCTGCGCGAACAACGCGCGAGCGTGGGTGCGCCAAGTGTCTTCTTCAACGGCCGACTTCTGGTTCGGCCCACCGTCGGTCCGGCGCCCGGGCCGGTCGTTCGGACGGGGCTGCACCGCGTCGGGATCCTGCTGCTCGACCGACAAAACCTTCAGCTTCGGCTCCCAGCCTGCGGCGGTGTTCTCGGTGAACAAGGCTTTTTCGCCATCCGCGATCACAACCCAGGTTCCAGGTACCAGCTTCACCATTTCGTCCTCCTGTCGATCCCAATGCCTGGGTCCGCGACCGTCGCGGACCGTGCAATATTCCACTTATATATCAAAAAGCGACTTGCAACGCCAAAGGGCCAAACTTGTCCGGCCACTACCGGAACACAACGAAAAGCCCGCCAGCGTTCAGGCTGGCGGGCCGTGATCCGGACGTTCCGGGCCGTGCCGTCACATGCGCGAGGCGACGTTTTCCCAGTTCACCAGGTTGTTGAGGAAGTTGTCCAGGTAAGCGGGGCGCTTGTTGCGGAAGTCGATGTAATACGAGTGCTCCCACACGTCGCAGCCCAGCAGCGCGGTCTGCCCGAAACACAGCGGGTTCACGCCGTTCTCGGTCTTGGTGACGGCCAGCGAACCGTCGGCATTCTTGACCAGCCATGCCCAGCCCGAGCCGAACTGACCGGCACCGGCGGCAGCAAACTGCGACTTGAAATCGTCAACCGAGCCGAAGTTCTCGATCAGAGCCTTTTCCAGCTCGCCCGGCATCTTGGACTCGCCCGGCCCCATCATTTCCCAGAACTGGTTGTGGTTCCACAGCTGGCTGATGTTGTTGAAGATGCCGTTCTGGGCCACCGCGCCGGCCTGGTAGGTGCCGACGATGATCTCCTCCAGCGACTTGCCTTCCCACTCGGTGCCGGCGATCAGCTTGTTGCCGTTGTCGACATAGGCTTTGTGGTGCAGGTCGTGGTGATATTCCAGCGTTTCGGCCGACATGCCCTTGGATGCCAGCGCGTCATGTGCATAAGGAAGGTCTGGAAGTTCAAAAGCCATCTTGGCCCCCTGTCAAAATATGTGTTGCGTTCCCACGTTTACATGCTTTGGCAGCCAGTTGAGGTCAAGGGCCGACAGGACAAAACAATGAACCCGGAGGCAGGACGATGCTGACCAAAGCGCGCAAGATGTTCTACCGCGCCCGAGGATACTACGCGGGTCAGCTGAATGGCGAAGCCTTCCGGCTGGATCCCTATCATTCGAAATTCTGGCGCAAGGCCTCGGCCGGGAACTGGGAGCCCGAGACATTCGCGGTGCTCGACCGCCACCTTTCGCCAGACCGCAACTATCTGGACATCGGCGCATGGATCGGCCCGACCGTTCTCTATGGTGCCCGTAAGGCGCGCCATGTCTGGTGCTTCGAACCCGACCCGACCGCCTATCGCCACCTGGCCTGGAACCTGGACCTGAACGACATCCGAAACGTCTCGGCCTTTGGCGTGGCATTGTCCGACCGGTTCGGCGTGGCCCGCATGGCCTCGATGCGCGGAGAGCCGGGCGACTCCACCAGCTCGCTGCTGCATGACGGCGCGCATGGAACCGATGCCCTGACCATCGCATGGGATCAGTTTGCCTCTGCCACTGACCTTTCCGGTGTGTCGCTGGTCAAGATGGATATAGAAGGCGCGGAGTTCGCCGTGCTGCCCACGTTGATCGACTGGTTGCGCGAACACCGCCCTGCGCTCTACCTGTCCACCCACGCGCCGTTCCTGCCCGCCGCAGATCGCGCCGCGGCCATGGCCCGCCTCGGCGAAGCCTTGTCCTTCTACGACATCTGCCTTGACGAAGCCGGCCACCCCGCCGACCTCGCAGCCACGGACGCGCAGGACCGCTTCCGCAGCTTCCTGTTCACCGGCTGACCGGCATCTTCATCTTTTCGAAAATACTCCGGGGGAGTCGCGCAGAACGCGACGGGGGCAGAGCCCCCGCCGCCTTGGTTAGTAGATCCCGACTTCGCTGCCGGGCTGCGCCGCCACCTTGAGCAGCTTGAAGACGTAATCCGCCACCGAGCGGAAGCAGACCACGCGGAAGTCATCCTCGCCATCCATCCAGAAGGCGCCGGCCACCTGCGCCAGCCGCGAGCGGCGGATCTGGCCGGGCTGGAACGCATCCCGCGACAGATCGACGGGCGCCACCTTGGCCAGCACCTCGCGCGCCGAAGCGCCGGAAACCCGGAATACCGCGCGCGCGTCCGAGACATTGACCGCCAGCGCGTGAACGCCGCTCAACGCGTTGTTCATAGCCGCCAGTTTGGCCTCGACCTCGGCGTAGGGGACAAGCACCAGCAGCTCGTCCGGCGACATCCAGCAGACGCCGGTCTCGCCATCGACGAAAGCCTCACGCTGGCCGGGCATCTTCTGGCCGGTGGCGTCCTTGACCGCCTTGATCACGACCTTGTCGGACAGGTCGCCGCGTAGGGTGATCATCCCCTGCAGGCCGCATTCCTCGATCCGGGCGATGCCGTCATAGCTTGCGTGGTTCAGTGCGCTGATGGGTTCAGACATTCTGCTTCTCCCCGTCCTTGTCGTAGAACACAGGGTCCACGATCTTTGCCTTGTAGATTTTGTCGTCGGTGCCCGGGAACTCGATCACCTCTCCCATGCGGTTCGGCCCGTTCTTGACCAGCCCCATGGCGATGCCGCGGCCCAGGTTGGCCGAGTAATAGGTCGAGGTGACGCGCCCGATCACGTTGCGCTGACCGTTGGCATTCACGCCCTCGCCCACCGCATAGGCACCGTCGGGCAGAACCGATCCATCCACAGTCTCGAGACCCACCAGTTTCCAGCGGTCCGGGTCGGTCATGTGAGAGCGTTCCTGCGCGCGCTTGCCCAGGAAATCCTCTTTCTTTTTCGAGATCGCCCAGTGCAGCCCCAGGTCCTGCGGGATCACGGTGCCGTCGGTCTCGTCCCCGATCATGATGAAGCCCTTCTCGGCGCGCAGAATGTGCAGACATTCCGTGCCATAGGGCATCACGCCGAACTCCTTCCCGGCCTCCATCAGGGCATCCCAGAAGGCCTGACCCTGGCTGGCCGGCACCGCGATCTCATAGGACAGCTCGCCCGAGAACGAGATGCGGTAGGCGCGGCAGTCAAAGCCGCCGATCAGGCCGTCGCGCCACTCCATGAAGGGCAGCGCCTCGCGGCTGATATCCATGCCGCCGAGCTTTTCCAGCACCTTGCGGGCGTTGGGGCCCACCACGGCGATCTGAGCGTATTGCTCGGTCACGTTGGCGACATAGACCTTCCAGTCCCACCACTCGGTCTGCAGCCACTCCTCCATGTGGGCATGGATGCGCTCAGCCCCGCCGGTGGTTGTGTGGCACAGCCACGTGTCCTCGTCGATCCGGGCCACGACGCCGTCGTCGATCAGGAAACCGTTTTCCGAGCACATCAGGCCATAGCGGCATTTGCCGACCTTCAGCGTGGACATCATGTTGGTGTACATCATGTCCAGAAACTTACCCGCGTCCGGCCCCTTGACGATCAGCTTGCCCAGGGTCGAGGCATCCAGCAGACCGAGGTTCTCGCGCGTGTTCTTGACCTCGCGGTTCACGGCGTCATGCACGGATTCCCCGGGGCGCACATAGGCGAAGGGGCGGCGCCACTGGCCAACCGGCTCCCAATCCGTGCCATTCCGGTCATGCCAGTCATGCATCGGCGTGCGGCGGATTGGCTGGAAAACCTCGCCGCGCGCCTCACCCGCGATGGCCCCCATCGAGATCGGGGTATAGGGCGGGCGGAAGGTGGTGGTGCCGACCTTGGGAATCTCGGCATCAAGCGAGTCGGCAAGGATCGCCAAGCCATTGATGTTGCTAAGTTTACCCTGATCGGTCGCCATGCCCAGCGTGGTGTAGCGCTTGGTGTGTTCGACGCTTTCGTAGCCTTCGCGCGCAGCCAGTTGCACATCCGACACTTTGACGTCGTTCTGGAAATCCAGCCACGACTTCATGCGCAGCTGCACCTCGGCCTTGGCGGGCATCAGCCAGACGGCCTGCATGGGCGCCTCGGTCTCGGCCTCGCCCTGCGGTGCCTTGGTGTTCTTCGGCTTGAACCCGGCTGCCTTGGCCGCGGCCTTGCCCGCGGCGTGGGCATCGGCCAGGACCTCGCCCAACGCCAGCGGCCCGTTGGCCGACCCCGCCGGCACGATAAAGCCTGCGCCATCCGCGCCCAGTGGCGGACGGTCGGGGTCGGGGCGGAAATGGGCGTTGGCTTCGTCCCAGATCAGCTTGCCGCCGCAATGGGACCACAGGTGCACCACCGGAGACCAGCCGCCCGACATGGCGACCGCATCGCATTCGACCTCTTCCCGAGCACCGCCGATGCCTTCCTGGTTGCAGATCGCGACCTTCTTGACCCGCTTGCCACCCTTGACTTTGGCGATGGCCTTGCCGGGGTCGACCCGGATGCCGAGGCTGCGCGCCTCGTCCGCCAGCGGCCCGGCCGAGGGACGGGCATCGACGACGCGTAACACATCCACACCCGCCTGTTTCAGGATGATCGCGGTGCGGTAGGCGTCGTCATTGTTGGTGGCGACGATCACGCGCTCACCCGGGGTCACGCCCCAGTTGACCACATAGTCGCGCATGGCCGAGGCCAGCATCACCCCCGGCACGTCATTGCCGGCAAAGGACAGCGGGCGCTCGATCGCGCCGGTCGCCGTAACGACCTGCTTGGCGCGGATGCGCCACAGACGATGGCGCGGGCCTTGGGTGCCCGGTTTGTGGTCGGTCAGACGCTCGTATCCCAGCACGTAACCGTGATCATAGACCCCGGCCCCCATGCAGCGCGACCGCAGGGTGACATTGCTCATTGTTTCGAGTTCGGAAACCAATTGTTCCACGAACTTATCCACAGGCTCGTCGTTGACTGTGCCCCCATCGACAGGCGCGCGGCCACCCCAATGGGCTGTCTGTTCGATCAGCATGACCTTGGCGCCCGATTGCGCCGCGGCTTTAGCCGCCTGCAGGCCTGCAACACCGCCGCCGATCACCAAAATGTCAGTGAAGGCATAAAAGTGTTCATACGTATCCGCGTCGCGGCTGTCCTTGTCGGGCGCCTTGCCCAGACCGGCTGACTGGCGGATGAACGGCTCGTAAACATGTTTCCAGAACGGTTTGGGGTGGATGAACGTCTTGTAGTAGAACCCTGCCGGCAGGAACCGCGCCAGCGCCGTGTTCACCGCGCCGATGTCGTATTCCAGGCTGGGCCAGTGGTTCTGCGAGATCGCGGTCAGGCCATTGAACAGCTCGGTCGTGGTGGCGCGCTGGTTCGGTTCGAAACGGTTGCCCTGCCCCAGACCGACCAGCGCGTTGGGCTCCTCGGCACCGCTGGCCACGACACCGCGCGGACGGTGGTATTTGAACGACCGGCCGACCATCATCTGATCGTTGGCCAGCAGGGCCGACGCCAGCGTGTCGCCCTGATAGCCCTGCATCGCAGTACCGTTGAAAGTGAAGGTGACCGGTTTCGACCGGTCGATCAGTCGGCCTTGCTTGGCGAGACGGGTGCTCATGTTTCGGACCTTTCGCGGATAGAGGGCATGGTGCCTCCGGCGGGAATATTCTTGAATGGGCGGGGCATCAGGAGAACTCTCTCCAACTCCAGCCCGGGCGTTTGGCCGAGATCGCATCGCGGATCTCCTGGGGCGGCTCGGTGACCTGGGCCGAATAGGTGCCGAACACCTCGAGCGTGGCAGTGCACCGTGCGGCGTGGAACCACTTGCCGCAGCCGTTGCTGTGGCGCCAGCGTTCGAAATGTACGCCCTTGGGGTTTTCGCGCATGAACAGATAGTCGTGGAACTCGTCATCCGACGAGCCGGGACCGAAGCGTTTCAGATGCGCTTCGCCGCCGGCGGTCAGTTCGGTCTCTTCGGCGTCGACGCCGCAATAGGGGCAGGTCAGGATCAGCATCGGGTCAAAACACCTTTGGTCATGGATTCAGTTCGACCGTTTCTTGGACGGTCAGCGGAACAAGGTTGTTGAAGTGGAACATCGCCTCGATCGGGATGGTCACGCGGCCCGGACGCAGGGCGACGATGTCGTTGGCCAGCCGATATGCGACCAGCCCGGCCGCGTTCAGGGCCGAGACGATCGCATCCTGTTCGGCCGGGTCGCCGGCGTTGCATTCAACGATGGCCAGCGACAGCCCCAGGCGTGCGGGATCAAAGCTGTCGAGGACAGAGCGTTCGTGCCCTTCGACGTCGATCACGAGGATATCGGCGGCGGAAACACCCGTTTCGGCCAGAATGTCGTCCAGCCGCCGCGCGGCGACGGTTGTCTCGGCCACGGCCGAATGGGGTACGTCCGCCCCCGTCTTGCGGTTGGCGCGGTCGATTGCGGCCACCATCCGGCCACGGTCCAGCGACGCGCAGCCGCGCAACCAGCCCGGATAGGCACCGGAATAGGCCTCGTCGAGGTGATACAGCGTGATGCTGCCCGCAACCTGCGATACAGCGGCATTGACCAGCTTAACGTTCGGATTGGCCGCATGCAGCGACGCAAGGGCCGAAAAATACAGCGGGTGCGGCTCGATCAGGACACCTTTCCAATGTGGTTTCGACCAGTACGGCAATATGGGATCATCCAGCTTGCCGTCATTGGCCCCGACCTGCACCACCTGAACGCTGTCGGACTGCGCGTCGAAACACGCCAGCAGAAAGTCAAGCAGCGCAAGCCGGCTGCGGCGCGGCCGGTCTGGTATGGCGGTGGGAAGGGATTGGATGTCCATCAATGCGCGACCCCGGCGGCAACGCTTTCGTCGATGAAACGGCCCTCTTTGAACCGGTCCAGCGAGAAGGCCTCGGTCAGCGGGGAATGCCCGGTGGCCATCAGCTGCGCCATACCCCAGCCTGAGCCCGGGATGGCCTTGAACCCGCCGGTGCCCCAACCGCAATTGATGAAACAGCCGCCCAGCGGAGTCTTGGACAGGATGGGCGAACGGTCGCCGGTCATGTCCACGATGCCACCCCACTGGCGCAGCATCTTGAGGCGCGAGATCATCGGGAAGGTCTCGACCAGGGCGCGGACGGTTTCCTCGATATGGTGGAAGCTGCCGCGCTGGGTGTAGTTGTTGAACCCGTCGGTGCCGCCGCCGATCACCATCTCGCCCTTGTCGGATTGCGACATGTAGCCATGCACGGTGTTGGCCATCACCACTACGTCCATGCAGGGCTTGATCGGCTCGGACACTAGCGCCTGCAGGGCCAGTGCCTCGACCGGAAGGCGGAAGCCCGCCATCTCGGCCAGCTGGCCCGAGTGACCCGCCACCACGATGCCCAGCTTGTCGCACTCGATGGCGCCCTTGGTCGTCTCAACCCCGGTGACGCGGCCGTTGGCCGAGCGGATGGCCGTGACCTCGCATTGCTGGATGATGTCCATGCCCATGTTCGAGCAGGCCCGGGCATAGCCCCAGGCCACCGCGTCGTGGCGCGCGGTGCCGCCGCGTTCCTGCCACAGCGCGCCCAGAACCGGATAGCGCGGGCCGTCAATGTTGATGATCGGCACCAGTTCCTTGACACGTTCGGGTCCGATCCACTCGGTTTTGACGCCCTGCAGCGCGTTGGCGTGCGCCGTGCGCTTGTAGCCGCGCACCTCGTGCTGGGTCTGGGCCAGCATCATCACGCCGCGCGGGCTGAACATGATGTTGTAGTTCAGCTCCTGGCTCAGGTCCTCGTACAGGCCGCGCGACTTTTCATAGATCGCCGCCGACGGGTCCTGCAGATAGTTCGAGCGGATGATGGTCGTGTTCCGGCCAGTATTGCCGCCGCCCAGCCAGCCCTTTTCGATCACCGCAACGTTCTGGATGCCGTAGTTCCGGCCCAGGTAATACGCCGTCGCCAGGCCGTGCCCGCCCGCGCCGATGATGATGACGTCATAGCGCTTCTTGGGTTCGGGCGAACGCCAGGCGCGCTCCCATCCGGTGTGATAGCGCAGCGCCTCGCGCGCCACAGCAAAGGCTGAATAGTGTTTCATGAGCGAATCCGTCCGGTTCGTGTTTGGCCGAAGATATGCCGTGCAGCGGCAGAATACCCCTGCCATGCAGCGCCGCAATATCGCACTATTGCGACATGTAGGCCATTCGCGGCCTTTTGTCCCTTTTGTCGGACCGCAAGCAGGTCTAAGTCAGGGCAACCATTGTCGGAGGGACCATGACGTTCTGGGTTCTGCTCATCTTGTTCGCGCTGCTGATCGCGGTCTTTTTGGCCTATGGCATGCTGCGGGAACGCCGCCGGGAAGAACCGGCGGCGGCCTATGACCTGCGCGTCTACCGCGAACAGCTGGCCAGCGTGGACCGTGACTTGGCCCGCGGCGTGATCGACCAGGCCGATGCCGAGCGGGTACGGACCGAGATCTCGCGCCGCATTCTGGCCGCGGACGCGCAGATGCAGGCGGCCGCGACAGTATCCGGCCCGTCACGGGTGATGCGCGTGGCGGCACCGGTGGTTTTGGCCCTACTGCTGGTGGGCGGCGCCCTGGCGTTGTATCGACAACTTGGCGCTGCTGGTTACCCCGATCAACCGCTGTCGGCCCGCCTGGAAATGGCCGACGACTTGCGCGAAAACCGCCCCAGCCAAGCCGAGGCCGAAAGGGCCGCCCCCCCGGTCGAGCCGCCCCAGCTGGAAGAAAGCTATGCCAAGCTGCTGGACCAATTGCGCGAAACAGTGGCAAGCCGCCCCGACGACCTGCAGGGGCACATGCTGCTGGCCCAGCACGAAACCAATGCCGGCAACTTCAAGGCCGGGTACGAGGCGCAGAAAAAGGTCATCGAGCTGTCGGGCGCGGATGCCCCTGCGGATGCCTATTCGAACCTGGCCGAGATGCTGATCCTTGCGGCCGGCGGCTATGTCTCGCCCGAGGCCGAGGACGCCCTGCGCGAAGCCCTGAAACGCGCCCCCAACCATGGCCCGGCGCGGTATTACTGGGGGCAGATGCTGGCCCAGATCGGCCGACCCGATCTGGCCTATCGGGTGTGGGCGGATACGCTGCGCAGTTCGCCGCCTCAGTCACCTTGGGCGCAGGCGATCCGCGCCCAGATCGACGATCTGGCCTGGCGCGCCGGCGTGTTCAACGCCCCCGATCTTTCGACCGCTCCGGCGGCCCCCGGCCCCAGCCAGGCCGACATGGAGGCCGCCGCCGAGATGACGGCCGAAGAACGGCAGGAGATGATCCGCGGCATGGTTGACGGGCTGTCCGACAGACTGGCGACCGAGGGCGGCTCACCTCAGGAATGGGCGCGGCTGATCTCGGCGCTGGGTGTTCTGGGCGAAACCGAACGCGCCAGCGCGATCCGCGACGAGGCGCTGACCAAGTTCGCCGACAACCCCGAGGCGCTGGAGATGATCGCCTCGGCCGCCCGCCGGGCTGGGATCGCGCAATGATCCACGACGGGTTCGAGGAGTTTGCCGCCGCCCTGCCCCCGATGCAGGCACTGATGGGGCTGGACCTGGGCAAAAAGACCATCGGCGTCGCCGTGTCGGACCGGATGCGCGGCGTGGCCAGCCCGCTGGAAACCGTGCGGCGCAAGAAATTCAAGCTCGACTCTGCGCGCCTTTTGGAAATCGCGACCGACCGGGAAATCGGCGGGATCGTCCTGGGCCTGCCGCGCAACATGGACGGGTCCGAGGGACCGCGGTGCCAATCCACCCGCGCCTTTGCGCGCAACCTGTCGCAGCTAACCGATATTCCAATCGGATTCTGGGATGAACGCCTGAGCACGGTTGCGGCGGAAAAGGCACTGTTGGAGGCGGATACGACACGAAAACGTCGCGGACAGGTGATCGATCACGTCGCGGCGGGGTATATTCTGCAAGGGGCGCTGGACAGGCTGCGCTTTCTGTAACGGGTCGGAGACCGCGCATGACGAACATGATCTGGAAACGGAACGAGGTCGAAAGCCCCTGCGTGCAGATCTGCGTGGTGCATCCGACCGAGAGGATCTGCACCGGCTGCTACCGCACCATGGACGAGATCTCTCGCTGGTCGAAGATGGACAGCACCGAACGCGCCGCCATCATGGAAGAGCTGCCCAGCCGTAAGCCCCGCCTGGCCAAACGGCGCGGCGGGCGCGCAGCCCGGCTGGTCCGGTCATAAGGCCATCGTCCCGTCAGAGCCTTTTTTTAAGGATTTTGCCTCGCGCACGGCGGCCATTTGCCGATTGGTCACTCTGTCGCCCGCCTTTTTGGCCAAGAGTTCCCGCTGGAAAAGTCGTGTGATCTCGGCACGGTTGGTTTTTGCTCGGACTTCCGCCGCGGCGTCGGCTTGAGACGTGTCCACCGAGGAACGGCGCTTGGTTTTGACCTTGCCGGAAAACAGTTTGAACAGTCGCATGACAGCCCCCTTGAACAGCTCGGCGCCGTTGCGATCCAGCCGCCCCCGCGGGGCAAGGCCTATACCGAAACACACGGATAGATTGCAGCAGCGACCTATTCCTACCGTCTCGAGTAGCTTTGAATAAGGGGGAAAACCCCGCCGCGAAACGCAAAAATTTGTCCAACAGGACAAAAAATCCTTCAAGTCCGGGCGCTTGCACGCGCGCCCCTGTCCACGAGTGCGCGAAACGGACGTAGCGTAACAAATCCAATACCTTCGGCACAGCCTGGGGTGACCCAAGGTCAGCCGGTGCAAATCAAGGCCCATCAGCCGCGCCGCGAATCGCGGCCCCGAGCGGATCAGCCGGACGCCAGCCAGGTCTTGGCCTCTTCATACGCTTCGGACGGGAAATACTGGGTACGTGTGCCCAGGATGTGCCGCGCGACGCGCTGCGCCATGTGCTGCCAGGCCTTGTCGCCCACGATGGCGGCCCGGTCCAGCATGCCGATATGATTGCGCGCCAGACGGAAATGCGCCGCGAGCGCCGACAGGCCCTGCCAGCCGTCGAACTCGCGCAGATCGATCAGCAGACGGAAGCCCTCCTTCTGGCTCAGCAACGTGTCCAGGCGCTGCTCGGCCTCTTCGTATTCCCTAGGGTCCACCTTGCCCAACAGGCTGATCTGCACACAAGGCCCGCCCAGATCGACGACGTGAATGGCCCCGAGGGACTCGCGCAGCCACAAGCGCGCCTCGTCCAGATGCGACATCTCGAACACCTGCACAGGGCATGGCATCAGCGGAGCCGCGAGCCGCGCGCTGGTCTTCACCCAAGCTTTGTTGGTGACCACCGCGATTCGGTCGAACCCGCGCCAATGGCTGAGGCCCAGCTTGGTGTCCTCCCACGCGGCGCCAAGGTCATAACGTTCGAAGTCGGGGCCGGCGATCACCAGCATCCGGACCTGGTCGTGCTCTTGCAGCGCAGCTTCAATCGCGGGAACCAAGGAGTTGGTATAATCGGCACTGGTGACTTCGCCCGTCAATTCGATCTCAAGCAGTGCACCGTCAGACGTCTTGTGAATCGTAATCATCGAATGCCCTCCAAATCAGAGAATGGCCCGAGGTTACGGCGTTTCGATCCATTCGGCCACACCGCCGGGCAGTTCAGGCCGGAAATAGGCGACCATCCGTCCGTCGGGTCCGGCCGTTGCTCCGTCACGCCAGGGGGCCACCCCGTGCAGACAATGCCTGTGCAGTGCGATGGCCTCTCCCGGCCGGGCTGGGATCTCGATCCGCAGGCAGGTTTCGAACACCTCTCGGCGGGCGTCCTGATAGGCTTCGGTAATGTCTACCATTGCCCAATCCGCGCGCGCGACGCCGGCCAATACCCGGCGAAACGCCGCCTGCATGATCCGGTGGCTGCCATCCCAGACGACCAGCGGCGCCGCTTCGGCGCTGGCCGCTGTCAACGGCAGCCCCAGAATCCAGGCGTGCGGCTCGTCGATATGGCGGCGCCGATCCGGCCCATTGGGTTTGAGCCCGTCCACATGGGCCCCATCGCGCCGGACCCGGTATCGGGCAGCGGCTTCGCTTTCGCCGCGGCGCGGACGTGGATAGCCCGGGTAGACCACCGAGACCTGCCCTGGGTGCAGCGCGACCGGACCGTATTGCGCGCGCAGGAAGTCAAGCGCCGCGCCGCCCAACGGCTCCGAGCCGCCAACCCGCCCCGCCACGTCGTTGGGCAGGGCATCGACGCCGATGAACCACGTCTCTTCACAGTCAAGCCAGTGGAGATGGGCCGGGTCCCGCACCGCCGCGCGGGCGGCGGGCAGCGCATGCGCCACCCAGTCGGCGACGGAGAGCTCGGCCGGGAAAACCTCCCACCCGCGCGCCCAGAATGGCCTCACCACCCCAAGGCCTTGCGCAGCATGTTCAACGCCACGAGGGTCAGAAAGACCGCAAAGACGCGTTTAAGCGGTTTGGGATCCATCGCATGGGCCAGCTTCACGCCCCAGGGCGCGGTGATCATGGTCATGGCAACGACCACGCCAAAAGCGATCAGGTTGACGGCCCCGATTGTGAATGGCGGGCGATAGTCCGGCGCGATGGGCAGGAACAGGAAGCCGATGACCGACGGCACCGCGATGATGACGCCGAACCCGGCTGCGGTTGCGACGGCCCGGTGAATGGGCGTGTTGTACAGGCTCATCAGCGGCACGCCGAAACTGCCCCCGCCGATCCCCATCAAAACCGACAGAAACCCGACCATCGGGGAAATCAGCAATCGCCGCAGCCCGCCGGGCATGGCATCGCCCAGCCGCCATTCGGATTTTCCCAGGCCCAGATAGGCCCCGATGCAGATGCCGAGAATGCCAAACAAGGCCTGCAGCGCCTCGGTCCGTAGGGCGGACGCGACCATGACGCCCAAGATGGCCCCCGCAGCGATCCCCGGCCCCCAGCCGCGCAGGATCTGCCAATCCACCGCGCCTTTCTTGTTGTGACTCAGAACCGAGCGGACAGAGGTCACGATGATCGTGGCCAGTGAGGTCGCCAGGCACATCTGCATCAGTTGCGGGCCGCCATAGCCCAATGTCTGGAACGTATAGAAGAACGCGGGCACCAGAACGATCCCTCCGCCCACGCCCAGCAGGCCCGCCAGCACCCCGGCCAGCGCTCCGATCACAAGCAACAGGCCCAGCATCTGGACCAGCAAAAAAGTCTCGGGCATCCGTCCCCCTTGGATTGCGGCCCTTCGGCCCTGTCAAATTGCCTGTGCCGCGACGGCGTCCGGAGCCACGCGGGCCAGCGCCTCCAAAACGACCTCGGGACCGGCATGGTCCCGGACCGCCCCTTCCGACAGGACCCGGCGCCACCCCCGCGCGCCCGGTCGGCCCGCGAACAGACCCAGCATGTGCCGGGTGATCTGGTGCAACCGCCCCCCCGCGGCAAGGTGTCGGTCGATATAGGGCAGCATCTTATGCACGACGTCCACCGGATCGGCGGCAGCCCCGGTGCCAAAGATCAGCGGATCGGCCTCGGCCAGAATGTCGGTGGGTTGGTGATAGGCGGCCCGCCCGATCATCACCCCGTCCAGTCCGGCCTCCAGATGCGCGCGCGCCTCGGCCAGAGACGCGATCCCCCCGTTGATCGAGATGTGCATGTCTGGAAACGCGGCCTTCATCCGATGCACCAGGTCATAGTCCAGCGGCGGGATATCGCGGTTTTCCTTGGGGCTCAGCCCCTGCAGCCAAGCCTTGCGGGCGTGGATCGTGACGCGCTGGCATCCGGCGGCGCGAATCCTGTCCAGAAAGTCGGGCAGCACCTCCTCGGGGGTTTGCTCGTCCACTCCGATGCGGCATTTCACCGTCACCTCGACGCGCACGGCCGCGCGCAACGCCGCGACACAATCCGCCACGCGCGCCGGGTCCTTCATCAAGACCGCGCCGAAGGTGCCCGACTGCACCCGGTCGGACGGGCATCCGCAATTCAAATTGATCTCGTCATACCCCGCCTCGGCCCCCAATATGGCGGCCTGCGCCAGTTCCTCGGGGTCGGACCCACCCAGTTGCAGGGCCACGGGGTGTTCTTCAGGGCTGAACTCCAGCAGGTGAAGCGCCCCACCTCGGACAAGAGCGGGCGCGGTCACCATCTCGGTATAGAGAAGCGCATTGGAACTCAGCAGTCTGTGCAGGTACCGGCAATGACGATCCGTCCAGTCCATCATGGGCGCCACGCTTAAACGCGCCGCTTTTTGTGCGTTATTTTTCAAAGCGTTAGCTCCAAGTTTCCCTCACCCGTTACAGCACGGCTACCCCAGATTTCTGGCGAATTCGGCGGTTTTCGATTCTGCGTTGCCATCGTGTAGCACACCCGAGCCGACAGGACACTGCCGCTTCTGGAGGATGTTCAGCAGTAAGCCGTATCGACCGCAAACGCCAAGTCTAAGGCAGCTGAAAGCGATCAGCCCAACAATGTCGCGGCAAAGATGATTGGTGTATTGAGATTGGTGCGGTCGAGAAGACTCGAACTTCCACGGGAGTTACCCCACAGCGACCTCAACGCTGCGCGTCTACCAATTCCGCCACGACCGCACTGCCAATGACTTGGTACGGCGGCGTATAGACGTTTGGCGAATGGATGTGAAGAGGCAAAAACAACCGCATTGGAAATCCCCTGTTTCGACCATATCTGTGCCATCTGGAAACCGACGACCAGCCCGACAGGAGCTTGACATGACTTCGCTCGACCCTCGCCCCACCGTACAGATCGACATCGTGTCGGACGTCGTGTGTCCCTGGTGCATCGTCGGATTTCTGCAACTCGATCAGGCCCTGACGCGCGAGGGCGTCCAGGCCCGGTTGCGCTGGCATCCGTTCGAGCTGAACCCGGCAATGGGACCCGAGGGCCAGAATCTGCGCGATCATATCATCGAAAAATACGGCACTACCGTCGCGCAAAGCCAACAGGCGCGCGCACAGCTGAAGGCGCTGGGGTCCGATCTGGGCTTTGCCTTCAATTTCACTGATGACAGTCGCATCGTGAACACCTTCGCCGCTCATCAGCTGTTGGACTGGGCCGAAGAGCAAGGGCGCCAGCACCTGCTTAAGCTGGCATTGTTCAGCGCATATTTCACCGATCAGAAGGATGTCTCGGACACCCAGGTTCTGGTGGATGCGGCCCGGTCCGTCGGGCTGGACGGCGATGCGGCCCGCGCAGCGCTGACCTCGGGCGCGCATGCGGGACCCGTCCGTCAGAAACAGCAATTCTGGACAAGCCGCGGCATCAGCGGCGTTCCCGCCATGGTCTTCGGCGGGAAATACCTGCTGACGGGCGCGCAAGGCCCGGACACCTACGCCCAGGTGCTGAGACGCTGCCTGTCCGAGGCCGCCTGACGCTTTCCCTTCGCCGGGAACCGGGGTAAGAGGCACGCATGGAATGGAAGATCAAAGACGGGCTGACCGACTATGACGCCGCCGTCGCCTTCATGGAGGCGCGCGTGGCCGAAATCGCCGCCGGACAGGCGGACGAGTGCATCTGGCTGCTGGAACACCCGCCGCTGTACACCGCCGGGACCTCGGCCAAGCCCGAAGACCTGACGGACCCCGACCGTTTTCCGGTCTATCCCAGCAAGCGCGGGGGCGAATACACCTATCACGGGCCCGGCCAGCGGGTGGTGTATGTCATGCTGGATGTCGGCAGACGTGGCCATGACGTGCGCCGCTTCGTCAAGCAGCTGGAGGCTTGGGTGATCGCCGCTCTGGGTGAGTTCAATGTCCACGGAGAAATCCGCGAAGGCCGCGTCGGCGTTTGGGTGCCGCGCAAGGACAAGCCCCTGACCGCGTCAGGCAAACCGACCGAGGACAAGATCGCCGCCATAGGGATCCGCCTGCGCAAGTGGATCAGTTTCCACGGGATCTCGATCAATGTCGAACCGGACCTGGAGCATTTTTCGGGCATCGTACCCTGCGGCATCCGGGAATATGGCGTGACATCGCTTGTGGATCTGGGCCTGCCCGTGACGATGGCCGATGTTGATGTCGCCTTGCGCAAAACCTTCGACGAGGTTTTCGAAGCAGCACCCGCCGGGTGATTCTCGGCACCGGCATGCCGGATAGTGACACAGGGCAACAACAATGCCTTTGTCACGTGGCCGCTGTTTCGCAAAGCAGACGGCTTTTTCCCAAATGTGTCTAAAAATCAGGGTTAATTAACCCAAACACCACTTTCGGTTCACACAATGGCCTCAGTCTGAGGTATTATGAAGAGACCGTTCAAGAGTGAGTGGTATGTTAACCGGTGATCGCGGCCAGCCCGCGAAAATCGATCAAGTGTTTGGTTACGAGTCTGCCGTTCCGACCCCAAATCGGAACGGCAATTCTCGTTTCAGGCCCAACCTTCAAAAATTCTCGTTTCAAGCCCTACCGTCAATCATGCCCGAACCGCGGCGGGGTCTCGCAACCCTGCCCGGTCCGTTCCATCTCGAGCGTCGTGTGGCCAATGGCAAATCGCTCCTGCAAGATCTGCCTGACCGAAACGCGGATGCGCTCGGCCGCGGGCCAGGCGTTGGCCGCAATGACCAGATGCGCGGTCAGGGCCGGCTCGCGCTCCTGCATGCTCCACAGATGGACATGGTGCACGCCGTCGACGCCCTCGGCCTCCTCGATGGCGGAGGCGACCTGTTCGGGGTCCAGCCCGGGCGGCGCGCCCAGCATCAGAACGCGGATCGCCCCGGTGATTTCCGCCTTGACGTGCCACAGGATGTAGAACGCGATCAGGATCGTCACGGCCGGGTCGACCCAGGTCCAGCCGAACAAGATCACGGCGCTGCCGGCCAGGATCACCGCCACCGACCCCAGGGCATCGGCAAGGTTGTGCAGGAAGGCCGCCCGGATGTTCATGCTGGTTTTGGCCATCGAAAAGGTCAAAAGCGCGGTGACCGCATCGACGATAAAGGCCAGCACCGCGATCCAGACCACGATCCAGCCGTCTATGGGCTCGGGCTGAACGATGCGCATCACGCCTTCGTAAATCAGGTAGATCGCCAGCACGACCAGCGTGGTATAGTTGACCAGAGCTGCCACCACCTCGGCCCGACCATAGCCGAAACTCATGCGGGGGTCTGACGGGCGGCGCGCGATCCTGCGGGCGAAGAACGCAATGATCAGTGCGACCGCGTCCGAGAAATTGTGCAGCGCGTCGGCGATCAACGCCAGCGACCCGGACAGAATGCCGCCGACGATCTGAGCTATCGTGAGGGCCAGGTTGACGGCGATGGCCCAGGCCACCCGCGCATTCCCCGTGCTTGGGTCGATCTGGTGGTGATGATGCCCGTGGTCGTGTTCATGCGCCATGGAAATCGGTCCTTGTCTGGGTCATGACCAACACCTAATTCCTCTAGTGACTAGAGGTTCAAGGGGGGGGGAGGGGCCGAAAATGTACACGATCGGAGAACTGTCGCGCCGCACGGGCGCCAAGGTGCCCACCATCCGGTTCTACGAAGACAAGGGCCTGCTGCCGCAACCGGAACGCACAGCGGGCAATCAGCGGCGCTATGACGAGGCGGCGCTGGACCGCCTGCGCTTCATCCGCCACACGCGCGACCTTGGACTGCCGCTGGCCGATGTCGAGGCGCTGCTGTCGCTCGAGGGCGCGCAGGGCGACGACCTGAACCGGGCGCATGAGATCGCACGGCGGCAGTTGCATGATCTGCGGGAACGCATCGGCAAGTTGCAAAGGCTCGAGTCCGAACTGGCCCGGATCGCCACTGCCTGTGACGGGCAGCACGATCATGTCTGCGCGGTTCTGCACGCCTTTGGCGCCCATGACGACTGTTCAGGGCCGCACTGAGCGCCGGATCAGTCCAGCGCCGCCCGGATCCGCTCGGCATGCGCGGCGATTTCGTCCAAATCGCCCATCTTGCCCGGCGGCCGCATGGGCAGGCCTTCACGGCGCGGAAGAACATGGAAATGCAGGTGAAACACCTCTTGCCCGCCTGCGGCCTCGTTGAATTGCTGGACGGTCACACCGTCGGCGTCAAAGGCTTTCATGACGGCGCGCGCCAGTTTCTGCACGGTGGCCATGACTGCGGCCAATTGCGCGGGGCTGGCGTCAAGGATGTTGCGGCAGGGGGTCTTGGGGATCACCAGCAGATGCCCGTCGGCGCGCGGCATGATATCCATGAATGCCAGCGTTTCATCATCTTCGTACACACGGGTCGAGGGGATCTCGCCCCGCAGGATCTTGGCAAAGATGTTTTCGGGATCATAAGTGGACATGACAGGTCTCCGGGAATGGGGCTGCGTGTTGTTCTGCGGCCAAGCCCGCGGCGGGTCAAGGCGCGATTCCGCCCTCGGGCAGCCCCAGCCCTTGCAATTCACCCGATCATACCCAGCTACCGCCTGGTCAGGGCCAAATTCGTGTGGGTGACCTCCTGCCCCGCGACAATTATTCTTGATCCAGATCAAACTCGGCCATTGAAGGCCGCCCCCTTGCATTCTAAAACCAGCAGGAATCCCGCGCGCCGGAGAGGTCCGGCTGCGCGGTCTATTTGCAACAGGAGGCACCTAAATGGCAGACGCAGCCATTCATGGTCACGATCATGAAGACCAGCGCGGGTTCTTTACCCGGTGGTTCATGTCGACCAACCACAAGGATATCGGGATCCTTTACCTGATCTTCTCGGCCTTTGCCGGGTTCATCTCGGTCGCGATGACCATCTACATGCGGCTAGAACTGATGCATCCGGGCGTTCAGTACATGTGCCTGGAAGGCTTCATGGCCGATCCCTGCACCCCGAACGGACACCTTTGGAACGTGATGATCACCTATCACGGTGTTCTGATGATGTTCTTCGTGGTCATCCCCGCGCTGTTCGGCGGTTTCGGCAACTATTTCATGCCGTTGCAGATCGGTGCGCCGGACATGGCCTTCCCGCGGATGAACAACCTGTCCTTCTGGCTGTATGTCGCCGGCACCTCGCTGGGCATCGCTTCGCTGCTGGCCCCCGGAGGCAACGACCAAGCCGGCTCGGGCGTGGGCTGGGTTCTGTACCCGCCGTTGTCGACGACCGAAGGCGGCATGTCCATGGACCTGGCGATCTTTGCCGTGCACGTATCGGGCGCCTCCTCGATCCTCGGCGCGATCAACATGATCACCACCTTCCTGAACATGCGTGCCCCGGGCATGACCCTGTTCAAGGTGCCGCTGTTCAGCTGGTCGATCTTCGTCACCTCGTGGCTGATTCTGCTGTCGCTGCCCGTTCTGGCGGGCGCGATCACCATGCTGCTGATGGACCGCAACTTCGGCTTCACCTTCTTTGACCCGGCCGGTGGCGGTGACCCCGTTCTGTATCAGCACATCCTGTGGTTCTTCGGTCACCCCGAAGTGTACATCGTGATCCTGCCCGGCTTCGGCATCATCAGCCACGTGATCGCCACCTTCTCGCGCAAGCCGATCTTTGGCTATCTGCCGATGGTCTGGGCGATCATCGCAATCGGCGTGCTGGGCTTCGTCGTGTGGGCACACCACATGTACACCGTAGGCATGTCGCTGCGTCAGCAGGCCTACTTCATGCTGGCCACGATGGTCATCGCGGTTCCGACGGGCGTGAAGGTGTTCTCGTGGATCGCCACCATGTGGGGCGGCTCGATCGAGTTCAAGACGCCGATGCTGTTCGCCTTCGGCTTCCTGTTCCTGTTCACCGTCGGCGGTGTGACCGGTGTGGTTCTGTCGCAGGCCGGTATCGACCGCGCCTATCACGACACCTACTATGTCGTCGCGCACTTCCACTACGTGATGAGCTTGGGCGCAGTCTTTGCCATCTTTGCAGGCGTGTACTTCTACTTCTCGAAGATGACGGGCCGTCAGTACTCGGAGTTCTGGGGCAAGGTGCACTTCTGGATGTTCTTCATCGGTGCAAACCTGACCTTCTTCCCGCAGCACTTCCTGGGCCGTCAGGGCATGCCGCGCCGTTACATCGACTACCCAGAGGCATTCGCCCAGTGGAACTTCGTCTCGTCGATCGGTGCGTTCATCTCGTTCGCTTCGTTCCTGCTGTTCTTCGGCATCGTGTTCTACGCCCTGTTCCGTGGTGCCAAGGAAACGCGCCCGAACCCGTGGAACGAATACGCGGACACGCTGGAATGGACCCTGTCCTCGCCGCCGCCCGAGCATACGTTCGAGCAGCTGCCCAAGCAGGAAGACTGGGACAAGAGCCACGCGCACTGACCCCGGTGTCAAAATGACAGAACCCCGCCCTTTCGGCGGGGTTTTTCTTTGCCCCCACGGCCGCCATCGCCAGATTGGTAAAAATCGGGTAATCTGGTCCCTGCCCGACAACTGCGGCAACCTCGGGGGATGCCATGGCCAATATTGATTTTTGGTACTCGATCGGCAGCACCTACAGCTTCCTGACCATCATGCGCTTGGACGCGTGGTGCGAGGAAAACGGCGCGACGGTCAAATGGCGCCCGTTCAACGTGCGGGCCGTGATGTCCGAACAGCGAAACATTCCCTTTGCGGGCAAACCCGTGAAATCGGCCTATATGTGGCGCGATATCCAGCGCAGGGCGTCCAAGTACCACATCCATGCGCGCCTGCCCGCGCCCTATCCAATCTCGGATCTGGAGCTGGCCAATCAGGTCGCGCTGCTGGGCATGTCCGAAGGCTGGGGCAAGGGCTTTACCCAGGCGCTGTACCGGATCTGGTTCGAAGAGGGGGTCGAGGCCGGCAGCGAGCACGCCATCTCCGAGGCCCTTTTCCGCTGTCAGCAGGACCCGTTGCCGGTACTGGCCCGCGCCCGCACCCCGCAGGCCGAGGCCGCGCTGCAGGCCGAAACCGACACCGCCATCCGCCTGGGCATTTTCGGCGCCCCAAGCTTTGTCGTGGGTGGCGAAGTGTTCTGGGGCGATGACCGGCTGGAAGACGCGCTCTCGTGGGCGCGGGTCGGGCATGTCGTGTGAAATTGCCCATCGACAACACGGGCACGGCCGCTATTTTTTGTCGTGATGCCGTATCACTGGGAAGACACATCAGATGCCGAGCAGCGCCTGCGCCTGTGGCCGCACAACTCGTTGCCGCCGCGCGGTGCGATGGCCGTCGTTCTGGCGGTCTTTCTGTTTGGCCTGATCCCCCTGCTGGCGGTTCTGGGATCAGTCCTTCTGTGGGGGCTTCTGCCGTTTCTGCTGCTGACCGTGGCCGGGCTGTGGCTGGCGTTCGAGGCTAATTACCGCGCCCGCAGCGTCCACGAGGTTCTGACCCTTTCCGGCACCCAGGCCCATCTGGTGCGCCATGCCCCACGAGCCCCTCGGCAGGAATGGCAGTGCAACCGATACTGGGCCCGCCCCGAGATCCACCCGACCGGCGGGCCGGTGCCAAATTATGTCACCCTGTCGGGCGAAGGCCGCGTCGTCGAAATCGGTGCCTTCCTGTCCGAGGAAGAGCGCGTTTCCCTCCGACGACCTGGTGAAACGCTTGCGCGATCCGGCGGTCGGCTGAGACAGCCTCAGCCGCCGTTCGAAACGCTGCACAGGTGGTCTTTGACCAACGGCCCGACCTTGCCGAAATCCATCCGGCCGGCATAGCGCGATTTCAGAGCGCCCATCACCTTTCCCATGTCGCGGATCGAACCGGCTCCGGTCGCGCTGATCGCCGCCTCGATCGCGGCGGCGACTTCGTCGTCATCCAGTTGCTTGGGCAGGAATTCCTCGATCACCTCGACCTCGCGCAGTTCGCGTTCAGCCAGGTCGAGGCGGCCGCCCTCCTCGTAGGCGCGGGCGCTCTCCTTGCGTTGCTTGCTCATTTTCCCAAGGATCTCAAGTACATCCGCATCGCCGCAGCCGTTGGCCTCTTCGTTGCCCTCGGCGCGCTTGGCAATGTCGCGATCCTTGATGGCGGCATTGATCAGCCGCAGGGTCGACAGGCGCTCGGTGTCCTTGTCTTTCATTGCTTGCTTCAGGGCGGTGGTGATCCGCGTTCGCATATCCATCTGCTCAATTCATCCCCATGGCAACGGAACCCCGAACATATCCAAACAGTTTTCATGACACAACACCCTTGAACTTTTGTTAAGCCATTGAAAAACAACAAAAGCCCGAAAATTGAACAGGGTTGACCCGAGGCACCAACCCCCTTAGTTATGCGCCGATTTACCCAAAAGGAGAGTCGCGCCATGGCCCACAACGCCACGTCCAAGCCCACCGCATGTCTGGCACTGGCCGACGGAACGCTCTTCTTCGGCACCGGTTTCGGCGCCACGGGCCAGACCGTAGCCGAGCTGTGTTTCAACACCGCGATGACCGGCTATCAGGAGATCATGACCGACCCGTCCTATGCCGGTCAGATCGTGACGTTCACCTTCCCGCATATCGGCAATGTCGGCGTCAATCCCGAGGATGACGAAACCGCCGATCCGGTGGCGGCAGGCATGGTCGTGAAATGGGACCCGACCGAGCCGTCGAACTGGCGCTCGTCCGAGCGGCTGACCGACTGGCTGGCCCGGCGCGGCCGGATCGCCATCGGTGGGGTCGATACCCGCCGGCTGACCCGCGCGATCCGTCAGCAGGGCGCCCCGCATGTGGCCCTGGCCCACGACCCCGACGGCAATTTTGACATCGAGTCGCTGATCGCCGCGGCGCGTGGTTTTGCCGGGCTGGAAGGGATGGATCTGGCCAAGGAGGTGACCTGCGCCCAAAGCTACCGCTGGGACGAGATGCGCTGGGCCTGGCCCGACGGCTATCAGCGGCAACAGGCACCCCTGCACAAGGTCGTCGCCCTGGATTACGGCGCCAAACGGAACATCCTGCGCTGTCTGGCCTCGGCCGGGTGCGACGTGACCGTGCTGCCCGCAACCGCCACCGCTGCCGAAGTTCTGGCCCATGACCCCGATGGCGTGTTCTTGTCCAACGGTCCGGGCGATCCGGCCGCCACCGGGGAATACGCTGTGCCGATGATCCGCGAAATTCTCGACACCACCGACCTTCCGGTCTTCGGGATCTGCCTTGGCCACCAGATGTTGGCGCTGGCGCTGGGCGGCCGAACGGTCAAAATGAACCACGGCCACCATGGCGCGAACCACCCGGTCAAGGATCTAGAAACCGGCAAGGTCGAGATCACGTCGATGAACCACGGGTTCGCCGTGGACGCGCAATCGCTGCCCGAAGGCGTGATCGAAACCCACCGCTCCCTGTTTGACGGTTCGAACTGCGGCATCCGCATGACCGACCGTCCCGTCTATTCGGTTCAGTACCATCCCGAGGCGTCCCCCGGTCCGCAGGACAGTTTCTACCTGTTCGAACGGTTCGCGCAGGCCATGGCGGACAGAAAAGCCCACGCTTAAACCACGTTGGCTGCGATATGCGCAGCCGTTAACCTGGGATTAACCTTGATTGAGCAACTCTGCCCGCGTGACTTCGGGCAGGGTATAAATATGGTTGAGTTGAGTTTTTCGGATCAGGGCCCCGCGACAGCAGTGGCCGGATCGGAGATTTGGAAGCCCCTTGGCGCCTGTTTGGTCGATGCGGGAACGATTACGCCCCAACAACTGGACGCGGCGCTGCAATCGCAAAAGCGACAGAAGGCACCGTTGGGCGAGATTCTCGTCAGCGAAAACTGGGCCACGCGCAAAGATGTTCTGTGCGCTTTGCGGCATCAACGCCGGTTGCAATTCGCCGATCTCGAGACCTCCCCTCCGCCTGCCGAACTATGCGCCCTGCGCCCGGTGCAATTCTGGATCGAACACAACGTCGTTCCGTGGATGCGGGTCGGGCCGATCCTTATGGTGGCCACCGCCCGCCCCGATCGGTTCGACGTGGTGGCCGATCGCCTGCGCGACTGCGCGCAGACGGTCCTGCCGGTCTTGGCCCAAGCGGACCAGATCGACAATGCGATCGCGGACCGGTACAAGACGCAGCTGGCCCAGGCTGCAGAAACCCGCGCCCCACTGAGCCAGAGTTGCCGTGGGTGGAATCTCGGTTCGCGGTTCAAGCCGGCTGTTGCGTTTCTGATGGCCGTCGCCGGGCTTGCCGCCATCCCGCAGCTTGGTCTTTCGCTGCTGTTCTGGGCCGCGGTCGGCACGTTGACGTTGTTTCTGGTCCTGCGTCTGGCTGGCGTGGCGGCCTATTTCGCTCCGCGAAGAACACGCCAGACCGAATTGATGGAATCGCCTGCCCGGCTTCCCAGCGTTTCGATCATGGTTCCATTGTACAAGGAACGGGAAATCGCTGGCGCTCTGGTCCAGCGTCTGCAACGTCTGACATACCCCAAGGCGCTGCTGGATGTCGTCCTCGTGCTGGAGGAGAAGGATGGCGTCACGCGCGCGGCGCTGGAAAAAGCCGATCTGCCAAGCTGGATGCGCACGATCGAGGTACCGGCCCTGGGCGATTTGACCACCAAGCCCCGCGCCATGAACTATGCGCTGGATTTCTGCCGGGGCGAGATCGTGGGCGTTTGGGATGCCGAAGACGCCCCCGTGCCGGACCAGCTCGAGACCGTGGCTCGCCATTTCACAAAGGCGCCCGAAGACGTGGTCTGCCTGCAGGGGGCACTGGATTTCTACAACCCGCGAACCAACTGGCGCGCCCGTTGCTTCACCATCGAATACAGCGGCTGGTTCCGAGTGATCCTGCCGGGAATCGCCCGGCTGGGGCTGGTCGTGCCGCTGGGAGGAACGACATTCTTCTTCCGCCGCGACAAGCTGATCGAGCTTGGCGGCTGGGACGCACACAACGTCACCGAGGACGCGGATCTGGGCCTGCGCCTGACCCGCGCTGGCTATCGCACCCAGATCGTGGACACCACGACCTATGAAGAAGCGAATTTCCGCGCCTGGCCTTGGATCAAGCAGCGGTCACGCTGGCTCAAAGGCTTCATGGTCACCTACCTGGTGCATATGCGGTCTCCGACGCGGCTGCTGCGCGACCTTGGGGCGTGGCGGTTTTTCGGGGTTCAGGCCTTCTTTCTGGGCACGGTCGGGCAATTTCTGCTTGCCCCGGTGCTCTGGGCCTTCTGGCTGGCCTCGGTCGGGTGGCCGCATCCTTTCCAGGGCGTCATAGCGCCGGAAATCCTGCGCGGTTGCGTCTATCTGTTCCTGACCGCCGAAGCCGCGAACATCATCGTGGGCACACTGGGCGTGGTCTCGGGCGGCCGTCGGTTCCTTATCCCATGGGTACCCACCATGGCGCTGTATTATCCGCTGGGCGTGATAGCCGCCTACAAGGCATTGTGGGAACTGGCGGCCAACCCGTTCTTCTGGGACAAGACCCAGCATGGCCAGGCAGCCGAAGAAAACCTGCCCAAGCCTACTTTTCGCGCCGGATTGCGTCCTGTTTCAGACGGGTCATGAACGCGACCGAGATATGCTCTTTCAGCGCCCGGTCCGCGGCCTCCTCGTCGCGGGCCGCGATGGCGTCAACGATCGCCTTGTGCTCGTTCTGGGCGATCTCGCCCCGACCTTGCGCTGCCAGCGACGTGGTGGCCATAAGCGCCATCGTGCGATGCACAAGATCCAGCTGCTGCACGAGATAGCGGTTGTGCGACGCCAGGTGGATCTGTTCGTGGAACCGTCGATTGGCGCGCGACAGGGCGACCGGGTCACCCACAAGTGCGTCGTCGGCCGCGACCATGTCCTGCAATACCTTGATTTCTTCCTCGGTCGCATGCCGCGCGGCCAGCCGGGCCGCCAGCCCCTCCAATTCACGCCGGACGACATACAGCTCGGCCATCTGGTTGTGGTCCAGCGAGGCCACGATCAGCGACCGCCCGTCACGTTCAAGCAGCGACTGCGTCTCAAGCCGCTGTAGCGCCTCGCGGATCGGGGTGCGCGACACGCCGAACCGCTCGGCCAGTTCACTTTCCACCAGCCGGTCACCGGGTTTGTACACCCCTACGTCGATCGCTTCGAGGATCAGGCTGTATGCATCGGTCTGGGGCTGTCGGGACTGGTTCATTGGGGCAGGTCTCTCCTCGTTCGGACCTGTCTATCCGGGCCATGGGTCTGCAATCAAGTGCGCCATTGAAAACCCGGTGGCCACGGCCTAAACCCAACCCCATGGTCAAGCCTGCGTTTTCGCATGTCACTCAGTGGGTGTTCGATCTGGACAATACCCTGTATCCGCCGCACATGCGCCTGTTCGATCAGATCGAGGTGCTGATGACGGAATACGTGGTCGAAGCCCTGCGCGTCGACCGGGCCGAGGCCGACCGACTGCGTCAACATTATTGGCGTGAACACGGCACCACGCTGGCCGGGCTGATGGCCGAACATGATCTGGACCCCGAGCCCTATATGCACGCGGTTCATCAGGTCGACCTGAGCCACATGGAGCCCGACCCTGCGCTGGCCGCGCATATCCGGGCCCTGCCCGGGCGGCGCATCGTCTACACCAACGGCAGCGCGCCCTACGCCGAGCGGGTTCTGGCCTCACGCGGGTTGGATGGGCTGTTCGACGCGATCTATGGGGTCGAACATGCGGGGTATCGCCCCAAACCCGACAAGGCCGCGTTTGAAACGGTCTTTGCCCGCGACGGCATCCACCCCGACCGCGCCGCCATGTTCGAGGACGAGCCGCGCAACCTGAAGGTCCCGCACGACATGGGCATGCGTACGGTGCATGTTGCGCCCGATCCTCATGACGCGGATCACATCCACCACCACACGGATGACCTGACCGCCTTTCTCGCGCGCCTGATCTGAACCACCCGAGATTGCGACGAAATGCGCCTGCGCGCAGCCCGAAACTGCGACGATCCGCGCATTCTGCAGATGCAAAGTCGTTCCTACATCAGGCTCAGCGACGAACAGAAATGGAGACCCCGATGACCGCAATCGAGATGCCCGGCCGCCTGCCCTTTTGGCAGCGCCTGCTTTTTGCAATTCCCCTGTTTGGCTGGCTGGCCCGCGATGCGGCCAATGGAAAGCCCGAGGATCTGGGCTATACCGTTGCGGCGCTGGTCAGCATGTGGGGCTGTTCCGCCCTGTTGTTCGGCCTGCCGGGCCTGTATCTGCCGGCCTTGGCGATGGTGCCGGTGATGTTCCTGATTCTGGTCCTGATTTCACGCGGCTAGACCACGGGACAGGATGTCACTTGGCGCAGGCCCCAGAACCGCACTAGGGTCCGCAGGCAACGGAGAGTGACGCGATGACCGACAGTTGTGACATCCTGATTTCCGGCGGCGGCATCGCCGGGCTGACCGCGGCGGCCGTATTCGGCGCCGCAGGGTTCGACGTGATCTGCGTGGACCCGACCCCACCCGTCACCGACCGAGACGCCGACGGGTCCGACCTACGCACCACCGCGTTTCTGCAGCCGGCGCACGGCCTGCTGCAGCACTGCGGATTGTGGGACCGGCTGGAACCTTACGCCGCGCCGTTGCAGATCATGCGCATCGTGGACGCGGGCGGCGACATCCCCGAGCCGCGCGTGGTGCGCGATTTCAACGCCGCCGATATCTCGGATCAACCCTTTGGCTGGAACCTGCCCAACTGGCTGCTACGGCGCGAGATGGTGGCCCGGCTGCACGAACTGCCGAATGTCGATTTCCGCCCCGGCACCGGCACCGTCAGCCTGCTCACCCGCACCGCCGAGGCGCGTGTGGGTCTGTCCGACGGCACGCGCATCCGCACCAAGCTGGTGATCGCCGCCGACGGCCGCAACTCGCCGATGCGAGAGGCTGCGGGGATCAAGGTCCATACCACGCGATACGGGCAAAAGGCATTGGCCTTTGCGGTGACCCATCCGATCGCCCATGAAAACGTCTCGACCGAGATCCACCGGTCCGGCGGGCCGTTCACCCTGGTCCCCCTGCCTGACTGGCAGGGCCAGCCCTCGTCGGCGATCGTGTGGATGGAGCGCGGCCCACGCGCGGTCGAACTGCTAAACCTGCCCGAGGCCGAGTTCGAAGCCGCGATGACCGAGCGGTCCTGCGGCCTGTTCGGACCGCTGAAACTGGCCTCACGCCGGACGATCTGGCCGATCATCAGCCAATCGGCCGAGCGCCTGTCGGCCCAGCGCGTGGCGCTGATGGCCGAGGCCGCCCATGTGGTGCCCCCGATCGGGGCGCAGGGGCTGAACATGTCACTGAGTGATCTGCGCAGCCTGCTGGACCTGGCCAAGGCCCGGCCCGAGGGTCTGGGAGATGCCCAAATGCTCGACGCCTATCACAAGGCCCGTCATTCCGAGATCGAGCTGCGCGTCAAGGGGATCGACCTGCTGAACCGCGCCTCGATGGTCGAGGCACGGCCGTTGCGCGATGCGCGCGCCGCAGGGCTCAACGCGCTTTATTCGATGCCGGTGGTGCGCAAGACGCTGATGCAGATGGGCCTCGGCGTGCGCTGAGGCCCGTTCGGGCCTAAAGCACCTGATCCAGCACCCGCTTCAGCCGGGCCACCGTGCCATCGACATCATAGAGCTTGTCCAGCCCGAACAGGCCTAGACGGAAGGTGCTGAACCCTTCGGGCTCGTCACATTGCAAAGGTACCCCGACCGCGATCTGCATGCCCAGCGCGGCGAACTTCCTGCCGTTCTGCACCTCGGGGTCGTCGGTATAACTGACCACCACCCCCGGTGCCCCAAAGCCTTCGGCCGCGACCGAAACGACCCCCTTGTCGCGCAGCATCGCCCGCACCGCATTCCCCAGCAGCCATTGCGCGTCACGCAGCTTGTCGAACCCATAGTCACGGGTCTCCAGCATCGTGTCCCGGAACGCCCGCAGCGCATCGGTGGGCATGGTGGCGTGATAGGCATGGCCGCCGCCCTCATAGGCCTGCATGATCTGGCGCCATTTCTTCAGGTCCAGCGCGAAACTGTCCGAGGTGGTCTCGGCCAGCCGCGCCTCGGCGCGTTCAGACAGCATGACCAGACCAGCACAGGGCGAGGCGCTCCAACCCTTTTGCGGGGCCGAGATCAGAACGTCCACGCCGGTGGCCTTCATGTCGATCCAGGCACAGCCCGAGGCGATGCAGTCGAGCACCATCAGCGCGCCGACCTCGTGCGCTGCGGCAGCCATCGCGCTGACATAGTCGTCCGGCAGAATGACCCCGGCCGAGGTTTCCACATGCGGCGCGAACACCACGCCGGGTCGCTGGCTGCGAATGGTTTCGACCACCTCGTCGATCGGCGCGGGCGCAAAGGGCGACGGGCTGGAATTCCCCGTTTGACGGGCCTTCAACACGGTGGCTGACGCCGTCAGGCCCCCGGTTTCGATAATCTGGCTCCAGCGATACGAGAACCAGCCGTTGCGTACCACCAGCACATTGGCGCCACGGGCGAATTGGCGGGCCACAGCCTCCATCGCGTAGGTTCCGCCACCCGGCACAATGGCCACGCCATCCGCGCCATAGACGCTCCGCAGCATCCCTGAGATGTCGCGCATCACCTGCTGAAAAGCCTGCGACATGTGATTGAGCGAGCGGTCGGTGAACACAACCGAAAACTCCTCAAGCCCCTGTGGATCGACGGTTGCCAACAATGCGGGCATGGAGGCTCCTTTCAAGTTTTGATTTTTTAGAAATAAGACACAAACTATGGGAATGGGCTGGCCAATATCAACGATTGACCCAAGGAAAATGTCATTTTGATATTCTCGAATGCAACAGTATCGGCCGGAACGGCAAAAATGACGCCAACCAGTATCAGGTGATCTTTACACTCTGGCGTGTTTCTGAACAGATACGCTCAGCCGGAACCTGAACAGGAATTTCCCGACAGTGAATGCTCACAAGCGTATCAGTTTTCAGTTTGTTCGTGACGAAGTCAAAAGGCGGATCGAAACCCGTGTCTGGCCACAAGGCGCATTGCTGCCGACCGAGACACAGCTGGCCGAGGAATTTAACTGCGCGCGGGCAACCGTGAACCGGGCGCTGCGCGAACTTGCCGAACAGGGCTTTGTCGAACGCAAACGCAAAAGTGGCACTCGGGTCAAGAAATTGCCCAGCAAGCAGGCCAAGCTCGAGCTGTCTGTGGTCAAGCAAGTCGTTGAAGACCAGAATGCCGCCTATCGCTATTCACTTGTGGAACGGAATGTGGTGCCCAGCCCCGGTTGGCTCAGCTCGCAACTCAGCCTGCAGGCAAATGCGCGGGTGCTGCACGTGGTCTGCATGCATTATGCAGACAACCGTCCTTTTCAGCACGAAGAACGGTGGGTCAACATCGCCGCCGTCCCCGAAATTGAAGCGGCCGACCTAGAGCGGACATCGCCGCATGAATGGTTGCTGGACGCCGCGCCGTTTTCGGTTGCCGAAATCGCCTTCAGGGCAATTTCCGCCGACAGCGGCCTTGCCGATTATATGGGTACAACGACCGCAGCGGCGATGATGCAACTGGAGCGAACCACCTGGAAGGACGGAGTGCCATTGTCCTTTGCGCGCATGACCTTCCACCCCGGATACTGCATCCGCACCCAGTACTGAAACCTAGCCGATGGGCCCCGGTCGGCGTTCTTCGCTCAGAAGCACGTTGGCTTCGACATCTCCGGCCCCGGGCAGTGTCATGATGCGGCGGCGCAGAACACGCTCGAAATCCGCCAGGTCACGCGCCACCACTCTCAGCCGATAATCATACAGGCCCAGAACGTGTTCCACGGTCTGCACCTCGGGGATGGCGCTGACGGCGCGTTCGAAATCCTCGAGGCTGACCTGCCCTTTGCGCGCCAGCTTGACGCCCAGAAATACGGTGACACCGAACCCCAGCGCCTCGGCGTTCAGGCGCAGTCTGCGCCCCTTGATGATGCCCGCCTGCTCCAGCCGCCGGATCCGGCGCCATGTCGCGGGCTGCGACAGCCCGAAACGCCGCCCCAGCGCACCCGCGCTCTGCGTGGCGTCCTGCGCCAAGGCGCGCAGCAGCTTGCGGTCAAGATCGTCCAGTTCGATCATACCGGCAGCACCTCGTCCCGTTTGACCCGCGCGATGTGCATCAGGGCCTCGATGTCGGCGATATGCGGCAAGGTCAGGATACGGTCGCGATAGACCAGCTGATAATGCGCCATGTCCCGCGCGATGACGGACAGGCGGACATCTACCCGCCCCAGAAAGGTCTGGATCTCGATCACCTCGGGTACCTTTCGGGCCGCCGCGGTAAACTCGTCGAAGGCGCGCGGCTGGGTCTTGTCCAGCGTCACCCGCAGCGACACCTCGACCGCATAGCCCATGGCGGACCAGTCAATCACGGCCTGCTGCCCATGAATGATCCCGGCGGCCTGCATCTTCTCGATCCGGCGCCAGCACACGCCATTGCTGATCCGGCACCGCTCGGCCAGTTCGGCGGTGCTCAGGCTTGGCTCGGCCTGAAAATGGCGCAGGATGCGGCGGTCGATATCGTCAAGCATGAATTTTTTGTTTTTTCTTATTTCCAAGAATTATTGTTTACATCTTTCGTCAATATCCAATCCCAACGCTCTCGCCAATAGCAATCGTCACAGATAGAACCGCATCAATCGAAACAGAAAGGACCGGCAAAATGCGCGTCTATTACGATCGCGATTGCGACATCAACCTGATCAAGGACAAGAAAGTGGCCATCCTGGGCTATGGCTCCCAAGGCCACGCCCACGCGCTGAACCTGCGCGACTCGGGTGCCAAGAACCTGGTCGTCGCCCTGCGCGAAGGCTCGCCCTCGGCCAAGAAAGCCGAAGCCGAAGGCCTGCAGGTGATGGGGATCGCCGAAGCCGCCGCCTGGTGCGACGTCATCATGTTCACCATGCCCGACGAGCTTCAGGCCGAGACCTACAAGAAATACGTGCATGACAACATCAAGCCCGGCGCGGCCATCGCCTTTGCTCACGGCCTGAACGTGCATTTCGGCCTGATCGAGCCGAAAGAGGGCGTGGACGTCATCATGATGGCGCCCAAAGGCCCCGGCCACACGGTGCGCGGCGAATATGTCAAAGGCGGCGGCGTGCCCTGCCTGGTGGCCGTTCACACCGACGCAACCGGCAAGGCGCTGGAAATCGGCCTGTCGTACTGCTCGGCCATCGGCGGCGGCCGTTCGGGCATCATCGAGACCAACTTCCGCGAAGAGTGTGAGACCGACCTGTTCGGCGAGCAGGCTGTTCTGTGCGGCGGTCTGGTCGAACTGATCCGCTGCGGTTTTGAAACTCTGGTCGAGGCCGGCTATGCGCCCGAGATGGCCTATTTCGAGTGTCTGCACGAGGTGAAGCTGATCGTGGACCTGATCTATGAAGGCGGTATCGCCAACATGGACTACTCGATCTCGAACACTGCGGAATACGGTCAATACGTCACCGGGCCACGCATCCTGCCCTATGAGCAGACCAAGAAGGCGATGAAAGAGGTTCTGTCGGACATCCAGCAGGGCAAGTTCGTGCGTGACTTCATGCTGGAAAACCAGGTGGGCCAACCCTTCCTGAAGGCCTCGCGCCGGGCCAATGACGAACACCAGATCGAAGAAGTCGGCAAAAAGCTGCGGGGCATGATGCCCTGGATTTCGGCCGGCAAGCTGGTCGATCAGGAAAAGAACTGAGCCGGAACGGTTGAAACCAAAGGGCGGCCACAGTGGCCGCCCTTTTCATGCACAACGGATGAACGGCCAGCGATGGTGCATCAACCCGACATACGCGACTGGAGCGGCGTCATTGCCCTGGGCCTGATCTGGGGCGGCACCTTCATGGTTGTCGCGATGGCGTTGGAAGGCTATGGCCCGATCACGGTGGCCACGGCGCGGACGACTCTGGGGGCGGTGATGCTTCTGGCTTTGATGGGGCTGGCCGGGCGGCGCATCCCCAGCCTGACACCAAGTCTGGCGTGGTCGGTAATCCTGATCGGCATCCTGTCCACCGCGCTGCCTTTCGTGCTGCTCAGCTGGGGGCAGCAATATGTGCCTTCGGCTTTTGCCGGGCTGTCCATGGCGGCAATTCCGCTGATGGTGCTGCCGCTAGCGCATTTCTTTTCGGATGAACCCCTGAACGCACGCCGGTTCGTGGGGGTATCGCTGGGATTCACCGGAGCGCTGACGCTCATCGGCCCAGGGCTGGCGCAACTAGGCAGCGGGGCCGAACCGCTGGCACAGCTGGCCTGCATCGGGGCGGCATTCTGCTATTCCGTGGCGTCGATCCTGACCCGGCGCTGCCCGCCGATTGACCCGGTGGTTCTGGCCGCGCTGACATTGGCGGTGGGCGCAGTGATCCTGCTGCCGGTCATGATGGCGACCGAGGGCGTGCCCGACCCGCAGGGCTTGCGCCCAACTCTTGCGCTGATCGTACTGGGGCTTGTGCCCACGGCCTTTGCCACCCTGCTGCGGGTGTCGATCATTCGCAGCGCCGGGTCGGTCTTCATGACGCTGGTGAACTATCAGGTACCGGTCTGGTCAATGATCTTCGGCGCGTGGATCCTGTCCGAGGCGCTGCCGTTGCGGTTCTACATCGCGTTGGCGCTGATCCTGACCGGAATGGCGATCAGCCAATGGTTCAGCCTGCGCAAATTGCTCTTGGGCTACTGACGCGCTGCAGCTTCGACCTCGGCCACGATCCCATCGACCACCTGCGCCAAAAGGGCGTCATCCTCGCATTCAGCCATCACACGGATCAACGGCTCGGTACCCGACTTGCGGATCAGCAGCCGCCCTTGCCCGTTCAGCCGCGCCTCGGCTTCGGCGATCGCGGCCTTGACCGTGTCCGTTTCCAGCGGGGCCTGCCCCTCGCCATAGCGCACGTTCTTCAACAGTTGCGGCACGGTCTCGAACTGCTGCGCCAGATCCGAGGCTTTGCGTCCGGAAATGACCATCTCGGCCAGGAAATGCAGCCCCGCCATCAGGCCATCACCGGTGGTGGCATAGTCGCTCATGACGATGTGGCCGGATTGCTCGCCGCCAAGGTTGAACCCGCCTTCCCGCATACGCTCGACCACATAGCGGTCACCGACCGCCGTCCGTTCCAGCCGCAGCCCGCGCGCGCCCAGTAACCGCTCCAGACCCAGGTTCGACATGACGGTCGCAACAAGAGCGCCGCCTTTCAACCGTTCGGAAGTGGCCCAGGCGGTGGCCAGAAGGGCCATAAGCTGATCACCATCGGCGACCTGTCCGGTCTCATCCACGATCACCACCCGGTCGGCATCACCGTCGAGGCAGATGCCCACATCCGCCCCATGCGCCACGACGGCCTCGGCCGCCACGCGCGGCTGGGTCGAGCCGCAGCCCAGATTGATGTTCGTGCCGTTGGGCGCCGTTCCCACCGGGATCACCTCGGCCCCCAATTCCCACAGCACCTCGGGCGCGGTGCGGTGTGCGGCCCCGTTGGCACAGTCAATCACCACCTTCAGACCGTCCAGCCGCAGATCGCGCGGCAGAGATGACTTGACCCGCTCGCCATAGCGGAACCGCGCGTCATCGACACGCCGGGCGCGCCCGATATTTTGCGCCCGCGCGGGTTTGACACCCGCTTCGATAAGCTGTTCGATCTCAAGTTCGGCCTGGTCGGACAGTTTGAACCCATCGGGGCCGAAGAACTTGATCCCGTTGTCCTCGGCCGGGTTGTGGCTGGCCGAAATCATCACACCCAGATCAGCCCGCATCGACCGGGTCATCAGCCCGACCGCCGGTGTCGGCACCGGCCCCAACAGCAGCACGTTCATGCCGGTCGATGTAAGACCCGCCGTCAGCGCACTTTCCAGCATATAGCCCGACAGGCGCGTGTCCTTGCCGATCACCACCCGGTGAACGCCCGAGCCATCCCGGCGGAAGTAGCGCCCCGCGGCCGCGCCGATCCGCAACGCCATCTCGGCCGTCATCGGATAGGTGTTGGCGGTGCCCCGCACCCCGTCGGTTCCGAACAGCTTGCGCATTCCTGCTTTCTCCGGTTGGTCCTGACTTCGACCCGATTACCGGACAGCGGCCCACAGGCGCAAGGCCTGAGCGGTCTCGGCCACGTCATGTACCCTGATGATCTGTACACCTTGCGACAATCCAGCCAACGCCACGGCGATTGATCCCGGTGCGCGGGCATCCTTGCGCGGTTCCTTGCCGATCCGGCCGATGAAGCCTTTGCGTGACACGCCCAGCAGGATCGGGCAGCCCAACCCGTGAAACAGGCTGAGATTGCGCAGCAAGGTCAGGTTGTGTTCCTCGGTCTTTCCGAACCCGATACCCGGATCAACGATGATCCGGCCCCGATCCAGCCCGAGGCCTTCCAGCCAGGCCACCTGCCCGGACAGGAAATCGTATACGTCCAGCAGAACGTCGTCATAGGTCGGGTTGTCCTGCATCGTGGCCGGGTCGCCCTGCATGTGCATTACGCAGACCGGCGCATCGATCTCGGCGCAGAAAGCGCCAAGTGCAGGATCGAAGGTAAAGCCCGAAACGTCGTTGATCAGCCCCGCACCGGCCTCGACCGCAGCCCTGGCCACGGCGAATTTGCGCGTGTCGATCGAAATCAGCGCCGGTGTCTCAGCCCGGATCGCGCGGATCAAGGGCTGGGTACGGGCGATCTCTTCGTCCTCGGGCACGAAATCCGCACCGGGGCGGGTGGATTCACCGCCGATGTCCAGAATGGTTGCTCCGTGCGCGACCATATCCCGGGCCGCCGCCCGCGCGGCATCAGGCGTGTTGTGCTTGCCACCATCGGAAAAGCTGTCGGGCGTGGCGTTCAGGATGCCCATGATCTGCGGCTGCGTCATATCCAGCCCGGCAATCGCGGCGCGCGGTTGCGTCAGTCGGTCGAGCCACGTTTCAGGGATGTCGGCGGCTGCAACGATCCGGGGTGCCGCGTCACGCCGCAGGCATTCGGCATGGGTGAACCACAAGCCCTGCCCCGCCAGCGGCGAGGCCCCGTCCGGGCGCACAGGCCCATGTTGCACCAGTGGGCGATAGTAACTGGTCACAGTTGCGCCTGCTCCACCGGGACCGCCCGCAGCGGTGTCTTGGGCGCCTCGGGCAGTTGCCCACCGATGACCAGCATTTCGCTGGCTTCGAAAGTGGCGGCGAACCAGGCCGCCAAGGCCACCGCATCGGACGGTGCCGCCGAAGGCCCATCGACCGCATCCAGCACGATCTTGGACGGTGCCCAGACACAGATCTGGCCGTTCTTCATGGCCCAGTTCAGCTCGGTCCGGGTCGACACGACGACACAGCGCGGGTCGCGCGCTGCCAGCACCCAGGCGTTCTGCTCGATCGCCAGCAGGTCGATCCGGCGCTGGGTCATGGCGTGGCCGGTCTGCGGCACTGGCAGATCGGACGCGCCGACGCACAGGATCAGCGGCCGCTGCCGGCTCTCCAACTGGTCGATCCAGCCCGACAAATTGTCGGACTCAATCGCTGCGTTCGACAGAAAGACCAGCCTGGGATGGGGACGCTCTTCCTCGATGACATCGTGGTGGACGGCATCCTTGCCACGCACGATCTCGACCCCCAAAGCGCCGGGGCCCCGATCCAATTTTTCGATTCGAACAAAAGCTCTTACCGCCTGAGGTTCAAGCAGAATCCGCTCGGCGATCCGTTCGGCCAGCGTTTCCAGAAGGTTCAGACGCTCAGCCGCCAATTCGTAGGCGATGGCCTCGGTCACCCGGTCGTAGGACAGGATGCGGTCGACGTCATCGTCGATCTGCTCGGTCAGCGGGCGCACCTCGACCACGATGTTGAAACAGATACGCTGGGTGGTGCCCCGCTCGGCCTGAAAGGCGCCGATCTCAACCTCGACGATGTGATCGCGCAGGGAAATGCGATCCAGCGGTCCGCGTGGCGCGGTCGCCTCAGACCGTTCGGACGGATGCGCAAAGGCAAGGCGGATTTCAGAGCTCATGGCACAGGCCTTTTCGGGCAGCTTGGACAGGTTTGCCCAAATTATTCGTTGGGTGCGGCTATAGCACTCAAACAAACGCCATTCCAGCCGCCGAAAGCGGCGTCAGGTGACGCGGTACCAGCTCATCATACCAGACGCGGCATGGCCCAGCATGTGACAATGCAGCAACCAGTTGCCCGGGTTGTCGGTGACCAGCGCGATCTCGCGAGTCTCGCCGCGTTCGACCAGAACCGTGTCACGCCACGGGCCAAGGGTTCCGTCCGGCAAGATCAGCCGAAAGTGGTGACCATGCAAGTGCATGGCGTGCGGAAAGGCGGTTTCGTTGACAAAGGCGATCCGGTGAAGGCTGCCAAGGGACGCATCCAGAAACGGGTCGTCGGGGCGTTCGGCATAACCGTTCAACGCCCAGAACCGGCCCAACTGCGCCAGTTCGCGGCCAGACAATTCCGTATCGCCCAGCCGGGCACTATCCAACCAGCGCATGGCCCCGCCCCGCAGTGTCATGCGGTGACGCGGAACGCCATCCAGCCCCCTGATCTCGGGCAAAGAGTTTGGCGGCAGCGGCTGAACACTTTTGCGGGGCACCGACGCGGCCTGCCCCGAAACGTCCAGGCGCACGACGCCAAAAGCGCCGTCGCGTTCTCGGCTGAACAGGCCGGCCGGGCTGCCATCTTCGGCCACGACGTCGACGATCACATCCGCCCTCTGCGCGGGGGCCAGCGGGAATGTGTCTTCGATCGCGATCGGATCCGACACCGGCATGCCGTCCAGCGCGACGATCCACCCCGCCAAACCATCAAGGCCCAGATCGAAAATGCGGGCGTTCGCGGCGTTGATCAGGCGCAACCGTAGGCGTTCGTGGCGCTTGACGGTGTAGGAGGGGTCGAAACGTCCATTGACCGTCACAAGGTTGCCAAGGCGTCCGGCATGGCTGAGGTCGTGCCCATTTTCGAAATCACCGGTGATCTGCGCGGTTTCTGGGTCGAGCCGCCAGTCGTCCAGCATCAAGGTCAGATCCTGATCAACATCCGGCGCCTGGGGCTCTTCGACGATCAAGGGGCCATAGAGCCCGCGCGCCACCTGCTCGACCGATTTATTGTGGGCGTGGTACCAAAAGGTGCCCGCGTCCGGCGCGACGAAATCATAGTCGAAAACGCCGCCCGCCGGCACCGCATCCTGCGTCAGCCCGGGCACACCGTCCATGTCGTTGGCAATGCGGATGCCGTGCCAATGCACCGAGGTGGCCTGCGGCAAATCATTCACCAGACGGCGCTGGACCCGCGCGCCCTGTTTCACCTGTATCGGCAGGCCCGGTACCCGACCGCCATAGCCCCAAACACCAGTCTGCGGATAACCCTCGGGCGCGATCAACTGCGTTCCCTCGCGCGCCTGCAGGGTCGGCGGAGCAGCTTGGGCAAACGTCGGATAAGCCGCAAACGCTGCAGCAGATTTCAATAGGTCTCGGCGGCTTGGTTTCATCACGGGTCTCCTTTCCCGCAACATAGCCTGCCTTCACCCCCGCGCCATCAAGCGTACAGCGCGGGTGCGTCAATTCGCGCTAGTTGCTCGCTGTCCGGTAGTTGTGGCGATAAAAGATGTGCACGCCGATCCTCGCGGTCTCTTTGTAGACCCGCGCCCATGACGGGCGAACAGCCTTGGTGTGATAGTGCGTTGCGCCCGACGTGAGCGGTTTACCAACCCCATCCATGGCCAGACGCGCCACCTTGGCAACACGCTCATAGGCCTTCTTTTCACGGATCACCTCTTTGCGGCCGTCGCAGGTATAGGTAAATTGGCACTGATACTTCTTGCCGGTACCCTGACGGATCACGCCGCAAACCGAATTGGGGAAGCGGCTGCTTTCAACCCGGTTCAGAATCACCTCGGCAACCGCGAACTGGCCGCGGACGCTTTCACCGCGCGCTTCGAAATACAGCGCTTCGGCCAAGCATTTCCAGTCCTCTCCGCCGGCCGCCTTGGGCAATTGATCGAGCCATCCTTTCGAGTAGGTAACCTCAACCGGCTTGACCTCTTTGCGTGGTTGGAAAAGCTTCAGGTAATCACGGAAGCCTTGCCCCGGCAGCTCGTTGCGGGACACCAGTTCACGCTTGGCGGAATCGGTGGTCTCTCTCTCGGCGACGGACGCACTCGGCAGCACGGTTGCCGCCGCAATGGCAACAGCCAGTATGTAACGTATCATCAGATAACCTCGCACAGGCACTTCGCGCGCCATACCCTCCCCCGGCGGGCGCGAGGGGGGTTTACCCCAGACGGGGCGAAACGTCCAGTTTTGAGGATTCGGCAAGAGAAATCTTGCCCGTCGGGCCAAAAAAATTGGCCACAGGTCCACCCCAAGCCCACTATTCTTAGGGCTCGGAGGGCAGGTCAACCCCCAAGTTTTGACGCAATCGCCAATTGAGCGGAAGCCAGCCGAGCAACCGGAACCCGGAACGGAGAACAGGACACATAGTCGAACCCAAGGTCCCGGCACAGGGCGATTGATTCGGGGTTACCGCCATGTTCACCGCAAACCGAAAGCGTAACATCCGGCCGGGCCGCACGCCCGCGTTCCGAGCCCAGCTTCAGCAGCTCCCCCACCCCGTCGGCATCCAGAACATGAAACGGATCCTCTGAAAATACGCCCTGCCGGACATAGGCCGACATGAACCGACCGGCATCGTCCCGCGACAAGCCATAGGTCATTTGGGTCAGGTCGTTGGTGCCAAAGCTCAGGAACGACACATGGGGCGCGATCTCTTCCGCGCGCAGGCAGGCGCGCGGCGTTTCGACCATCACGCCGAGGCGGTACTCAAAATCCTGCCCCCTCTCGGCCGCGACGGCTGCGGCCACCGAGTCGATGCGGGCCTTGACCAGCTCGACCTCGCGCTTGGCCGACACCAGCGGGATCATCACCTCGGGAACCACCGGGGCGCCGTTCTTGCTGGCCTCGAGCGTCGCCTCGAAAATCGCGCGGGCCTGCATGTCATAGATTTCGGGCACCGTCACGCCAAGGCGGACGCCGCGCAGGCCCAGCATGGGGTTGTATTCGCTCATCGCCTCGACCCGGCGCTCAACATCCGAAACCGGCAGGTCCAGCGCCTCGGCCAGTTCACGCTGGCCGCTGCGGGTCGTGGGCAGGAATTCGTGCAGCGGTGGGTCGAACAGGCGGATGCAGACGGGCTGCCCTTCCATGATTTCGAAAAGCTGTACGAAATCCGCGCGTTGCATAGGCAACAGCCGCGCAAGCACCGCCGCGCGACCGGCAGGGGTCTCGGCGAAAATCATCTCGCGCATCACGATCAGGCGACCGGGGTCGAAGAACATGTGCTCGGTCCGGCACAGGCCGATCCCCTCGGCCTGGAACCGGCGCGCGACCTGCGCATCGGCGGGCGTGTCGGCATTGGCGCGAATGGCGATGTCGCGTTCAGCATCGGCCCAGCCCATCAGGGTCTGGAAACAGTCGTCCAGCGCCGCCTCGAGCATTGCCGGCTCACCCGCCAGTACCTGCCCGGACGTGCCGTCGATAGTCAGAGTGTCGCCGGTCTTGAACACGCGACCGTCCGGCGCCACCAGATGTTTCTTCTTGGTCTGGAACCGCATCTCGGACGCGCCGACAATACAGGGCAGCCCCAGACCGCGGCCAATCACGGCGGCGTGGCTGGTCATCCCGCCCTTTTCGGTCAAAACGGCCACGGCCGCATGCATGCCCCGCACATCCTCGGGCGAGGTTTCGCGGCGCACAAGGATGCAGGGCTCGCCACGCGCGGCGCTGGCCTGCGCTTCGGCCGAGGTGAACACGATACGCCCACTGGCCGCCCCCGGGCTGGCCCCGATGCCGGTAGTGAGCACGTCACGCTTGGCCTCGGGATGGACCTGCCGGTGCAGCAACTCGTTAAGAGAATGCGGATCGATCCGCATCACCGCCTCTTGCGGCGGGATGATTCCGTCTTCAGCCAACCGAACGGCGATGCGCATCGCGGCGCGGGCGCTGCGCGGTACGCGCACGCCGTCCAGAATATGCACCTTGCCGTTCTCGATCACGAATTCAACCTGCATTTCCTCGCGCAGCTTTTTGCGCATCAACGCGGCATGTGCCTTGAGGTCGGCAAAGGCTTGCGGCGCCACATCCTCGAGCGACGGTCCGCGGGGGTCTTTTTCCAGATAAAGTGCGGAAACGCCTTCGCCCAGCGCGTCGCGGCCCTGGCTCTGGCTCAGATAGCGGCCCGTGATCTGCGGCAGACCCGTCGTGGGGTCGACCAGTTGCAGAACACCCGAGCCGCACTCGCCCTGCCCGACGCCCGGAATCATCTCCTGGATCACCAGACCCAGCCCGGCATCAGCCGGCGCCCCCTTGGCCTGACGCAGCAATCGTGCCGAGGTGCCGTCCCACGCCCGCGCCATCGAGCGCAGCACCCCGATCAGCTGCTCGCCACGGTCCTGTGGGAACTCCTCGTCGGTCTCGTCCTCGTAGGCGCGCAGGGTCTGGCGCAGCCCGCTGCGGCCGTCGCCCTCGATATCGTCGAACACATCCGGATCCAGCCGAGCGACGTGGATCGCATAGCTTTGCACGAACCGCAGATACAGGGCGGCGGCGGCCTCGCCCCCCATCTTGTCGGACAGCTCGACATAGCGCGCGTCGTTCATGCCGATGTTCAACACCGCGCCCGGCCCACCCCAATCGGGGTCCTCGGAACTGGGCCGAACACACAGCAGCGCCGAAGCGTCGAATTGTTCCAGCACCGCCTCGATGTCGGGCACCTCGCCATCGGCGATCCGCTGGACGGCGTCGAAAGACAGCGCCACGGTCCGCGGCACTGGCAGGTTCAGCCGCACC
The DNA here is from genome assembly GCF_059612985.1 of Ruegeria sp. BHSC043. Taxonomy (NCBI): domain Bacteria; kingdom Pseudomonadati; phylum Pseudomonadota; class Alphaproteobacteria; order Rhodobacterales; family Roseobacteraceae; genus Ruegeria; species Ruegeria sp. BHSC043. Next base: position 27,608 of record NZ_JBXWRS010000002.1, on the reverse strand, counting down.
AAGCGTTGCAGGCATTTCGCCCGCCCGCCATGCGTATTCGCGGCGATGGGCGCATCGGGTGTGACAAGCGTTGTATTTGGATTATTCTGCACTGCGGCACCTTTTGGTTTCTCCGCAGCATAAGCGCCTGCGCCGGTCGCGCAAGGGCCGAGTGGGCGCGCCGCGGCGCGCCCGTGGGCCTCAGCCTTCGATCTTCGTCAGGTCCGCGACGCTGGAACAGATCTGGCGGATCTGGCTGAGAAGGTTCAGGCGGTTGCGGCGCAGCACGGCATTGTCGGAATTGACCTGAACGTCCTCGAAGAATGCGTCGATCGGCCCGCGCAGCGCGGCCATCGCTGCCATCGCCGCCGGGAAATCCTCGGCCTCGAGTGCCGGCGCGATCTTGGCCTGCGCCTCCTCCAGCGCGGTGAACAGGGCCTTTTCGCTGTCGGTTTCAGCAAATTTCGGATCGGCCCCGAAGGAATATTCCACGCCGTCCTTTTCCTCGGCCTGGGTCAGGATGTTGTTGGCGCGTTTGAATCCCTGCACGAGATTCTCTCCATCCTCGGTCGCGATCACCACATTCAACGCGCGGGCGCGTTTGACCAGCAGGTTGATGTCATCATTACCGTCCATCGCGATACAGGCGTCGATCACGTCGTGGCGTATGCCTTCGTCACGCAGAAAGACCTTGAGCCGGTCGTGGACGAAGGTAAGCAAATCTTCCAGGATCACCGCATCTTCGCGGAAGCTGGAGTTCCGGTCATTCAGCGTGTCCCACAACGTACCGAGAATTCCACGCTCGGCAATCATCGACGCCAATGCCTCGATCCCCAGATCATGCAGTTTGTCGACCTCGACTCCCATGATCCGAGCGTATTCCGCGCGCTTTTCCTCGATGGTTTCACCGGCCGAGGTTTCACGCTTGAGAGCGTGCGGGAAGTAGGCCCAGACACAGGCCTCTTTCAAATCCAGCCTCAGATCGTTCTCTAGGATCAACCGGATCACCCCCAGCGCCGCGCGGCGCAGCGCGAACGGGTCTTTCGAGCCGGTGGGCTTTTCATTAATCGCCCAGAACCCGGTCAGCGTGTCCAGCTTGTCAGCCAGCGCCACGGTCATCGACAGCGGTGCCGCCGGAACATCATCCGACGGGCCCAGCGGCGAGTAATGCTCCTGCGCCACGGCGGCCACGGCGGCGTCTTCACCGGCGGACGCGATGTAATAGCGGCCCATAAGCCCCTGAAGTTCGGGGAATTCATACACCATTTCAGAACTCAGATCGGCCTTGGCCAGCCGCGCGGCCTTTTCAGCCTGATCCGGGTCGGCACCCGTCACCGGGGCCAGTTCGCGGGCCAGCGCGGCAATGCGGTCGATCCGCTGGGCCTGGGTGCCCAGCTTGTTGTGGAAGGTCACGTTCTCAAGCGCGCGGGTCCATTGCGTGATGTCTGCCTTGGCAACGCGCAGATCATTTTCCCAAAAGAATTTTGCATCGGCCAGACGGGCCGACAGCACCTTCTGGTTTCCGGCCAGAATGGTCGCGCCATTGTCGCTGGTCTCGCGGTTGGCGACGGTGATGAACCGCTCGATCCGCCCCGTCTTGGGATTGCGGACCGAGAAGAATTTCTGGTGCTCTTTCATCGAGGTCTGCAGCACCTCGGGCGGCAGGTCGAGGAATTCATCGTCGATCTGCCCCATCAGCACCACCGGCCATTCGACCAGCCCGGCCACCTCGGCCAGCAGGCCCTTGTCCTCGACCACCTCCAGACCGGCAGCAAAGGCGAGGTTCTGTGCGTCGTTCCAGATGTGCTCGGCCCGTTCCTCGGGCGACAGCACGACAAAGGCGCGCTTCAGCTTGGCGGCGTAATCCTCGAACCCGGTCACGGCAAACCGGCCGGGCGCCATGAAGCGGTGGCCCTCGGTGGTGTCGCCAGCCGTGATCCCGTCGATCTCCATCGGCACGACCTGCGCACCGCTTTCATCGCTGAGGATGCACAGGATCGAATGCAGCGGGCGCACCCAACGCAGCGAGGAACTGCCCCAGCGCATCGACTTGGGCCAGGGGAAGTTGCGGATCGTGTCGGCCAAAACCTCGGCCACGATCTCGGCCGCCGGGCGACCCGATTTCTCGATGGTGGCAAAATAGACCGCGCCCTTGGGCGTCTCGCGCTCTTCCAATTGGTCGCGGCTGATCCCCGCGCCACGTAGGAAGCCTTCGATGGCCTTGTCCGGCGCGCCAACCTTGGGGCCCTTGCGCTCCTCGCGGATGGTGGGGCTTTCGGCCAGCAGCCCCTCGACCGCCAGCGTCAGGCGGCGCGGCGTGGTCAGGGCGTGGGCGTGGGCATAGGTCAGACCGGCCTCTACCAGACCGTCGGTGATCCGTTTTTTCAGATCCTCGCCGGCGCGGGTCTGCATGCGCGCGGGGATTTCCTCGGAAAACAGTTCGATCAGCAGGTCGGGCATTTTCGATCCTTAGAAATTGACGATCGTCTGGATGACGATGGCATTGGCGATATCCACGAAGAATGCGGATACAAGGGGGAGCACGATAAAGGCAATAGGCGAAGGCCCGTATCGCTTGGTTACGGCGGTCATATTGGCAATTGCGGTCGGTGTCGCGCCCAGCGCGAAGCCGCCAAACCCCGCCGCCAGCACGGCCGCGCGGTAGTTGGCGCCCATGACCGGGAACAGAACCCAGATCACGAAAGCCACTGCAAACAAGGTTTGCGCCGTCATGATCACCACGATCGACAGGCCCAAATCTGCGATGGTCCACAGCTGCAGGCTCATCAGCGACATGGCCAGAAACGCGCCCAGCGCAAACTCCGAAATCAGCGCCAGCGACGGCGTGCGCGACACAGGCGCAGCGCGCGGGGCCAGCAGCGGACGCAGGTTGCCGATCACGATGCCCATGATCAGGCACGGCACGAACAACGGCAGTTTCAAACCCGCGGCCACGATCACCTCGGACAGAGCATAGCCCGCGATGATGGCCATGTTCAGGTACAGCAGCACCCGCATCACCGTCAGGTGGTCGATCTTCGCGGCAGCGTCTGACGGCTCGTCGGGCAAGCCGATCGTGTGTTCCTCGTCCGGGCGGTTTGGCGACAGGTCGCGCCCTTCGATCAACAGACGCGCGATGGGGCCACCGACCAGCGCGGCCAGAACAAGCCCGAGGGTCGCAACGGCCACCCCCAACTCGGTCGCGCCCTCAAGCCCGGTGGCCTGCGCGACCTCGGGCGCCCAAGCGATGGCAGTGCCATGGCCGCCGATCAGGGCGGCCGACCCGAACAGAACGCCGGACTGCGCCGGATAACCAAAGGCCGCCGCCCCCGCCGCGCCGATCAGGTTCTGCGCCACGATCGTCAGCAGCGTGAGGATCAGCAGTAGCAGCAAGGGCTTTCCGCCTGCGATCAGGTCGGACAGCCGGGCGTTCAGGCCGATCCCGGCAAAGAACAGCACCAGCAGGAAATCCCGCGTGGTCAGGTCGAACTCCAGTTCGATCCCGAACAGCAAATACAGCGCAAGAACCACCAGTGAGGCCAGCAGGCCTCCGGTCACAGGTTCGGGAATGTTGAACCGACGCAGAACCTCGGCGCGGGCGTTGATCTCGGCGCCCATCAGGTAGACTGCAAAACCCAGTGTTGCCGTCACGAAACCGGGGATATCCAAGGTGAACCCCATCCTGCCGCTCAGCTTTCCGGGCGGGGCGGACATTCCTCGCCGACCACGGTGCCGTCAAAGGCCTTTTCGCCGCAGTTGTTCAGGACGTGCCAGGCAAAGCCGCGCCCGTCCTGGGTGACCGCAACCACCCGGTCCACGCCATAGTGGATGTTCTTGACGCCGATGAACGCGCGGGCCGAACCGCTTGCCAGCGCCTTTCCCAACGCCTCGGCGTCGTAGCAGTCGAACCAGCCCGGTGCCGTCAGCGGCTCGGCCTTTTCGGCGGGTTCGAACTGCTGGGCCAGTTGATCCGGTGTCAGATCCGTCGTGAAACAGGCCCGGTACCGGATCGGAGAGCTGTCGGCGTCGATGGCTTGAAACCCGTCATAGGAAATGGGCACCGTCGCGCCGCTTTGCCGGTCGGTCAGAACGACATCCCGGCCGGGGGTCGGCGTGACGGTGTAGTAGTACCCGTAGACCTGCAGGTAATACATGGCCACGCCCGCCATCACCGCGCAGATCACAATGAGAATTGCCAGCAGCTTTCCGGTCATAGATCACGCCTCCTGTTCACGCAGCGTCTTTCAAGTCGTCCGAAAATGAGACAGTGTCGGAACCTGAACCTGATATCGTAAGGCTATTTGCATGGATCTGACACTGGCCACCGGATTTTTCGGCGCGCTGTTTGCGATCATGAACCCGATCACCAACCTGCCCGTTTTCCTGACCGTGACCGAGGGCCTGGACCTGGGCGACCAGCGCAAGGTTGCGGTCAAGACCGCCGTGTACTGCCTTGTTCTCGGGGGTCTTTTCGCCATCCTCGGCAATCATATTCTGGGGCTGTTCGGGATCAGCGTCAATGATCTGCGGGTCGCTGGCGGCCTGGTGGTTCTGCTGTTCGGGCTGAACATGCTGAACGGTGGCGAAACCAGCGCGCATCACGGGACGGACAGCGAAAAACAGGCCTACCCGGCGCCCGAGACTGTCGCCTTCTATCCGCTGACCTTTCCCATTCTCGTGGGGCCCGGCACCATCACCACGGTCATCCTGTTTGCCCATCATGTCAGCAACGTTGCCGATGCCATGCTTTATGCCGGGGTGTTTTTGGGCGTGACGCTGCTGTTGCTGGTCACGTTCTGGAATGCCGCGGCCCTCGGCCGGCGCCTGTCGGACAACGCCCGCGTCATCATGAGCCGTCTGATGGGCATGATCCTGTCGGCCATCGCGGTCGGCATGATCGCGGACGGCCTCAAGGCCCTGCTGCCGGGATTGGCCTGAGCGGCCCATCAGGCCTGGTACCCGGCCGCCTCGGTCTGCACGAAGGCATCGGCGCATTGCTTGGCCAGCGCCCGCACCCGCCCGATATAGGCCTGCCGTTCCGTCACCGAGATCACGCCGCGCGCGTCCAGAAGGTTGAAGATGTGGCTGGCCTTGATGCACTGGTCATAGGCGGGATGCGCCATGATGATGCGCTTGCCCGTCTTGGGGTCCGCATGCTCCTGGCTCAGGATCGCAGCGCACTCGGCCTCGGCCTCTTCGAAATGGCGCAGCAGAACCTCGGTATTGGCCACGTCGAAATTCCAGCGGGCGTATTCTTCCTCGGTCTGCTTGAAGATGTCGCCATAGGTCAGCGGGATCGGCGATTGTGGATCGTTGAAGGGCATGTCCATCACGTGATCGATGCCCAGCACATACATCGCCAGCCGTTCCAGCCCATAGGTCAATTCGCCCGAGACCGGCGCGCAGTCATGGCCGCCGACCTGCTGGAAATAGGTGAACTGGCTGACTTCCATCCCGTCACACCAGACCTCCCAGCCCAGGCCCCATGCGCCCAAGGTGGGGCTTTCCCAGTCATCCTCGACAAATCGGATGTCATGCAGGTCCATGTCGATGCCGATGGCCTGAAGGCTGCCCAGATACAGCTCCTGAAGGTCCGGCGGGCTGGGTTTGATCAGCACCTGGTACTGGTAATAATGCTGCAGACGGTTGGGGTTTTCGCCATAGCGGCCGTCGGTCGGGCGGCGCGAGGGCTGCACATAGGCCGCAGCCCAGGGCTTGGCGCCAAGTGCGCGCAATGTGGTTGCAGGGTGGAAGGTGCCGGCGCCGACCTCCATGTCGTAGGGCTGCAGGATGGCGCAGCCCTTCGAGGCCCAGTAGTTTTGAAGCCGCAGGATGATTTCCTGAAATGAACGTGGTGCGCTTGACGGTTCGGTCATGACATTCCCTTTGGGCGCGGATGTGCCCGGTTCCGGTCGGTTTGGCCCTTCCTATGCAAGGGGCCAAAGGGCGTCAACGGGCCAATGGCCGCTAGCTGTCACTGTGCCGCCACACTGGAAATTCCCCGTGGCCGGGCCATGGCTTTCGCCCTGGTGAATCGCGTAACCTGTTCCTTGACCAAGACACCGCACCAACGGGCAGAAAATGACACGTATTCTAGTTGCATTTATTTTCACGATTTCCTTCGGTCTGCGGGCCGCGATCGCTCAGCAAGGCACCGACCCCGGCGTCTGGGTGCAGATCGAGGCGCAGCCCTCGCTGCGCGAGGCGCAGGAGCGCGCCCAGGCCTATGCCAGCGATCTACCCGACGTGAACGGGTTTCGCCTGAACAGCGGCTGGTACGCCATCGTCATCGGCCCCTATCTTCGTGCAGATGCCGAACAGGTACTGCGCGTCTATCGGGCCGAGCGTCAGATCCCGTCGGACAGTTTCATCACCTTTTCCTCCGCGCTGGGACAGCAGTTCTGGCCCATCGGCGCGAATGTCCTGAACCGGGGCGCCATCACGGCCCCCGTCCAGCCCGAACCCGAACAGCCCCAGACCAGCCTGACCCAGCAACCGTCGGACGAAACCCGCGCCCAGGCTCTGCAGTCCGAACGGCGGCTGAGCGCGCAGGAGCGCAAAGACCTGCAGACCGCCCTGCAGGCCGCGGGCTTTTACAACGCCACGATCGACGGCGCATTCGGACAGGGCACCCGCCGGTCGATGGCCGACTGGCAGCGGTTCAACGGGTTCGAGCCCACCGGCGTTCTGACCACCGCACAGCGCAAGGTGCTGATGGATGACTACAACGCACCGCTCATCAGCGTTGGCATGCAGCGCCATGTCGATGACCGCGCCGGGATCTCGATGGACCTGCCGCTGGGTGTCGTGGCCTTTGACCGGTACGAGGCTCCATTCGCCCATTTCAACCCGAAGGGCGATCTGGACGCCCGCGTTCTGTTGATCAGCCAAAAGGGCGACAACAACACCCTGCGTGCCCTCTACGAGGTGATGCAGTCGCTGGAAATCGTCCCCCTGAACGGCCCGCGCGAGATCAGTCGAAACCGCTTCTCGATCGAAGGTCGGGGCAAAGGGATCGTGTCCCATACCCAGGCCGAGTTGAAGGATGGCCGGATCAAGGGTTTCACCCTGGTCTGGCCCGAGGGGGACGAGGCCCGCCGCACCCGCGTTCTGTCCGCCATGACCAACAGCTTTGCCCCGCTCGACGCAGTGCTGGACTCGTCCGCCGGTGCAACGGCCAGCCAGAGCGTCGATCTGATGTCGGGCCTGCGCATCCGCAAGCCGCGCCTGTCACGGTCGGGCTTCTTTGCCGACCCGAGCGGGCTGGTCCTGACCGTAGCCGAGGCCGTCCAGAACTGCAGCCGCATCACCCTGGATGACGATCAGGACCTGGAGTTGGCCCACAGCGACCCGGATCTTGGTGCGGCGGTGCTGCGACCGGCTCGCAATCTTGCGCCGATGGCCGTGGCGGCCCTGAACGACGCACCTCCGCGGCTGCAGTCCGAAGTAGCCGTGGCCGGGTATTCCTACGAAGGCGCGCTGGGTGCCCCGACGCTGACCTTTGGCAAGGTCGCAGACATCCGCGGGCTGAACGGCGAAACCGGCATGACCCGCCTGAACCTTGCGGCGCAACCGGGGGACGCCGGCGGGCCGGTCTTTGACGATCACGGCAATGTCGTGGGCATGTTGCTGCCCACCCGGGCCGAAGGCCGCACCCTGCCACGCGATGTCAGCCTGGCGGCCGCCGCCGACCACCTGCATGACCTTCTGTCAAAAGCAGGTGCCACGGCCCAAACCGCGCAGGAAACCGGACAGGTCTCGCCGGACGAACTTAACCGCCGGGCAATCGGTATGACGGTCCTTGTGAATTGCTGGGACTGATCCGGGCCTTGTGAACCGACCGAGGGCGCCGCAGTTCCATGCGGCGCCTTTTGCGTTCAACCGTTCAGGATTTCGGGCGTCACATGTATCAGCGTGGGCCGCGGCGCCTCAAAGGCCGTCCGCACCGCATTATGCATGTCGGACAGTGACGCAGGGGCCGCTGACAAGGCACCGAATGCCTCGGCCAGTTTGCAGAAATCGGGGTTGTGCGCCACCACGGCGCTGGGGGCGATCTGGCTGCTGACCATGCTGTCCTCGATCTCTTTCAGCTTGCCGTTGTCCCACAGGATGATCGGCAGCGACAGAGCCAGCTCTACTGCGACGCCCAGTTCCTGCATCGTGTAGTGAAAACCGTAATCCCCCGCGATCACGGCGGTCGGCTTGCCGCGCCGCGCCACCGCACCACCGATCCCCGCCGGCAGGGCATAGCCCAGGGTGCCGAACCCGGTCGGATGATGCCAGTGGTGGGGAAAGGCCATGTCCCAGACCTCTTTCGCGGCATAGGCGAACTGGGTCATGTCGGAATAGATCATCGTGTCGGCCGGCATCGCCGCGCGCAGGGCATCGGCCACGGGCACGATACCCGGGCGCTCGGCATCGACCTCGGCCCGCCAGCGCGCGCGCGCCTCGGCCACCTCGTCGGGGCTCCAGCCGGTTGCGGGCTTGGCGGCTTCGGTGGCCGCCCACAGGGCCAGCGCAAAGCTCTCGGCATCGGCCTGCAGCTTGACCGCGGCCCGGTGGCGATCCGACAGCACCTCGGGGTCAAGGTCCACCCGCACCAGAGTCGCCTTGTGGCCCAGGTCGTCGCGCCACAGATCCACCTCTCCCAACTCGGCCCCAACTGCGATCACCAGGTCGGCGGACCCGATGACCTCGGCGCTGCCCGGACGCGGCAGCATGGCGCCGAAATCCAGCGCGTATCCCGTGCCGACCAGCCCCCGCCCGGCATAGGTGGTGAAACAGGCCGCGCCCAGATTGATCAGGATCTGGCGCCACAGGTTCGACCGGGCTCCGCCTCCCAAAATGAACAAAGGCCGGCGCGCGATGTTCAGAAGCGACAGGACCGGGGCGATGTCGGGCGCCAGCGCGCGCACCCGTTGCGCGTCCTGGTTGGGAAAAGGCGCAGGATCGGCCTCGGCCTCGAGCCGGCCAATCGGCACCTGGATATGCTTGGGACGCGGACGCTGAAGCGCGAATTCCTCGAAGGCGCGCTCGATCAGGCCATAAACCGCTTGCGCGTCGTTGGCCTGGCATGACCAGTCCGCCACGCAGCCCGCAGCGGCGCGCTGATCCTTCATCTGGTGCAACTGGCCCCGCTGGGCTTGGGACTCGTCCAGGCACGAGGACAAAACAAGCATCGGCACTGAGTCCGTGTACCCCTGCCCCATCGGCGTCAGGATATTGCACAGGCCCGGCCCTGTGATCACATAGGCCACGCCCGGCTTGCCCGTGGCGCGTGCGTAACCGTCGGCCATGAACCCCGCGCCCTGTTCGTGCCGGGCCAGGACATGGGCAATACCTGCCTCTTCGATCCCGCGATACATTTCCTGATTGTGCACGCCGGGGATGCCGAAGATGACCTCGACCCCCCGATCCCTGAGCATGTGGGAAATCTGCGCGCCCAGCGGTCTTTTCATCAGCCTCTCCAGAACCTTATGGTGAACAGGACATAGACGGCCATCAACTCCAGCCGCCCGGTGAGCATGCCGAAGGTCAGCAGCCACTTGGCCGTGTCGTTCAACCCGGAAAAGTTTCCGGCCGGGCCGATCTGATCGCCCAGACCGGGGCCGACATTGGCCAACGCCGTGGCCGCGCCCGAGACGGCGGTGATGAAATCCAACCCGGTCAGGGCCAGCGCCCATGACAGCCCGCCCAGCGACAGGGCGAAGAACATGAAAAAGCTCATGACCGAGGTCAGCACGTCGCGGCTGATCGGGCGGCCGTCATATTTGGGGATGAACACCCCATGCGGTGACCGGATGCGTTGAATCTGCGCCTTGATCGAGGCAAACAGCAACTGATACCGGAACACCTTGATCGAACAGGCGGTCGAGCCCGCACACCCGCCGATCAGCCCGATCATGAAGAACATCATGATCGGAAAACTGCCCCAGGCCATGTAATCGACGCTGGCATAGCCGGTTCCGGAAATAATCGAGGTGATGTTGAACAGCGACTCGCGCACCGCCTGTTCCCAATGATGCGGAAAGACCGAGGTCAGGAAAACCGCCATAACCATCACCAGCACGGCGATCGTGGCCAGGAACACGCGGATCTGACTGTCCTCCCACAAGGAAGTGGTCCGGCCGTTCACGAATTGCACATAGCGCACGAAGGGCAGCGCCGCGAGGATCATGAAAACGGATGCCGCATATTCTGCAGGCCCAGAAAAGGTGCCAAAAGACGCGTCATAGTTCGAAAATCCGCCGGTCGAAATCGTCGTCAGCGCATGTACCAGCGCGTCAAAGAAACTCATCCCCAGCCCGGCATAAACAAGGCCACAGACAAAGGTCAGAAAGACGTAGATCAGGGAAATCTGGCCCGCGATCTCCTGCGCGCGGGGCAGGATCTTCCCCATGGTCTCGAACCCTTCCGAGCGGAAAATCTGCATACCGCCGACCTTGAGCTCGGGCAGGAAGACCATGGCCACGACGATGATGCCGATCCCACCCAGCCATTGCAGGATTCCACGCCACAGCAGCAAACCGCGCGGCAGGTCGTCCAGCCCGGAAATGACCGTCGATCCGGTGGTGGTCAGGCCGGACATCGCCTCGAAATAGGCATCCACGAAGCGCAGCTCGGTCGCGCCGAAGATGAAGGGGATCGCGCCGAACACAGGCAGCGCGACCCAAACCGCCGTGGTCAGAAGAAAGGTCTGGCGGATCGTTAACCCCTCACCTACGCCGTTCGCGCAGCTCATTGCCAGAACGACCCCGGTCAGAATCGTGATGACGCCGCTTTCAAAGAAAACGGTCCATTCGCCACGGCCTTCGATGACGTCGGCAAGCATGGGCAGAGCCATGGTCGCCCCGAGAATGGCGACCAGCAATCCAATCACATATCCGACAGGGCGAAGATCAATCATGAGGCGCAGGGTTGGCGCGCCCGCCCGGAACTGTCAAGCAAGCGGAGAGAGATCAGTCCGTGGTTGTGACCTTTGGCTCCGGCATCGCCGGCGGCTTGGACGGCGCCCGGGTCCGGCGCGGCGCAGGATTGGCGGTCGCGGCAACCGGCTTGGTCGGGGCGGCGACCTCTGCCGGCGCGGGCACCTTGTTCGGCTGAACGTTCGATGCCGGTTTCGCGGTAACCTTTTGAGGCCGAGCCGGTTCCGAGACCGCACTTTTGGGCGCTGCGTTCCGCTCGGAAACCTTGGCCCCGGCGTCGGTTTTCGGCGCGATGGCGGGAGTCGTGGCTTTTGAAGCAGCGGCTTTCGGCGTCGCTACCACCGATGGCTTGGCCGCCTTTCGCGCGGGTGCCGGCTTCGCGGCGGGCTTCGCCTGCGCTGCGGTGGCTTTACCTGCCAGCTTGGGCTTGGCCACTTTGGCGGCAAACTTGGGACTAGCTGCGGGTTTCGCTTTGCGAACAGGCTTCGGGGCGGGGCGCTTGGCCGGTGCGGCCGCGGTCGCCTTGGTCCCTGCACTTGGCACGCCAAACGGCGCCAATGGCAGTTCGAATGCCGAACGAGCTACGATTTCCATAAGTTTCAACTGGCTGGCAACGGCATGGCCCGCTAGGCGCATGGCAGCGGCTTGAAGCTCAAGCTGATGGGCAATCGGATTCATTACATGTCTCTCCTGTAAATGCGAAGCAGCCGGAAACCTGAGGGGCAAAACCCTTGCTACACCGAACCATCGGGCGATCAGAGGCGGGGTGCAGTCCAAGGCGATGCACGTCTCGGCTTCCTTTCGGGATGGCACACCCACCCGTGCGGATGCGCCGATGCTGCATTCACAAGAATCGTATCGCATAAATGCCGCACGCGCAGCAAAATTTGCTGCGATGCGGCAAAAAGGCGCCGAACCGACAGTTCCTGCGCATTTTTTCAGCAGCTTGCGCCGATCATCCCACGTGGAACAGCGTCGAGAACAGGCGCGGGTCTAGGCTGGATGCGGCGAAAGTCGGCCCTTCGGTCAGGATCGAGACCGCGTCATGGCTGTGCAGGCTTTCCTGGTGGCTGGCGATCACGCGGAAGTCACCGATATGGTGATCGGCCAGAAGCTCAGCGCAAAACAAACGCGCGGCATCTTCGACGAAAATCGGATTGGCGGCATTCAGTTCGGCAAAGGCCTGTTCATCCTCGCGCTTGACCATCACCTGGGTTTCGGTGGGCACGGCCCGGCGGCACAAGGCGATCAGGTCCTCGAACCAAAGGCAATCGGCGTCACTGTCGACCACGACCGAGATCCGCGCCACCGACCGTTGCGAATGCGGCGTTGCCAACTGCCCCCGCACCGATCGGGCGTGTTCGCTGAGTTCCAGCGAACACGGGCATGTCGAAGAATAGACATAGTCCAGATGCATGATCTTTTGACGGACCCCGCCCTGTTCAACCAATTCCAGCGCGATGTCATAATACTGATATCCCTCCAGCCCCGACCGCAGGCTCTTGACCCGTTCGGGATAGGAAAAGCGCATCTGCAGCCGCGCGTCGAAGCTGTCGAGATCGGTCAGGTAATCGCTCAGCGCGGCCTCCATCACCTCGAAACTGAACGTACGCTCGGCATGTTTGTAGAAGGACCGCATGATCCGGGACATGTTGATGCCCTTTTTGTCGGCCTCGAGGCTGACGGTGCCGGTGACCGAGGTCTCCAGCGTCAGGTCCGGACCGTTCTTGCTGTGGAACCGGATCGGCAGGCGGAAATTCGAGATGCCCACATGCTGGATCTGCTGTTTGGCACCACGGATCAGGCTGGACGGACCGTTCTGAAGGTCGGGCAAAGCAGATTTGTAGGCGTCGTCGACCTTGAAATCGGCGGGATATTCACGCGACATCGCAGGGTAGTTTTCCGGCATCAACCCAGGCACCAGACGCGCCACCGCCGGATCAAGCTGACTGATCTCGGCAGCGCTTGCGCCCTTTGCCCATTTCCGCAGGACCTTGAGCGCGTCGGCGGCCGCGTCCCGATCAGGTTTTTCGTCAATGTCGCGCGAATGAATGTTCATCGGCTGCATATCCTCAGTGTGTCGTCAGGTCATCTGTGACCACGGCGAAAGCCTCAATCTAACCCAATACGGTTGAGATAGCAGCCCGGATTGAAAAAACCATCTTAAAACCGCCGCTTCCGAACGGATTGCGCCCTTGTCCCGATCTGCCTTTCGCCGATGCCGATGTGTTCACCCGCCCAATTGCGCCATTAGTCCGCAGCAGCCGACAATGCCTGTCGTATATCCGCCAGCAGATCGTCGGCATCCTCGAGCCCGACGGAAAAGCGGATCAAACCGGGCGTGATGCCCAATTCGTCTTTCTGGGCTTCGCTCAGCCGCTGGTGCGTGGTCGTCGCTGGATGGGTAGCGATGGACTTGGCGTCGCCCAGATTGTTCGAGATCACCGGGATCGTCAGCGCGTTAAGGAACCGGAAGGCCGCGTCCTTGCCCCCTTTGATGTCCAGCGACAGAACCGTGCCGCCCTTACCCCCCAGCTGGCTCTGCACCAGAGCGTTTTGGGCATGAGATGTCAGACCCGGATACATGATCCGCGCCAGCGCCGGGTGCCCTTCCAGCGTCTCGGCCAGCTTCTGCGCCGTCTCGGCCTGCGCATTGACCCGCAGCGCCAACGTTTCCAGCCCCTTGAGCATGATCCACGCGTTGAAGGGGCTCAGCGCGCCGCCGGTATGCTTCAGGTAGGGCTCCACCGTGCCGCGGATGAACTCGCGACTGCCGAGGATCACCCCGCCCAGCGCACGCCCCTGCCCGTCGATATGCTTGGTCGCCGAATAGACCACCACATCGGCACCCTGCTCGATCGCCTTGGAAAAGACCGGGGTCGAGAACACGTTGTCCACGATCACCGTGGCCCCGACCGCGTGGGCCAGCCCGGCCACGGCCTGAATGTCGATGACCTCGAGCGTCGGATTGGACATGGATTCAAAGAACACCGCCTTGGTGTCGGGGCGGATCGCCGCCTTCCACTGGTCCAGGTCGGTGCCGTCGACGAAAGTCACCTCGACCCCGTACCGTCCAAGGATGTTTTCCAGGATATACAGGCACGACCCGAACAGCGCCTTGGCCGAAACCACATGATCCCCGGCCTTGAGCATCGAGGTCAGCGCCCCGTTCACCGCCGCCATGCCGGATGCGGTGGCGAATGCGTCCTCGGCCCCTTCCAGAGCCGCGATGCGCTGCTCGAACATCGAGACGGTCGGGTTGCCATAACGGGCATAGATGAACTCGTCGGGCCCGGATTCGATGAACCGCGCCTCGGCCTGTTCGGCGGTGTCATAGACGAAGCCCTGTGTCAGGAAGATCGCCTCGCTCACCTCTTTGTATTGACTGCGGCGGATGCCACCATGCACGGCCTTTGTGCGCTTGCTCCAGCTGTCGCTCATCTCGTCCCTTTCCGCCCCGGAACCCGAGGGCAAAGAAAAAACCCCAATCGCGGTCAAGCGAAAGGGGGCTTTCATCCTGACCTTTTAGCGGTGTTGTTTAGCGTGGCCCGCAATCCGGTAACAAATCGCCACGTGGTTCCTGCGCTGCCCATACGCCGCGCATCCCGTTGCGTCAAGCCTGAACGGGTGCGCGGCCTGCCCCTTGCCGTTTGCCGCAAATGCCTCATGATCACGCTCCGAGACACGGAGGACACGATGGCAAACCCGATCGAGCTTTACTACTGGCCCACGCCGAATGGCTGGAAAATCTCCATCGCGCTCGAAGAGATGGGGCTGCCCTACACCGTCAACCTGATCGACATCGGCAAGGGCGACCAGTACGACCCGAATTTCCTCAAGATCGCCCCGAACAACAAAATGCCTGGCATCATCGACCCCGACGGCCCCGACGGCGCACCGATCTCGGTTTTCGAAAGCGGCGCGATCCTGATGTATCTGGCGCGCAAGACCGGGCGGTTCTATGGGCAGACCGAGCGCCAGCGGATTGCGGTTGAGGAATGGCTGATGTGGCAGATGGGCGGCGTCGGCCCGATGGCGGGTCAGGCGCATCATTTCCTGAAATACGCCCCATATTTCGACCCGCCGCAGGACATCCCCTATGCCAAGGATCGCTACCGCACCGAGGTCGCCCGTCTTTATGGCGTGCTGGACCGGCGGCTGGCGGAGAATGAATACGTCGCCGGAGACTTCTACTCCATCGCCGACATGGCGATCTGGCCCTGGGCCAGCCTGTGGGAGGGCCAGCAGCAGACGCTGGAAGACAAACCGCACATGGCCCGCTGGCTCAAGGTCATGGCCACCCGTCCAGGGGTGCAGGCGGGGCGGGGCTTGCACGCCGAACTGCGCGGTGATCACCGCAGCAAAGAGGCGCAGGGGGTGCTGTTCAAGAGGTGAAGCTGGTATCCGGGTTGTCTTGGCCGAGGCTTTCGCTACCGACACCATTCATTTGCAGGCCAGATCACCTCTCCGCCGGCTGCACGGCTCGCTGATACAGATGCCAAGTGGTGTGGCCAAGGATCGGCAGGGTAAAGATCAGGCCCAGAAAGGCCGGAACCAGCGACAGCAGCATGGTGACCGCGATGATCGCCGCCCAGCTCAGCATGACCACCGGGTTTTCCCGGACGACCCGAACGGATGTGATCATCGCGGTGATGAAATCCACCTCGCGGTCAAGCAGCAGGGGCATGGCGACGACGGTCACCGAGAACAGCACCGCCGACAGAAAAGCGCCGACACAGGTGCCGATCGCAAGAAAGATCCAGCCCTCGGGCGAAAAGAACACGGTATTCAGGAACCCTTCGAGATCCGAGAAGGATGAGTGTTGAAGGACGATCACCATCACGGTCCGGAACTGATAGAACCACACCCAAGAAATGAACAGGGTGACAAAGGCCATCCAACCCATTTCGCGTTTGCGCTGATTGGCCATGACCGTGAGAATATCACGCCAGCCAAAGTCTTCGCCCTTCTGCATCCGGCGCGACATTTCATACAGCCCGGCGGCGGCAAAGGGCGCGACCAGCGGAAAGCCGACGGCGGCGGGAATGACCATCCAGACCGCGCCCAGCCAGACCAGGGCCCAAACGAACAGTATCCCGAACAGCGCGTAAAACAGGCCGAAAAAGCCGCTCATGACCGGGCGCGCCAGAAAGTCGGAAAACCCCGCTTTCAGCGACTCGGCAATATCATCCGCCGTAACCTTGTTGACCTTGGGCGCAGTCCCCTGCTGCGGCGCCGGGTTGCCCGGCGTGGACCCTTCGGCTTTGGATGCCATGACAAACTCCTCCGCGGGAAAGTTTGCATCAGGTCAGGCATCAGGGCAAGCCGGCCTGCCCATCCCCCCGCACCAGCAGATCCAGCATCCCCGAGATGTCCTCGATCTCTTCCGCGATCACATGGGTCACCGAATGGGCCCGCTGCATCCGTCCGGTGACGCGCAAGAGCCGTCCCGAGATCACCGCCCGGCGGAACCGTTCGTAGATCTTGCGCCAGACGATTACGTTCACGATGCCGGTCTCGTCCTCGAGCGTGACAAAGATCACCCCCTTGGCCGTCCCCGGCCTCTGCCGCAGGATCACCAGCCCCGCGACCATCACCCGCGCGCCCTCGGGCGGCTCCTGCAGCCGGTTGGCGGGCAGGCAGGCGGGCGGGCGCGGCCAGTCCTGGCCTGAAACCGTGGGGGATGCCGGGGCAACGATCATGAGAACAAAAATAGAACATACGCTACGAATGTCCAGACGCGCCACGACGAGTCGCAAATGAGGGTGGAAACGCCTAGATGGCTTGATTAGGAAGATGCGAAACATCGCAAGAGGAAGACGCGAGCAATGGCAAAAATCACTTACATCGAGCACGGTGGCACCGAGCACACCGTCGAAGTCGCCAACGGCCTGACCGTGATGGAAGGCGCCCGCGACAACAACATCCCCGGCATCGAAGCCGATTGCGGCGGGGCCTGCGCCTGCTCGACCTGCCATGTCTATGTCCACCCCGACTGGGTCGAGAAACTGCCCGCCAAGGACGACATGGAAGAGGACATGCTGGATTTCGCCTACGAGCCCGACCCGGCCCGTTCGCGCCTGACCTGCCAGATCAAGGTGACGGACGAACTGGACGGGCTGATCGTGCAGATGCCGGAAAAGCAGATCTGATGCGACGGCGCATGTCCCGCTCGTCTGGCGGCATGCGTTGCGGCTTCAAAGCGCCGCGTCTGGCGGTGCGCTTTTGGCCATGCCGCGTGCGCGGCGCGCTGATGGCTGCATGCCTGTGGCTGGCGGGTCCTGCCTTGGCCGCCGAAACCATAGCGACCGCCCACTACACCGACCCGACCACCCGCTATCCACACGGCGTTCTGGGTGACCGGATCGAATGGGGGACGCTTGAACTCAGGCTTTCGGACGGCGTGCACCGCACCTTCACCCTGCCCGATCATCTCGTCTTCGAAGACCTCGCGCCCCGGGTGGTCGACGTCACGGGCGACGGTCTTCCGGAAGTCATTACGGTGGAGAGTGACGCGCAGCACGGCGCGCGCCTTGCCATCTACGGCCCGCACGGCCGCATGGCGGCGACACCGCATATCGGCACCCGTTTCCGCTGGCTGGCCCCGGTCAGCGCAGCTGACCTCGACGGCGACGGACATGTCGAAATCGCCTATGTCGATCGCCCCCACTTGGCCAAAATCCTACGCATCTGGCGCTTTGCCGACGGCCAACTGACGGAAATCGCCGCGCTTCCCGGCCTGACCAACCACCGGATCGGCGAGGATTTCATCTCGGGCGGCCTTCGCACCTGCAACGAACGGCCCGAACTGATCGTCGCCAGCGCCGACTGGCGACGGATCATCGCCGTCCACCACGAAGACGGCTGGCGCACCAGAGACCTCGGCCCGCTGGCCGACGACAAAGCCCTCGCGCGCGCGCTCACTTGCTGACCGCACGCTTCATCTGGCCTCAAATATCCTGGGGGTGAGGTCGCAGGCCGCGGGGGCAAAGCCCCCTTTCCCTGCAGGCCCTCAAACGGTCAAAGCGCCCGCCACCCGATATCGCGCCGATAGAAGCCGCCCGGCCAATCGATGGCCTCGACCATCGCATAAGCGTTGTCACGCGCCTCCTGCAATGTTGCTCCACGCGCCGTCACGTTCAAAACCCGGCCCCCTGAGGCCACAATCTGTCCGTCCTGCGCCTTGGTACCCGCATGAAAAACCATATGGCTGCTGTCCTCGGGCAAGTCATCCAGCCCGTTGATCACGCTGCCTTTTTCATATTCCCCAGGATAGCCCTGCGCGGCCATCACCACGGTCAAAGCGTGATCGTCGGCCCAGTTGACCCGCGCCTCGTCCAGCCGTCCCTCGGCCGCCGCATGCATCAGGTCCAGCGCCTGCGCCCCCAGACGCATCATCAGAACCTGACATTCCGGGTCGCCAAAGCGCACGTTGTACTCCACCAGCCTCGGTTGCCCGTCCTTGATCATCAGACCGGCATACAGCACGCCCTGAAACGGCGTGCCGCGCCGGGCCATCTCGGCCATCGTCGGGCGCACGATCTGTTCCATCGCACGCTCCTCGACCTCGGGGCTCAGAACCGGTGCCGGAGAATAGGCTCCCATGCCGCCGGTGTTCAGGCCGGTATCGCCCTCGCCCACGCGCTTGTGGTCCTGCGCGGTGCCGACCGACAGGATGTTCGCGCCGTCGCACAGCACGAACAGAGAGGCCTCTTCGCCGTCCATGAACTCCTCGATCACCACCTCGGCCCCGGCCCCGCCGAACGCGCCGCCGAACATGTCGTCCACAGCCTCCAGCGCAGTCGCCTCGTCCATCGCCACAATCACGCCCTTGCCCGCGGCCAGACCATCGGCCTTGACCACGATCGGCGCGCCCTGCTGGCGGATATAGGCCTTGGCCGGCTCGGCCTCGGTGAACCGGGCATAGGCGGCGGTGGGCGCACCGGCCGCATCGCAGATCTCCTTGGTAAAGCTTTTTGAGGCCTCCAGCCGCGCCGCCTCGGCCGAGGGGCCGAACACCAGAATGCCCGCCTCGCGCAGCCGGTCGGCAACCCCGGCGGCCAAGGGCGCCTCGGGGCCGACAATCACGAAATCGATGGCGTTTTCCTCGGCGAAACTGACCACCGCGCCGCCATTCTCGATATCTAGTGCCGCACAATCGGCGATCTGCGCGATCCCGGCATTGCCCGGCGCCACGATCAGGCGGTCGCATTTGGGGTTCTGCATCACCGCCCAGGCCAGACTGTGTTCGCGCCCGCCGCTGCCGAGAATGAGGATGTTCATGAAAGTCTCCGATCTGCTTGGCCTTGCCTGCGCGGCGTTCTAAGCTGCGCGGGCAATCGAAACAAGGCGCTGAAATGTCCGACCTGCTTGACGATCCGATTCCCGGCCAGAATACCCCCGAATACACCGTGTCCGAGATCTCGGGCGAGGTGAAACGCACGCTGGAAGGCACTTTCGGGCGAATCCGCGTGCGCGGCGAGGTCGGGCGCGTATTCAAGGCGCGCTCGGGGCACCTGTATTACGACGTCAAGGATGACCGCAACGTGCTGGCCTGCACCACGTGGAAAGGCCAGATCTCCGGCCTAGCGGTGATCCCCGAGGAAGGGCTCGAGGTCGTGGTCACGGGCCGCCTCACTGCATTCGGCGCGCAGTCGAAATACAACATGAACGTCGACGAGGTCGTCGTGGCCGGTCAGGGCGCGCTGATGGCCTTGCTGGAAAAGCGCAAGAAACAGCTGGAATCCGAAGGGCTCTTCGCGCTCGAGCGCAAGAAACCCTTGCCCTTCCTGCCGCAGATCATCGGCGTCGTCACCTCACCCTCGGGCGCGGTGATCCGTGACATCCTGCACCGCCTACGTGACCGTTTCCCGCGCAAGGTGCTGATCTGGCCCGTGGCCGTGCAGGGCGCCAACTGCGCGACCGAGGTCGCCAACGCAATTCAAGGCTTCGACCGCCTGACGCCCGGTGGCGCGCTGCCGCGGCCCGACCTGATCATCGTCGCCCGTGGCGGCGGCTCGATCGAGGATCTGTGGGGTTTCAACGAAGAAATAGTGGCCCGTGCCGCCGCCGCGTCCGAGATCCCGCTGATCTCGGCCGTTGGGCACGAAACCGACACCACGCTAATCGACTATGTCTCGGACCGCCGCGCGCCCACGCCCACAGCCGCCGCCGAACTGGCCGTGCCCGTGCGGATGGAACTGCTGGCCTGGACCGGCGAACAGGGCGCCCGCCTATCCCGCGCGGCCACCGACGCTGTGCAGCGCCGCGCCCAACGCCTTCGCGATCTGTCGCGCGCACTGCCGCGCCCCGAAACTCTGCTGGATGGTCCGCGCCAACGGCTGGACCTGATTGCCGATCGTCTGGCTCCAGCGTTGCAACGCGGCGTGCAGAACCGCCGCCTGCAAGTGGTGGAACTGTCGGGGCACCTGCGCCCGTCAACGCTGCGCAGCCTCGTGGCCGCGCGGCGGGACACGCTGCGCAACCTGTCCTCGCGCCTGTCGATCCGCCCGATCCAGCGCGAAATCCAGCAGCAGCGCGACCGGGTCAACCAACTGGCCCAGCGCATGACGGCCGCGCAGACTCTGCGGATGGACCGGCTTCGCCAACAACTGGATGCGACCGACCGACTTAGGGAAACGCTCAGCTACAAGGCCACACTTCAACGCGGCTATGCCGTGGTGCATGCCGAAAGCGGCGTGGTCACCACAAAGGCAATGGCCAGCAAGCACGCCACTCTGACTATTGAGTTCGCGGATGGAAAGTTGAAGGCAGCACCGCTGTCCGGAACGGCCTCAGCCGCGAAGAAACCATCCAAGCCACCTGCCCCGGATCAAGGGTCGCTGTTCTAGAAACCCGAGCGATCAAACCCCGACATCCGGGCCATAACAGATCATCTCTTCGTCGATGTCGCCCGCTTCATACAACTCGGTTGCCTCGGGGTCGCCTTCGAACTGAGCGACCAGCCCGCCCCCCGATTGCCTAAAGACCCAGCATTGCGGGTCCGGGCGATCTTCGTAGACAAAACAGATCTGGCCGTCCTGTTCATACCAGACGCCCTGCTTGCAGTCGCCATCCAGAAAGGACCAGATCACCCGCCGGTCCGGCAGGTACCGCTCGACCCCGTAGGCAACGCCGTCGAACCCGTAAAACAGGGTCTTGCCCCGGGTGTAGGCATCGAATTCGGCGCCCGACAAGGGCTGGGCCACCACCGATGGGGCCAGCACGAAAAACAGAATCGCCGCTCGCGTAAACATGGGGGTATCTTGGCAGATGCCGCCGCCCTGTGCCATCGCCCGTTTGGCCGCCGCATGCCATGCCCCCACGTTACGGGTTGAGGATTTGCCCCGCTTGCGGCGAAACTTTCCGGCGCAGGCGGAAACCGGAGGCCAAAGATGACCATTCTCGTACTCGCAGCGCTGGCCTGTGCCCTGGCCTACCTGGCCTTGACGGCTCGTCCGGCCAGTCTGCTACGCACGGCGCTGAAAACCGCCAGCGTCGCCCTGCTGGCCGTCGAGGCCGCAGTGTAGTCCGGCCCTCTGCTTCTGGTCCTCGCGCTTTCTCTCTGCGCCTTAGGAGACGCGCTTCTGTCGCACGAGACAGAAGGCGCATTCATGGCCGGCATCGGGGCGTTCGCCGCCGGGCATCTGGTTTACATCGCTCTGTTCTTGACCCATCCGGCAAGCGACACCGCGCTGATCCTGGACAAACCCGGATACGCCTGGACGCTGGTCGTTCTGGGGATCGTGATGGCCACGCTGCTGGCCACTCGGGCCGGGGATCTGCGCGGACCGGTCCTTGCCTATATCCCGATCATTCTGGGCATGGGCATCACTGTTCTGACCCTGCCCGAGGCCGGGGCGCTGCGCTGGGCTTTGCCAGCCGCGATGGCCTTCATCGCCTCGGACCTGATCCTGGCAACCGAAAGGTTCCTGCTGCCGCCTAGCCACCCGGCCCTGCGGCTGACGCCCTATCTGGTTTGGCCGCTCTACTGGGGCGCACAGTTCGGCTTTTTCCTGGCCTTCACCTGACCCTTTGCAACTGCCGCCATTCCGCATTAGGTGAAGGGAACACCTGCGGAGACCACTATGGCGTTTTTTACCAAGCTCAAGGACCGGCTGTTCAAATCCTCGTCCCGCCTCGAACAGGGGCTTGAGGCAATCGTCGAGGACGGCGGCGAAGAAACCACCGCCCCCGATCCGATGATCCCCCAGCCCGAGCCCGAGCCGCAACCCGTCCCGGAAATCCCCGAACCCGCACCCACACCGCAGCCGGTCGAGACACCGTCGCCCGAGCCGGCCGATCCGACGCCCGCCCCGCCGCCGCCGGAATTGCCGGAACAGCCCCAGTCCAAGGGCCTGATCGGGCGTCTCTTCGGTCGCGGCGATGCCGGGCCGGTGGTCCGCCGCACGCTGGACGACGACATGCTCGAACAGCTCGAGGAACTGCTGATCGCCTCGGACATGGGCGTCGACACCGCCCTGCGCGTCACCGCCAACATGGCCGAGGGGCGCTATGGCAAGAAACTCTCGACGCAGGAAATCAAGCAACTGCTGGCGCAGGAAATCGCCCGCGTGATGGAGCCGGTCGCCAAACCGATGCCGATCTACCCCAAGCGCCCGCAGGTGGTGCTGGTGGTGGGCGTCAACGGGTCTGGCAAGACCACGACGATCGGAAAGCTGGCCAGCCAGTTCAAGGCCGCCGGCAAAAAGGTGGTCATCGCCGCGGGCGACACCTTCCGGGCCGCCGCCGTGGAACAGCTGCAGGTCTGGGGCGATCGCGCCGGTGTACCGGTCCTGACCGCGCCCGAAGGCTCCGACCCCGCCTCGCTCGCCTTCGACGCCCTGACCAAGGCGCAAGCCGAAGGCGCCGACCTGCTGATGATCGACACTGCCGGTCGCCTGCAGAACCGCGCCGACCTGATGGAGGAACTGGCCAAGATCGTCCGCGTCATCCGCAAGATCGACGAGACGGCGCCCCACAACACGCTTCTGGTGCTCGACGCTACTACCGGTCAGAACGCGCTCAGCCAGGTGGAAACCTTCCGCAAGCTGGCCGATGTCTCGGGCCTGGTGATGACCAAGCTCGACGGCACCGCCAAGGGCGGCGTGTTGGTAGCGCTGGCCGACAAGTTCGGCCTGCCGATCCACGCCATCGGCGTCGGCGAACAGATCGACGATCTGGCCCCCTTCGACCCCGAGGAATTCGCCGCCGCCCTGACCGGACTCGCCCCCAACTGACCTTCATCTGGGCCAAAATATCCTCGGGGGTCTGGGGGGGAAAACCCCCAGCCTCTCCACCATCGAAAGACCCGCAGCGTGAGCGACTGGCTGATCTCCCTCGAAGGCACCGAGGCCGGACACAGGCTGGCCCTTGGCCTCGCCCTTATGGCGGCCTTCCTGCACGCGGTTTTCGGCGCGCTGCAGAAGGGTCGGCATGACCCCTGGCTGTCGCGCGGGGCGATCGACGCCTGCTATTGCCTGATGGCCGCGCCCTTTGCGTTCTTCGTCGTGCCCTGGCCCGAACCTTTCATGTGGCCGATATTTGCCGTGGTCTGGCTGATCCATGTCGCCTACAAGACGCTGCAGGCGATGGCCTATACCAAGGGGTCCTACACCGTGGTCTACCCGGTGGTGCGCGGCACCGGCCCGCTGTTCACCGTCATCGGTGCCTATCTGCTGTTCAACGAAACCTTTTCGCCCACCCAATGGCTGGGCGTTGCCGTGCTGCTGACCGGTATCTTCGGATTGGCTGCCTACAATTTCCGCTTTCTGGAAACCAACCGCGAGACTTTGGGCATCGCATTGGCCCTTGCGGTTGCAACCGGCCTCTTCGTGGCGCTCTACACCACCTATGACGCCTACGGCATCCGCGCCACGGCCGATCCGTTCACCTTTCTGGCCTGGTTCTTCATGATCGACGGGGCGACAATGCCGATCTACGCCTTCCTGCGCTGGCGGGCGATGATTCACCGCCCGGCGATCGGGCCGTTGATGCTGCGGGGGCTTGCAGGCGGGCTGATCGCCCCCATGTCTTTCGGAGCAATCATGCTGGCCACCCGGCTGGACAAGGTCGGCGAAGCCGCGGTGCTGCGCGAAACCTCGACCGTCTTTGCCGCGCTGATCGGCTGGCTGGCCCTGAAAGAGACCGTGGGGCCTCGGCGCATAATCCTGATGGCATTGATTGCATTGGGCGCGGTAATAGTTGAAATGGGCGGGTGAACAGCAGGACGACAGGCATGGCAGACAAGAAAGAGATCAATCCGTTTCTGAAACAGGTGCTGGAACTGGGACCACCGCTGGCCTTCTTCTTCATCTACCTGCGCCTGCGCGACGACAGCTTTCTGATCGGTGGCACGGAATATTCCGGCTTCATCGTGGCCACCATCATCTTCGTTCCGCTGATGTTGGGGGCGATGGGTATCCTGTGGTACCTGACCGGCAAACTCAGCCGGATGCAGATCTTCACCGCCATCATGGTCATCTTTTTCGGCGGCCTGACCGCCTGGTTCAACGACGAGCGGTTCTTCAAGATGAAAACCACGCTGGTCTACGGGTTCTTCTCGCTGATGCTGGGTATCGGTCTGATGCAAGGGAAATCCTACCTCGCCTATGTGCTGGACGAGATGCTGCCCATGCGCCACGAGGGCTGGATGATCCTGACCCGCCGCCTGTGCGCCTGTTTCGCCGTGCTGGCCGTGGCCAATGAACTGGTCTGGCGCACCCTGTCCACCGATCTGTGGGTCAAGATCGAAACCTTTGGCTTCCCGATCGCCTTGATGGGGTTCCTGATGCTGCAATTCAGCATCCTGCAAAGCTACATGGACGACCCGGACCAGAACTAAGACACCGACCGGCGGGCCCAACATCGGTAGAAAACCTCACAAAATCCTTGGCTTGACGCGCAAGCTGTGGAAAGCTGACACACCACCACCCACCAAGTTCCCGGCCGAGGCCTCGTGTCGTCCATGACAGCATTTCCCAACAGCGGGTTTCTTTCCGAAGCGTCCGAACGGTTGCGCGTCATGCTGTCCAACCTCGCAACCCCCGTATCCCTGTCGCAGGGAGAGGTTCTGTTTGAACAGGGCGACGAGGGCGATGCGCTCTATGCCCTGATGGAAGGCATGCTCGAGGTTTCCTTCCTGGCCATGAGCGGGCGCAAGCTGGCGCTCAGCCTGATGCGGCCGGGCGAGGTGTTTGGCGAGATTGCCCTGTTCGACAGCGGCCCCCGCACCGCCACCATCACGGCGGCCGAGCCGTCGCGGGTGCTGCGCGTGCGCCGCAATGACGTGATGAACCAGATCCGTGCACACCCGGACCTTGCGGTGGATATGATCCGGCTGGCCGGGCTGCGAATGCGCTGGATGGGGGTACAGTTGAATGAGCAGGTCTTCCTGCCCATGCCCGTGCGCCTTGCGCGCAAGCTGTTGCACCTTGCAAACCAGCAAGAGGTACCCAGCGCCCGAATTGCCCTGTCGCAGAGCGAACTGGCCGAATTCGTCGGTGCCACACGCGAGGCCGTGTCCAAGACCATCGCCACCTGGAAACGCAGCAAAGTGGTCGAAGCAACGCGCGGGGGGGTACAAATTCATGATTTCGATGCCCTGCGCCAGCTTGCGGAATCCGATCTGATCTGAGGTTTCGGAAAACCACGGCCGATGTGATCCGCTTCACATACAGGGCACGGACAATACATTACACCGATAGACGTTACCGTAGGGGGCCAGCGTATCATCCCCGATATCTGTCCACTGGCCTCTCCCTGCACCAGAGCCATGTGCCTCCCCGGCATGTGGCTCTTTTGCGTTCAGGACCGAAATTAAAATGGCCGGAGCGTGAAGCCCCGGCCATACCGTCCATTCTTGGAGCGCCTACTCCTCGAGGCTCAGCGCCACGAACCGTGGGTCGCCGCCGCGCCGCACCAGCAGCAACAGCGACTTGCGCCCGGCCTCGCGGGCCTCGTCCATGCGGGCCTCGAACTCGGCAATGGTGCTGACCTTCTGCTGGCCCGCCTCGGTGATGATGTCACCGGCCCGCAGGCCCTTGTCAAAGGCCTCGGACGCCTCGTCGACATCCATGACCACAAGGCCCTCGCCACCCGCATCCAGCCCCAGATCCTCGCGCAGCGCATCCGTAAGCGGTGCGATCGTCAGGCCCAGAACAGTGGCGTCCTCCTCGACCGGCGCCTGAGAATCTTCAGCTACGCCCTGTTCGGCCCGCTCGGCGTCTTCGCGGCGGCCCAGCGTGACCACCACGGTCTTGGTCGCCCCGTCGCGCATCACCACGACGCGCACCGCCTTGCCGACCGGGGTTTCGCCGACCTGGCGCACCAATGCGCGCGTATCCTGCACTTCGACCCCGTCAAAGCTCAGGATCACGTCACCCGGTAGCAGGCCCGCCTCTTTCGCGGGGCCGTCCGGCACATCGCTGATCAGCGCCCCGCCGGGCTTGTCCAGCCCCATCGCCTCGGCCATGTCCTCGGTCACGTCCTGGATGCGCACACCCAGCCAACCGCGACGGGTTTCGCCGAACTCGCGCAGTTGGTCGACCACCTTGACCACGACGTTCGATGCCATCGAAAACCCGATGCCGATCGAGCCGCCATTGGGCGACAGGATCGCGGTGTTCACGCCGATCACCTGACCGTCCATGTTGAACAGCGGCCCGCCCGAGTTGCCTCGGTTGATCGCCGCATCGGTCTGGATGTAGTCGTCATAGCTGCCGCTGAGTTCACGGTTGCGCGCTGACACGATACCGGCCGAGACCGAAAATCCCTGCCCCAGCGGGTTTCCCATCGCGATGACCCAATCGCCGACACGTGCCGTATCGCTGTCACCGAAGGTGACGTACTTCAGCGGCCCCGAAGCCTCGACCTTGAGCACAGCGATATCGGTTTTTTCGTCGGTGCCGATCACCTTGGCCGGCAGCTCTTTCTTTGGCTGTCCGTCACCCGGGAAGAATTCGATCAGGATTTCATCGGCCTCGGCGATGACGTGGTTGTTGGTGACGATAAATCCATCCTCGGAAATCACGAAGCCCGAGCCCAGCGCGTTGCTGCGGCGGGGACGGTTTTCCTCGCCGCCATTGCGGTCCTGGAATTCGCGAAAGAAATCCTCGAACGGAGAGCCTTCGGGTACGATGCCGCGCGGACCGGCCTGCCCCTCGATCAGGGTTGTGGTGGTGATGTTGACCACCGCGGGGCTGATCCTGTCGACCAGAGGCGCCAGGCTTTCGGGCCGGGCCTGCGCGGCCACGGTCTGGGCCAGCACTAGGATCGCGGTGGCAAAAGACAGCCACATCAACCGCATCATCGTTACCATATCGTCCCGGCGGACGGCCACACTGCGTGCTAATGCCTGCACTTGGTCTCTCCTTGTCGACAATCGCCATAAGGACCGCCTTGGCGCGCCCTGTTTGCAAACAATGTAGTCAGTTTGCACCGCCCCGCAACTCGGTAAGCACAGGAATTCACCTGCGCGTGACCGCGGCGGGTCAAAACCCCGCCTGATACGCGGCCCAGAGCAGAATGAAACCGCTGACCACGCACAGCAACCCTACCAGCCGCCGCGCCGGTTCGGGCAGGCTGCGCAGCGCTTCGAGCACTCGCACCACAAGCGAAGGGGCCAGCGCATAGGCCAGCCCCTCGACAATCAACACCAGCCCGAAGGCCAGCAAGACCATGCCCATCACTCGGCCGCCGTTCCAC